>NZ_JBWKRS010000001.1:119105-353223 GCF_059419385.1 Pseudomonas sp. GW821-FHT05H12 | reverse complement strand
ACACGATCCAACTGTAGGAGCTGGCTTGCCAGCGATGGCGGTGAATCAGACAGACCGCTATCGCCGGCAAGCCGGCTCCTACAAGGACCGTGTTCAGCATGTGGTTTGAGGTGAGACACGATCCAACTGTAGGAGCTGGCTTGCCAGCGATGGCGGTGAATCAGACAGACCGCTATCGCCGGCAAGCCGGCTCATACAAGGACCGTGTTAGTCCGTGGTCAGTGCCGGGGTGCGGGGTGGGATCTGGCGTTTGCTGCCGGTGGCTTCATAGGCGGCCGCCAGGCGCAGCAAGGTGGAGTCATCATAGGCACGCCCCGCAAACGTCAGGCCCACCGGCATGCCAATGTCCGCCATCACGCCCATCGGCACGGTCACGGTCGGCACGCCCAGGTGGCGGATCGCGAGGTTGCCGTTGGCCACCCAGATGCCGTTGCTCCAGGCGATGTCGGCGGAGGCTTCGTTGACGTCGGCATCCGCCGGGCCCACGTCGGCCACGGTGGGGAACAGCACGGCGTCCAGCCCCAGGGTGTCCATCCAGTCTTCCAGGTCCAGGCGGCGGGTTTGTTCCAGGCCGCGCAAACCGTCCGGCACGGTGCTGATTTCATTCCAGGGGGTGATGCCGCGCTGGGCCATGCGTACGTATTCGTCCATGCCAGCGGCCAGGTCGTCTTCACGGTTGGGCAGGGTGCCCGGGTCGTGAGGGAAGATCTTCGGCCCGTCCACATCCGCCAGGCGGTTCAAGGTCGGGTCGCCGTTGGCGCGCAGGAAATCATCGAAGGCCCAGGCCGACAGTTCCCACAGCTCATCGTGCAGGAACTCCTTGGACACCAGGCCCCGGGTGAACACCGTTGGCGCGCCAGGGCGGTCGCCTTCGCAGTTGGAGACCAGTGGGAAATCCACCTCGATCACTTCGGCGCCGGCCGCTTCCAGCGCCTGGCGTGCGGCTTGCCACAATGTAATCACAGAGGCACGGGTGTTGATCTTTTGCCCGGTTGGCCCGCCAATCCCGGGCTTTTCGCTGGTGCCAGCCTCAGGGTCAGCATTGATGTACATGCGCGGCACACCGAAACGCTTGCCGGCTAGGGCGGCGCTGCCAGCGGCCAATTCGGCATAGGACGCCGGGCGCACCGAGGCCACGCTCGGGATCGGCACCCAAGGCTGCAGGCGCCACAGGTCGCCACGGGTGTCCGGGTCTTCGGCCACCACCACGTCGAGCACTTCCAGCAGGTCGGCCATGGTGCGGGCGTAGGGCACCACCACGTCCATGGTCGGCGTCAGCGGCCAGTTGCCGCGCACCGAAATCACCCCACGGGATGGGGTGTAGGCGCACAGGCCATTGTTGGAGGCCGGGCCGCGACCGCTCGACCAGGTTTCTTCCGCCAGGCCGAACGCGGCAAAGCTGGCGGCGGTGGCGGTACCGGCGCCATTCGAGGAGCCGGAGGCAAACGGAGCGGTGAGGTAATTGGCGTTATACGGGCTTTCGGCGCGACCATAGACGCCACGCTGCATGCCGCCATTGGCCATCGGCGGCATGTTGGTCTTGCCCAGGCAGATGGCGCCACCGGCGCGCAGGCGTTCGATGGTGAAGGCGTCACGATGGGCGGTGAGCTTGGCAAATGCCGGGCTGCCCGAAGCGGCTGTGAGGCCCTTGACCAGGTAGCTGTCTTTGGCGGTATACGGGATGCCATCCAAGGGCCCGAGGGTTTCGCCCTTGGCCCGGCGCGCGTCGGAGGCCCGGGCTTCTTCCAGGGCCTGGGGGTTGCGCACCACCACGGCGTTCAGTGCGGTCGCGGTCTGCGGGCCATCGTAGGCATCGATCCGCGCCAGGTACGCCTGGACCAGTTCAACGGCAGTGGTCTGGCCGGTTTCCAGCGCAGCGCGCAATTGGGCAATGGAGACTTCGGTAACTTGCATCACGTTTTTTTCGCCGCCTTCAAGTGGGAGGTATGGCGGCAGTCTACGTACAGATATTTCACAAAACCAGCGCCGCATGGTCGGCATAGGCCGCACGCATGACCTGCCAGGTGTGCTCGTCGGCGGGAATCAGGTGTTCGATTCGCAGCGAGGTCAGGGTGATGTCCTGGGGCATGCCAAAGGTGGTGAAGGTCGACAGGAAGTTCAGCTCGCCCTGGGTTGAGCGAATGTGTGTGAGCACCAACGGCGGCATTTGCGCGGGCAGCTCGGTGCTGTCGGGCACCGGCAAGGTGGCCAGTAACGCAGCCAGTTCGGGGTTGCCCAGTGCTTCGCGGGTTGCTCGTTGCCAGGCGAGGGTGCGGATCTCCTCGGCATTGATCAGGTGGTCGCCCAGGCCACTCGGTTGCAGCAGGGTGGTGAGCAGGTTCAAGCCATCGGCCGCGTCCGCTTGCAGGCCGACCAGCCCGAACAGCACCCCAGCACTGGCATTCGCCGCCAGCACTTCCCAGTGGCTGCCCAGCAAAATCGCCGGAGCGGGGTTGTTGGCATGCAACACGTGGTGGACTGCTTCACGTACCGCCGCCATGGCGGGCGAGGCGAGCGGGGTGGCCGCGTAACGCGGGGCGTAGCCGGCGGCAAAGAACACTCGATTGGCGTGTTCCAGCGGCGCATCCAGGGCCGTCAACACCCGGTGCAGCGTGCCAGCGCTGGGCTTGGCACGCCCGGTTTCGATGCAACTGAGGTGGCGCTGGGAAACACCGGTGATCAGGGCCAGGTCCAGCTGGCTGAGCTTGGCGTTGCGGCGCAACTGGCGCAGCAGTTCGCCCGCGGGAGTGGGGGTGTCCATGAGGGTTTGATGACCTCCGAGGTCATTGCGAGGGCCGTCACCTTATCACTAGGGTGGGCCTCAATCACTCCAAGGAAGACGCCATGCGCAGACCTTATCTCGCCCTCGCCGCATTGCTCGGCTTTTCGCTGTACACCCTGGCCACGATGCTGACGGCGCAGCAATCGTTGTTGGCGTTCGGGCTGGAACTGATGTCACGGCCCGACACCGCCCAGGTGGTCATCGACCTTTATCTGATGGCGGTGCTGGCGTGCGTGTGGATGTACCGGGATGCCCGCCGGCGTGGGCGCTCGGTGGCGTCGTTGGTGCCTTACTTTGTGCTGACGGCGGTGTTCGTTTCGGTGGGGCCGCTGTTGTATCTGGTGGTGAATGGAGGCCGCGATGAATGACCTGCTGAAGGTGTATGCGCTGTGTGTGCTGTTGCTGTGCCTGAAGATGTTTGCGATTTCCTGCTACCAGGGGTACTTCCGGTTACGGGGCTTGGCGTTTACCCATCGGGAAGACGCGGCGTTCTTCAAGCGTGCGGCCCAGCCAGAAGAACTGCCCCAGGTTGCCCGGGCGGCGAGGGCTTGGGCGAATGATCTGGAGAATATCCCGCTGTTTTTTGTGTTGGGTGGGTTATGTGTGGTGTTGGGGGATGACAGCGTCGCCTTCTTTTGGCTGTGCGGCGGTTTCACCCTGGCGCGCGTGACGCACACAGTGGCCTATCTGAAGAGGTGGCAGCCCTGGCGCACGTTGGCGTATGGGGTAGGTGTGGCCTGCCAGTTCGGCCTTGGAGTGTGCATCGTTGATTCAATGTAGGAGCTGGCTTGCCAGCGATAGCGGTCTGTCAGGCAATGGTTGTTTAACTGATGGACCGCCATCGCTGCGGTGCGACGATTCGACAAGCCAGCTCCTACAGGGGGGCTGGGGGGATTATGGGTTGAGGAAGGCCTGGTAGTTGTCCTTGGTGATCTGCTGGTAAGGGATGGTCAGTTCAGCGGTGTAGGGTTGTTTCTTCACCATCTTCACCGCTAGGTCGATGGCGCCCACGGCCTGGCCCTTGTTGTCCTGGTACGCCGTCACCAGCAACTGGCCTTTTTTTACGGCATCCAACCCTGCGGCGCCGCCGTCGCTGCCGGCGACCAGGATGTCCTTGCCCGGCTGCATGCCCGCCTGGCTGATCGCCATGGCCGCGCCAATCGCCATTTCATCCGCGTTCGCGGCAACCGCATCGATCCTGGTGCCCGAGACGATCCAGTTGTTCATCAGGTCGATCGCCTTGCTGCGCTGCCACTCGGCGCTTTGTTCCTCGACGATCTTGATGCCCGGGTACTCCTTGAGCACGTTCTTCACGCCCTGGGTGCGGTTGTGGGTGGCGTTGTTGGACAGCAGCCCGAGCATGATCGCAAGGTTGCCCTTGCCGCCCATTTTTTCCGCCAGGTAGCGCATCTGGATCTCACCGGCCTTGATCTCGTCGGAGCCGACATACCCCACGCCAGCCGGCACGTCCTTGAACTCCGGGCGGCGGTTGACGTACACCAGCGGCGTCTTGGCCTGCTGGGCATTGACGGTCATCTTCTGCGTGGCGGCGGTGTCCACGGCGTTGACGATAATCGCGTCCATGCCCTGGGCGGTGAAGTTTTGCACCTGGTTGAGCTGGCGCACCACATCGCCCTGGGCGTCTTCGAATTGCAGGGTCACGCCGGGCAGTTCCTTGGCGTGGGCTGCCATGTAGTCACGCATCTGCGCGAGGAACACATCGTCGACCTGGGCGATGCTCACGCCGATCCGTATATCCGCCAGCGCCCACGGGGTGATCGCCAGGGTAAAGAGTGCCGCAAGGACTTGCTTCTTCATGGGGGTGCTCCGTTATTTTTTGTTGTTGTTAAAACAGAGTGATTCACGCCTGGCGTTTGGCGCGCAGCTGCTCCACGGCAGCGGCAAAGTGTGCCAGTGGCCAGCGTTCGTTGAGGGCCTGCACCATCAGTTGCTGCCCGGTTTGTGGGGCCAGCCCGTGCAGGGGCGGGTCGGTGTCGAGGTTGGTGGGGAATGAGTAACCGTCGGCGGTGCAGGCGATCACGGCCTCTACGGCGCTGGCATCCAGCGTGGTGTTTGCCAGCAGCACCGGGTACACCGCCAGCATCATGCGGTCGCGGTCGAGGGCTTCCATGGGTTTGCCGAACGCCGAGGAGATCTGCAGCAGGTTGGCCATGCGCTGGCGGTCGGGCGTGCGGTTGGTGCCGGCCGCGTGAAACAGCGCCGGGTTGAAGAACAGCAGGTCGCCCTTGTTCAGCGGCAGTTGCACGGCGTGTTGCTGGAAGTAGTTGATAAATTCCGCACGGCGCCACGCCAGGTAGCCCAGGGCGTACTGTTGGGAAAACGGCAGCAACTGGGTGGGGCCGGTTTCCAGCGGCATGTCCGAATGGGCCACCGCGCCTTGCAGCGTCAGGTACTGGGACAGCACGTGCAGGGGCAGGGGGAAGCGCTCCACCACGTCGGTGGTCTGGAAGCCCAGGTGATAGTCGCGATGGGGCTGCTGCGCCTGGCCGCCGGGGTGCACCACGTTGACCTGCGCGGTGACCTGGAAACTCGGGCCAAGCCACGCCTCGGCAATCAGCCCCAACAGCGGGTTGGCGTAGTACTCGACAAACGATTCAGGCGACTGCAACGCGGCCTTTTGCAGGGAATTCCAGATTCGCCCGTTGCTGCCGGCCTTGGCGAAGTGGTCGGCGGCCACACCTTGCGCGGCCTCATTGGCAAAGATCGCCTCGAACACCTGGCTATGGCGGTCGACCACCTCAAGGTCTTCGTAGGCGCCGCGTACCACCATCACGCCCGGGCCATCGCGGAACAGGCGGTGCAGTTCATTCATCACCGTCAGGCGGTCGGTGTGACGCAGGCTGCGGGCCTGATAGATCGGCACATTGCTCAGCACCTCAGCGCACAGCGGGTAATCATCCTGTGTGGCGCGTTGCGCGCAGATGCGGCTGAAATCCGCCAGTTGCACGGCGTCGCTTGTGACAAACGCCGACATCACACACCTCCCGACAGGCTCAGGGCCTGGTGCGGTTGCGGGGTGCTGCTGTCGGTGCAACCGACCACGCCTTGCTCCAGGTCGATCACCGCGCCGGTCATCATGCCCGACTCCCGGGACAGCAAAAACGCCACGCTTTGCGCCACTTCCTCGGGTTTGAGCAGGCGGCCGAAGGGTTGGGCGCTTTCGGCCTTTTCCAGCCAGCCGTCCTCGGCGCCGTGGTATTGGCGCTGGATCTCATCCTCGTGGGGCGTGTCCATCCAGCCGATGTTCAGGCCATTCACCCGGATACGGTTGCGCAGGGCACTGAACGCGACGTTCTTGGTCAGGATCGCCAGCGCGCCCTTGGACGCCGCATACGCGCTCAAGAACGATTGCCCGCCGTGGCCGGTGACGCTCTGGATATTCACCACGGCGCCTTCCACGCCGGTGCTGATCATCAGCTTCAAGGCTTCCTGCATCAGGAAAAACGGCGCCCGCACGTTCACTGCAAACAGACGCTCGAACAGTTCGGGCGAGGTGTCGAGGATGGTGCCGCGGTCGGACATGCCGGCGCAGTTTACCAGGCCATGCAAGGTGCCAAAGTGAGTGCGTGCAGCCTCGATGATCGCGCGGCAGTCCTCGACGTTTTCCAGGTCGGCCTCGACAAAAAACGCCTGGCAATCGAGCTGCGCCAGTTGCCGCACCTGCTCTTCGCCCTGGGCGCGGCGGCGACCGCAGAGGATCAGCCCGGCGGCGCCCCGCTGCGCCAGGGTGTGGGCCACCGCAGCGCCGAGGCCCTGGGTGCTGCCGGTGACGACGAAGTATTGGCCGCTGAACGAGGTGGCGAGATCGGTGTGGGGCATGGGGTTCTCCTGGAATTTTTGTTGTTGTGCATCGCCCGGCTCGACGGCGGGCAAAATTGAGACTAGCATTGCGAAACCTCAGTAACGCCCAAAAAAGACCTCAAAAACACCTCAGGCCAACCCCATGCTCGAACGCGCCAAACACTTCTCCATCAAGCAGCTCGCCACCCAGGCGGGTGTGAGCAAAGCCACGGTCGACCGTGTGCTCCACCAGCGCGGCAGCGTGCACGGGCAGACGCGGCGGCGTATCGAGCAGGCGTTGGATGAGTTGGAGGCCCAGGAGAAAAACGGCCTGGCGGTGGGGCGTACGTTCCATGTCGACGTGATCATGCACACGCCCCAGCGTTTTAGCGCGGCGGTGCAGGCGGCCATCGTCGCGCAGCTGGCCAGCCTGGCGCCGTTTCGCATCGCACCGCGTTTCCACCTGTTCGAAGAGATCGAACCCCAGGCCATGCATGACCAGCTGCTGCGCTGCCTCGACACCGGCAGCCAGGGCGTGGTGCTCAAGGCCGCCGATGAGCCGGCGGTGAACCAGGCGGTCAAGCAACTGATCGCGGCGGGCATTCCGGTGGTAACGCTGGTGACCGACCTGCCGCAAAGCGAGCGCATCGGCTACGTGGGCATGGACAACCGCACGGCGGGGCAGACCGCTGCCTACCTGATGTCGCGCTGGCTGCCGGTGCAACCGCAGGACGTGGCCGTTGTGATCGGCAGTGAATTGTTCCGCGGCGAAGAAGAGCGCGAGATGGGCTTTCGTGCCTGGCTGCGCGGCCGTGCTGCGCACCTGCGGGTCATGGATATCAGCGGTGGCTACGGCGTGTATGACCGCACGTTCGAGCGCGTCACCCAGGCCTTGAAACTCAACCCTGACTTGAAGGCGGTATACAGCGTCGGCGGCGGCAACCGGGCGATTGTCGATGCCTTCGCCGCGCTGGAGCGGCCGCTGGAGGTGTTTATCGGCCACGACCTCGACGAAGAAAACCGCCAGTTGCTGCTCGAAGAAAAAGTCGCTGCGATCATCGACCACAACCTGCAGATCGATGCCCGCAGCGTGTTTCTGCACATCCTGCAATACCACCGGCTGTGGAAGGCCGGGCCGATTGCGCCGTCACAGGTGCAGATCGTCACGCCGTTCAATCTGCCGGACTAAGCACTCCCTCAATAACAACATCAGGAGTTCGACCATGCTGAGAATCGCCGTTCTGGGTGCCGGGCGCATCGCCAGGATCCACGCCGCCAACGTCGCTGCCCACCCGAATGCCACGCTGGTGCTGGTGGCCGACCCCTGGCGCGAAGGCGTCGATGCGCTGAGCACGCAGTTGGGCTGCGAAGCCGCTTACGATTGCGCGGCGGTGCTGACCCGCAAGGACATCGACGCGGTGGTGATCGGCACGCCCACCGACACCCATATCGACCTGTTGCTGGCGGCGGTGGCCGAAGGCAAGGCGGTGCTTTGCGAAAAACCCATCGACCTGGACATCGCCAAGGCCCGCAGCGCCGCCCAGGCTGTCGAGCGCCAGGGTGGGCGGGTGATGCTTGGCTTCAACCGGCGTTTCGACCCCGACATGCTGCGCCTGCGCCAGGCCCTGGATGCGGGGCAGATCGGCGCGGTGCGTCAGGTGATCATCACCAGCCGCGACCCCGGGCTGGCGCCGCGTGACTACCTGGAACACTCCGGCGGCATTCTGCGCGACATGACCATCCACGACTTCGACACCGCTCGCCACCTGCTCGGCGAAGAACCGGTGGAGGTCAGCGCCATCGCCAGTCGCCTGGTGGACCCGAGCCTGGCCGAGATCGACGATTACGACAGCGTGATGGTGCTTCTGCGCACAGTCTCCGGCAAGCAATGCCACATCAACTGCTGCCGCCAGGCGGTGTATGGCTATGACCAGCGGGTGGAAGTGTCGGGGGCCCGCGGCGTACTGCTCACCGACAACCACCGGCCCAGCACCTTGCGCCATTGGAGTGCCGAACACACCGAGGCGCTGGAGCCGTTGCAGCACTTTTTCCTGGAGCGGTACGCCGATGCCTACCGCAATGAGCTGACGCAATTCATCGACGCGCTGAACAGCGGCAACCCGTTGCCCACAAGCGTGCGTGATGGCCTGTATGCGTTGCACTTGGCCGATTGCGCGCTCGAATCGGTGAAAACCGGGCGCAGTGTGGCGGTGAACTACGACCTCTAACCGCACGCCGCTCCCCTGTAGGCGCTGGCTTGCCAGCGATAGTGGCGGCACTGCCAACAGAGATGTCGCCTGACCCAACGCCTTCGCCGGCAAGCCGGCTCCTACAGAGGGTGTTTGACGCCAATTCCCCTGTAGGAGCTGGCTTGCCAGCGAAAGCGGCGGCACTGCCAACAGAGATGTCGCCTGACCCAACGCCATCGCCAGCAAGCCGGCTCCTACAGAGGGTGTTTGACGCCAATTCCCCTGTAGGAGCTGGCTTGCCAGCGATAGCGGCAGCACAGCCAACACAGATGTCGCCTGACCCACCGCCATCGCCGGCAAGCCGGCTCCTACAGAGGGTGTTTGACGCCAATTCCCCTGTGGGAGCTGGCTTGCCAGCGATAGCGGCGGCACTGCCAACAGAGATGTCGCCTGACCCAACGCCATCGCCGGCAAGCTGGCTCCTACGGTGAATTCAAGCCTGGTCGCTTGCGCATATCCCTTATCGGCGCCGGGTTCACTACCTGATTGGGCCGTCAGAAGGCATTGGACGGCGCCGAGCGTGAGCCCGTGCGGTCCACCAGGCGGATGCTGTCGCGGCCACCGCGCTTGGTTTCATACAGCGCGGTGTCGCCTTGTTCAATCAAGGCCGTGAGGCTGGCCGGTGGCTGATCGAACAGGTTGGCGCCGATGCTCAGGGTCACCGGTGCCGGGGTGGTGAAGGACTGTGCGGCCAGTTGCTGGAACTGGTCGCGCAGGCCACTGCCCAGTTCGACGATCTGTTGTGTCGACGCCTGGTGCAGCAGGATCACGAATTCATCGCCACCCAACCGGGCAGCCAATGAACCCTGAGGCACGACGGCGCGGATCATTTCGCTCAAGGCGATCAGCAGGCGGTCGCCGGCCACATGGCCGTAGAGGTCGTTGACCGACTTGAAGTTGTCGATATCGATCAACAGCAGCGCGCCCGGTTGTGCCGGCGCAACCTGGGCCAGCAGGGGCGGCGCATGCACGTCCAGGGCGCGACGGTTGTACAGCGCCGTGAGTGGGTCGCGGGCGGCGAGTTGAGCGATCTGCTGTTCGCGGCGGTAGCGTTCGGAGCCGGTCATCGACAGCGCGATCAGCATGATTGCCATCGCGCCTTCCACCAGGGAAATCTGGATGATCTCGCCCTTGAACGCGGCCAAATCAATCAAGGTGCCCGGGATCAGTACCGACAGCGCCTTGGCCACATAAAACGCGCCGTGAATCAGCAAGACGAAGCGCAACTGCACCGCGCCGATGCTCAGGGACTTGCCATGGGGGCGCAGCAGAAAACTGGCGCGCAGGGTGGGCAGCGCCACCAGCAGCGACTGCACCCCCAGCATGACCTTGGACCACGACGGGTCCGCCGGCAGCATCAGCATGCCCAGCCACACCGCCAGCATCAGCAGCCACAGGGGCGACAGGCGCGTCTGGGTAAAGCGCGCCACGCCAAGCAAGAACAGGAAGTGTGCGGTCACCAGCAAGCCGTTGGCGAACCAGATGCCAATCATCAGGTAGCCATTGAGGCGCAACAGGGCGAGGGTGGAGCCGATGGTGATGGTGGCGAACCCGGCGCTCCAGTAAAGCAACGAGGGTTCGCGCACGCTGCGCCATTCAACGGCCAGGTACAGCGCGGCCGCAGCGGCGAGGGCAACCGTAAGGGCCAAAATCGTAGGGGGGTCGAGCGTCATGTCTTGCCGGATCTGCCTGGTGTGCGTTTAAACCGGGATTGTAAGCGCACACGCAGGTTTTTCAGAGCAACTTTCGTGATGGCATACAGCCATCCGATAATCGGCCGGTCAGGCGCCCTTGGTCGAGGGCAGCAAGACCGTCAGGATGCCCACCAACGGCAGGAACGAGCACAGTTTATAGACGTACTCGATACCGTGGGTGTCGGCGAGCAAACCGAGCAGCGCGGCACCAATCCCGCTGAAGCCGAACATCAGGCCGAAGAAGATCCCGGCGATCATGCCCACGTTGCCCGGCACCAGTTCCTGGGCGTACACCACGATGGCCGAGAAGGCCGAGGCGATGATAAAGCCGATCACCACGCTCAATACGGCCGTCCAGAACAGGTCGACGTAGGGCAGGGCCAGGGTGAACGGCGCGGCGCCAAGGATCGAGAACCAGATGACTTTCTTGCGCCCGATCTTGTCGCCAATCGGGCCGCCCGCGAACGTGCCGACGGCCACGGCGCCGAGGAACAGGAACAGGTACATCTGCGAGCTGGCAACCGACAGCTGGAATTTCTCGATCAGGTAGAACGTGAAGTAGCTGGTGAGGCTGGTCATGTACCAGTACTTGGAGAACACCAGCACCGCCAGCACGATCAGGGCAAAGGTCACGCGGCCTTTGGACAGGCCGTGGGTCGCTTTACCGCCGGCCTTGAGCTTGAACAGGTTGAGGTGGTTGCGGTACCAGCGGCTCAGGCCGTACAGCACCAGGATCGCGAACACCGCAAACAAGCCGAACCAGGCGATGTGGCTTTGGCCGTAAGGGATGATGATCGCCGCTGCCAGCAACGGGCCAAAGGCACTGCCGGTGTTGCCGCCGACCTGGAACGTCGATTGCGCCAGGCCATAACGACCGCCAGACGCGAGGCGTGCGACACGCGAGGTTTCCGGGTGGAAGGTCGAGGAGCCGACGCCCACCAGGCCCGCTGCCAGCAAAATCGCCGGGAAGGTGCCGACAAACGCCAGCATCAGGATGCCAATCAGCGTGCAGACCATGCCCGCCGGCAACAGCCACGGCTTGGGATGGCGGTCGGTGTGGTAACCGATCCACGGTTGCAGCAGGGAGGCGGTCAGCTGGAAGGTCAGGGTGATCAGGCCCACCTGGGTGAATGTCAGGCCGTAGTTGGCCTTGAGCATCGGGTAGATCGACGGCAGCACCGCCTGGATCAGGTCATTGATCAAGTGCGCCAGGGCGCAGGCGCCGAGGATGCGCATGACCAAGGGGCTGGCTTGGGGTGTCGTGGTTGCGGCGGCGGGTGACGCAGTGAGGGTCGACATGCGGGCATTCCATACAAGGCAGCTAATCAAAGGCGGCGACTGCTTACGGTCGCCATCCGTTACAAAATGATTCGGCGTTCATGCTAGATTCGTCAGGAATGCCTGTCTCGCGTAATTCGGGCGACAACCATCGCAAAAAGGGCGAAATGATCAAACCACTCAACGAATTCCTCCAGGAAATCAACGAAGGCGATTGGGCTGTCATCAGTTCCGCCACGGACTACCCGGAAAACTGGGTGATCCCCGACCACAGCCATGAGAAGCACCAACTGCTCTACGCCATCGAAGGCGTGATGGTGGTGTACTCGGCGTTGAACCAGTGGACGGTGCCGCCCAACCGTGGCATCTGGATGCCGGCCGGGCAAGTGCATTCCCTGCGTTGCGTAGGCACGTTGAAGATGCGCAGCGTGTTTGTGCGCCCGGATCGCTTCCCGAATATGCCGGGCGAGCCGAAGACGGTAAGCATCTCGCCGCTGCTGAGCGAGCTGATCAAGGCCTCGGTGAGCTTGAAGCCGCCGTACGCCGAGGATTCGCGAGATGCACGGATCATGCACCTGATCCTCGACGAACTCGCCATGTTGCCGGCCTTGCCGCTGTCCTTGCCGCAACCGGCGGACCCGCGTCTGCAGCGTATCTGCGTGGCGTTGCAGGAAGAGCCGGGCGACGCCTCCACCGTGGCGCACTGGAGCGAGCGCCTGAACCTGGACCAGAAAACCATCCAGCGCCTGTTCCGCAAGGAAACCGGCATGACCTTTGGCCAATGGCGCCAACAGGCCAGGTTGCTGCTGGCACTGGAACGCATTGCGGTGGGGGAAAAGGTGATCGATATCGCCCTGGAGCTGGGCTACGAAAGCCCCAGCGCGTTTACCAGCATGTTCAAGAAACAGTTTGGCAAGACGCCGAGCCATTTCTTCCGCTAGCGCCTAGCGGCCGTCCGCCAGGTTGGCGAAGAAAATGCAGCCAACCAGCCGTGCGAACAGGCTCAGGGTTTCCGGCAGGTTGGGGTCGTCAAACAGCATCGCCCGCGAGTCCAGGGCGCACAGTGCGCCGTACAGTCGGCCATCGGGCAGGAAGATCGGCGCCCCGGCGTAGCTTTCGATTTCAAATTGCTTGACCACCGGGCGCGTGGCAAAGCGTCCGTTTTTGCTGATCTCGGGAATAAACAGCGCCTGGGGGTTGATGCAGAACTCACTGCACAGGGTGGTTTCCAGGTCGAGCACGTCGTGCACGTTGATGCCCATTTGCATCGGGTCGTAGACCGAGCACACCACCCATTCCAGGTCGGTGAACTTGGCGATCCCGGCAAAGCGCATCCCGGTCAGGCGGGTGACCAGGTGAAGAATATTGGTGGTGGCTTCGATTTCGGCGATGGCGGCGCGTTCGTCGGCGCTGAGTAACGCGTGTGCTGCGGTGACGCTTGGAACCATGCGGAATACTCCAGGGAGAACGGTCGGGCAACCTTTGTAATGAACGGGCTTGCCCCGCGCCGGCGTCAACGAGACCGTTAACTGCGGTGGCCGGGTTGGCGTGGGCGCGGGGCAAGCCCGCTCACTACAAGTTATGGGTCAGTTGATGCGGGGGTGCTGTTGCACCAGGTTTTGGCGCTTGGCTTCCAGCGCAGCAATTTCGGCATCGATGTCTTCGATCTTCTGCTCGATGTTGTCGTGGTGTTCCTGCAGCAACTCCTTGGCTTCTTCCATGTCCGAGGCGGCTGGTGCGGCGCCGCGCAGGGGGCGGTTGGCGGTTTCCTTCATGGTCAGGCCGGTGATCAGGCCGACCACCGCAAACACCATCAGGTAGTAGGCCGGCATGTACAGGTCATTGGTGCTTTCCACCAGCCAGGCCACGGCCGTGGGCGTCAGGCCGGCGATCAGCACCGAGACGTTGAACGCACTGGCCAGGGCGCTGTAGCGGATGTGGGTAGGGAACATCGCCGGCAGCGTCGAGGCCATCACGCCAATGAAGAAGTTCAACACCACGGCCAGGATCAGCAAACCTGCGAAGATCAGGCCGATCTTGCCACTGGTGATCAGCATGAACGCCGGAATGGACAGCACCAACAGGCCAATGCTGCCGCCGATGATGAAAGGCTTGCGGCCGATCTTGTCGCTGACAAACCCAATGAACGGCTGCACGAACAGCATGCCCACCATGATCGCGATGATGATCAGCACGCCGCTGTTTTCTTTGTAGTGCAGGTTGTGCGACAGGTAGCTCGGCATGTAGGTGAGCAGCATGTAGTACGTCACGTTGGTGGCCGCGACGATCCCGATGCAGGTCAGCAGGCTGCGCCAGTGCTTGGTGGCGACTTCCTTGAAGGACACTTTGGGGCCGTGAGTCAGGCCTTGGCGGTCGCCTGTTTCGAGCTTGTCCATGTGTTGCTGGAACGCCGGGGTTTCTTCCAGCGCGTGACGCAGGTACAGGCCGATGATGCCCAGGGGCAGGGCGAGGAAGAACGGCAGGCGCCAGCCCCAGGCTTCGAACTGCTGGTCGCCCAGCACGCTGGAGATCAACACCACCACGCCCGCGCCAAGCACGAAACCGGCGATGGAACCGAAGTCCAGCCAGCTGCCGAGGAAACCGCGCTTGCGGTCCGGGGCGTATTCGGCGACGAAGATCGACGCGCCGGTGTATTCGCCGCCCACCGAGAACCCCTGGGCCATTTTGCACAGCAGCAACAGGATCGGCGCCCAGATGCCGATGCTGTCATAGCCGGGGATCAGGCCGATGGCAAAGGTGCTCAGGGACATGATCACGATGGTGGCGGCGAGGACCTTTTGCCGCCCGTATTTATCGCCCAGGGCGCCGAAGAACAGGCCCCCCAGCGGGCGGATCAGGAAGGGCACGGAGAAGGTCGCCAGGGCGGCGATCATCTGTACGCTGGGCGATGCGTCCGGGAAGAACACCTTGCCCAGTACGTAGGCGACGAACCCGTAGACGCCGAAGTCGAACCATTCCATGGCGTTACCCAGCGCGGCGGCGGTGATCGCCTTGCGCACTTTGGTATCGTCGACAATCGTGATGTCTTTCAATCCGATGGGTTTGACGCTTTTCTTACGTAATTTCATGCGGGACACTCTAAAACAGAACAGGGGAGGTGCCATCGTGGCGATGGCACCGCTCTGTCAGTTCAGATACAAGCCGACACGAAAAAATTCACCGCTAATTTGTTTTTTTGCTTTCGGGCGCAAGGTTTGCCGCGGCTGGGGTGGATGGCCTACGAAGGTTTGTAGTGAGCGGGCTTGCCCCGCGCCAGCGTCAACCCGGCCACCGCAGTTAAGCGGGCAAATCGCGATTTCAGCGCCGCCGGCGCGGGGCAAGCCCGCTCACTACAGGAATATTCGTATGGCTACAGCTGTTGCACGACTGATCTACCGCCAGCCACAACCGAGTGACGTGCAGCGATTGTTCGCGATCTTCGGTGATCCGCGCACCAACCAGTTCAACCCCGCCGGACCGATGGCCAGCCTGGAAGTTGCACAACGCCTGCTCGATCACTGGCTCCAGCAGTGGGCCACCGAGGGCTATGGCTGGTGGGCGATTGCGCGCAGAGAAGCGCCGGATCACCTCATCGGCTTTGGGGGTGTCGCGCCACTCGATTACCTGACCGACCGACGTATCAACCTCGGGTACCGCTTTGCAGTGGAAGCCTGGGGGCAGGGCTACGCCACCGAGTTGGGCCGAGATGGGCTGGCGCTGGCATTTGAAACACTCGGCCTGCCTGAAGTCTTCGGCCTGGTGCGGCCAGACCACGCCGCGTCAATCCGCGTGCTGGAAAAGATCGGCATGCAGCCCTATGGCCTGCTCGACGACGTACCCGGCAAGGCGCCCAGCCGGGTTTTTCATATTTGTCGTCCTACAACTGATTTTGCCTGACATTTCACATCGCCGCGTAATACCTGAATAACAGCGATCTTTCAGATTGACAGCCTGTAGGAGGCCCGATATAAAAGTCACAGTTGTACGACGACATATGACGTTATGTATGTCTTACCTAACAAAAATAAAAAAGTGATGCCATGAACTTGAACGAGCCCATCAACGCCCAGCGCGTTGGCCAAGCTGTAGGCAACTATCGCTGGACCATCTGCGCGATGTTGTTCTTCGCGACCACCGTCAACTACCTCGACCGGCAGGTGCTCAGCCTGCTGGCACCGCAGTTGTCGACGCAATTTGGCTGGAGCAACACCGACTACGCCAACATCGCGGCGGTGTTCCAGTTTGTCTATGCCATCTCCATGCTGTTTGCCGGGCGCTTTGTCGACAAGATCGGCACCAAGGCGGCCTATATCGTGGCCATTGGTATCTGGTCCACGGGCGCCATCATGCATGCGTTCGCGGTGCCGATGGGCGAGGGCGTCGCGGCGATCAGCGGGGCCATCGGGCTGGCGGTGATTCCGGTGTCGATTGCCGGCTTCATGCTCTCCCGCGCGGTGCTGGCGATTGGCGAGGCGGGTAACTTCCCGATTGCGATCAAGGCCACCGCCGAATACTTCCCCAAGAAAGAACGCTCCCTGGCCACCGGCATTTTCAACTCCGGTGCCAACGTGGGCGCGATTCTGGCGCCGATCTGTGTGCCATTGATCGCCGGCCTGTGGGGCTGGGAAGCGGCATTTATCGTGATCGGCGCCCTGGGTTTTGTGTGGGTGGCGGTGTGGATCGGCCTTTATCAAAAGCCGGAAGAGCAAAAGCGCCTGTCGGCCGCCGAACTGGCCTACATCCGCAGTGACCAGACCGTACAGCCGTTCACCCCGGCGCCGGCGGGCGCGGTCGAGAAGAAAGTCTCGTGGTTCAAGCTGCTGACCTACCGCCAGACCTGGGCGTTTGCCTTTGGCAAGTTCATGACCGACGGCGTGTGGTGGTTCTTCCTGTTCTGGCTGCCCACCTACTTGTCGGCGCAGTACGGCATGAAAGGCGCCGACATCGTGATGCCCCTGGCCGTGCTGTACAGCATGACCATGGTCGGCAGTATCGGCGGCGGCTGGTTCCCCAGCTACTTCATGGCACGTGGCGATGCCCCGTATGACGGCCGCATGAAAGCCATGCTGGTGATCGCGCTGTTCCCGCTGGTGGTGTTGCTGGCGCAGCCGTTCGGTTACCTCAGCTTCTGGGTGCCGGTATTGCTGATCGGCGTGGGCGCTTCAGCGCACCAGGCGTGGTCGTGCAACATCTTCACCACCGTGTCCGACATGTTCCCGCAAAAAACCGTGGCCTCGGTGGTGGGTATCGGCGGCATGGCCGGTGGGCTGGGCGGGGTGGTGATGACCAAGATCGGCGGCTGGGTCTTCGATTACTACAAGTCCATCAACGACATTCACACCGGCTACATGATCATGTTCGCGATCTGCGCACTGGCGTACCTGGTGGCCTGGAGCGTGATGAAAGCGCTGGTGCCACGCCACAAGGAAATCACCGACCTATAAGGCGAGACGTCCCGCGCCGCAACGGCGCGGGACGGCTTCACAGGTCGCGGGCCCAGGTCTGGCTGACCAGGGATTTGCCGAAGGTGTCCAGCGTTTCTTCTTCGACCAACGCGAACCCGGCTTTCTGATAGAGCTTGCGGGCAGTGGCGAGGATGTCCACGGTCCACAACTGCATGCGCTGGTAACCCACCTGCTGGGCAAAACGCACACACTCATCCACCAGCCGTTGGCCGATCCCCATGCCTCGCGCACTGGCGTCCACGTAGAGCATGCGCAGCTGGGCGGTGTTGTCGTCGTGGCGAATCACAAACACCGACCCCACCACTTCACCGTCCTTTTCCGCGATCCAGCAACGCTCGCACGTCGGATCAAACGCCCTCAAGTACTTGGCGACAGTCTCCGCCACCAGCGCTTCGAACTCCCAATTCCAGCCATATTCACGGGCATACAGCGCGGTCTGTTGCTGCACCACTGTACCCATGTCGCCAGGTTGTGGATCGCGCAGCAGGTAGCCTGGCGCCGTACCTTGCAGCAGGGCCTGGATGCGTTTCATGGCCTCGGTGAGTTGCCGCTGTTGTGTCTCGGGCAGACTGTCGAGCAGGGCGATGACTTCGCGCTGGGTCTGCTGTTCCAGGGGCGCGAGCACCGCACGGCCGTGATCGCTGAGGTGCAGTTGCAGTGCGCGGGCGTCGGTGGTGGAGCGGACTTTCTCTATCAGGCCTTTCTTTTCGAGGCCGCTGGTTAACCGGCTCAGGTAACCCGCGTCGAGGCTGAGCATCTGGCACAGGTCTGCACTGGTCAGGTCGCCCCGGGTCGACAGCTCGTACATCACACGGATTTCAGTCAGGGAAAAGTCGCTTTGCAGCAGGTGTTCCTGCAGCACGCCGATCTGGTGGGTGTAGAAGCGGTTGAAACCGCGCACGATGCCGGCGCGTTCGACAAGCAGGGGGGTAGACATAGCGGGATGCTCGAATGGTTGCCTGAAGCAATTATATTGTTGCTTCAGGCAACCATGTCAAACACTTTGCTTATGGGATGCGGGTTACCCGCCAAAGGGTATTGGCCAGGTCATCGGCGATGATCAGCGCACCTTTCGGGTCTACCGTCACGCCAACCGGCCGCCCGCGGGTCTTGCCGTCTTCACCGCGAAAACCGGTGGCAAAGTCGATCGGCTCACCGGATGGCTTGCCATTGCTGAAGGGCACGAAAATCACTTTGTAGCCCACGGGGTTGTCACGGTTCCAGCTGCCGTGTTCACCGACGAACACGCCGTCGGCGAATTTCTCGCCCATTTGCGGGATGGAAAAGTCCACGCCCAGCGCCGCCACGTGGGAACCCAGGCTGTAATCCGGTTTGATCGCGGCGGCGACCTTGGCCGGGTTTTGTGGCTGGGCGCGCGGGTCGACGTTCTGGCCCCAGTAACTGTAGGGCCAGCCGTAGAACGCACCTTCACGCACCGAGGTCAGGTAGTCCGGCACCAGGTCCGGGCCCAGTTCGTCGCGTTCGTTGACCACCGTCCACAGTTGCCCGGTGTCCGGTTGAATGGTCAGCGCCGTCGGGTTGCGCAGGCCGGTGGCGTAAGGCTTGTGCGCGCCGGTGGTGGCGTCGATCTGCCAGACCATTGCACGGTCGATCTCCACCTCCATGCCACGCTCGGTGACGTTGCTGTTGGAGCCGATCCCCACATAAAGCTGGCTGCCGTCCGCGCTCACCGCCAGGGACTTGGTCCAGTGGTGGTTGATCTGCGCCGGCAGGTCGGTGACGGTGGTGGGAGGGCCTGCGGCCTTGGTCTGACCGTCGGCGTAATCGAAACTGACCAGGGCATCCTGGTTGGCCACGTAGAGTTTGCCGTTGGCATACGCCAGACCATAAGGCGCGTTGAGGTTGTCGGCGAAGACGGTCCTGAGTTCGTACTTACCATCACCGTCGGCATCGCGCAGCAGGGTCAGGCGGTTGCCGCCCTTGACCTTGGTGTTGCCCTCGGCCTTGATCACGCTGGCGATCACATCCTTGGGCTTGAGCTTTGCGGCACTGCCGCCACGGCCTTCGGCAACGAGGATATCGCCGTTGGGCAACACCAGGGTCTGGCGCGGGATGGCGAGGTCGGTGGCGATGGCGGTGACGCGGTAGCCTTCGGGCACGGTGGGCTTCTGCTCGCCCCAGGGCGCCGGTTGGGCAATCTTCATGCTGGGCAACAGGCTGCTTTGCTGTTCCGGCAACTTCGGGTCGGGGCCGCGGGCCTGGGTCTTGTCGCCTTCGCCGCCGCAAGCGCTCAACAACAGGGCGGCGCTCAACAGCGTCAGGGTGCTGGACGTCTTCATTTGACACCTCCCGAGCGCAAGCCGGTCCAGGTCGCTGCCAAGGCCAGCAACAAAACGATGGCCGACAGTATCAAGCCGCCCGGCATCGAGCCGTACGCGTCTTTGGCGTGCTGGAAGGCATTGACCAGCCCCAGTACCCAGGTGGCCAACAGCAGCAGGACGTAACGCGTGGGTTGCCCGGCCTTGGGCCTGGCACGAAGCAGGTTGACCAGCGCGAATAAAAACGCGAAGCCTGCGAACACCAACGCGCCGGCGATCAGCCAGGACGCGAAGTTGGCCCATTGAATCTGGTAGGTCTGGGTGTAGGCAATGTCGCTGAGCAAGGCGCCCAGAAACAGCGGCACGGTGCCGGCGAGTAAGGTCGCATGCAGCGGCCCGGGTGCGTATCGGTAGATGGGGAGGGTAGTCATGGTGATGGCGGCTCCTTGTTGTACAACGCCCCTGGACGGGGCAGCGCATAGGAAGTGAGCGCACCACGCGTGAGAAAGTTCAGCGCGAAACGTTTCGAAATAGTGTGAACCCTCTACGGTAGCCTCGGCCTAAGGCCGTATCATTGCGAACTTTTCTTCTGCCAGGCGCCTCCATGACCCATCCTCGCATCGGCTTTCCCTGCCAATACAAGCACCCCGAACGCCTGCTGTCGGCCAGTGCCTTGAAGTTGATTGAAGGGCCGTTCAACCCTCGCAGCACGACCTTGCGCTGGATAGACAGCGTCACGCCGCAAGTGGCCCGCGAAAAACTGGTCGAGGTGGTCACGCACAACCTGCAAGCCCAATTGCACCTGCTGGCTTACGTGGCCGGGTTGCCGCCGATGTTGCGCATGCTGCGCCTGAGCAGCGACCTGCTGCCATTCTACAGCCACCCGAAAGTGGCGGATGTGTATAAAGACCCGGCGATCGAGCGGCAACTGGTCGAAGGGTTCGCCGCCATCGGCGACCTGGCGCGCGCTTCGGATATCCGCTTGTCATTCCACCCCGGCCAATATTGCGTGCTGGGCTCGGAAAACCCCGGCGTGGTGGAAAACAGCCTGGCCGAATTCGAATACCACGCCGACATGATCCGCATGATGGGTTACGGCCGCCAGTTCCAGGACCTCAAGTGCAACGTGCACATTGCCGGCCGCCTGGGTGTGGAGGGCACCCGGGCGGTGTGGCCGCGTTTGTCCGAGGTGGCGCGCAACTGCATCACCTTCGAGAACGACGAGAAGACCTACGGCCTCGACCACTGCCTGCAAGTCGCCGACCTGGCGCCGGTGGTGCTGGACATCCACCATTGCTGGATCAATGAAAACGAGTACATCGACCCCCATTCGCCCCGGGTGGCCCAAGTGATCGACAGCTGGCGCGGCGTGCGCCCAACGATGCATTACTCCCAGCCCCAGGAGAGCCTGCAGGCACTGGGCTTTGATGCCGAGCACAAGCTGGAAATGGAGGCGCTGCTGAAGGTGGTCTCCAAGCGCGACCTGTACGGCCACAGCGACCAGATGTGGAACCGCTGGACCAACGATTACGCACTGCAGTTTCTCGACCGCTTCGACATCATGCTGGAGGCCAAGGACAAGAACGTGGCGGCGCTGGCGTTCTACGAACACTGGCAGCGCCGCACCGCGTAGAACCGGTTACTGTTTGCCATTCAAGGGAATCACCAGCGACACCCACATGTTCCAGCCCTCGGGGCGGTTCTTGGCGTCGAACTCGTAATAGCCCTTGATGTTGGCGTACCACAGTCCTTCGCCCACCTTGAAGAAGTGCCCGGCCTGGGGGCCGATCCCGGCGACCCGCGACTTGAAGTCCCCCAGCACCGCGCCGCTGCCGCTGTCCCCGGTGACTTGTTCGAAGTAGTAGCCCACCAGCCCGACCAGGGTTTGCGAGGTGAGGAAGTGCGAGGCGCTCAGGTCGATATGGGCGTCAATGCCGTTCTGGTAGTCGGTGTCGTTGTTCTTCCAGTTGTAGGTCATGCCGGCGACCGCAGAAAATTCGTTGGTCTTGTCGAAGTAGGTGTAGCCACCCCCGGCATCCAGGGCCGCGTGACCCAGGCCGATGTTCACCAGGCGGTTGGGGTCGTAGGCGCCAATGGGGATGTTGCCCATGGAGTAGGCCATGAAGTTGTGCACGCCGTGGTTCCACTTCAGGGTGCCGAGCAGGTAGAGGTCGCTGCCGCCCTTGAGGCTGTCATTCGTGCCACCGGAGAAAGACCGGCCACGCGGGCCGGTGAGGGTCGCATCCACGCTGGCTTCGGAGCGTGCCACCGCCGCTATCGCAGAAATGGCGGCCTGGGCGCCGCCGAGCACCGGCGTGGCGAAGGTGTAGGTGGGGCTGGCGAACAGCAGATCGGCCTTGGCATCCAGCCCGACCACCGTGCGCCCGCCACGCGGCACTACGGCATTTTTGTTGTCACTGGCGTTCACGTGGTAGTAGATCAGCGGCAGGCTCCAGCCCGGCGTGACGGGGGCGGCAGCCAGTGCGCCGAACTGCCCTGGTACCCAGAAACTCAGGCCGCCATCGTCGGCGTGTGCCAGGGCGATGGGTAGCAGGGCGAGTACGCCCAATACGCTCGTCTTTGTGGTCATAGGACTTCCTATCCAAAAGGCCATTTTGTGCGTGCGGTTGGGGCTGTGCTCCCCACGGCTGCTTGAGCATAGTCCAAGGATCGAAGGGCGTTGCGCCCGTGCGCGTTGGCGGGCATGCTCCCTGGCCAGATAGAAGGAGCCTCTCCATGCCCACCCTGCACCTGCTCTGCGGCAAGATCGCCTCGGGCAAATCCACCCTGGCCAAACACCTTGCCGCCGAGCACGCGGCGGTTGTGCTCAGCGAAGACCATTGGCTCGCCAAACTCTACCCAGGCGAAATCCTGTCGATTGCCGACTATCTCAACCGCGCCCAACGCATTCGCGGGGTGTTGGGGCCGCTGGTGATCAACCTGTTGCAATCGGGCGTCAATGTGGTGCTGGATTTTCCCGCCAACACCCTGGCCAATCGCGAATGGCTGCTGGGCCTGGCGCAAGCGGCCCAGGCGCCGCACTGCCTGCACTACCTTGAACTGGACGACGCCACCTGCCGCGCCCGGCTGCATGCGCGCAATGCCGGTGGTGAGCACGACTTTGCCGCCACCGACGCCGAGTTTGACCTGATTACCCGTCACTTTTGCGTGCCCACTGAGGCGCAAGGGTTGGTGATCGAGGTGCATCACCCATGAGTGCCATGCACCCTGCAGGTGTCGACGCGGACGGTTTTATCCTCACTGTGGGCGATGGCCCGGTCCAGCCTGAATTCGAACCGTTGATGGCGGACGTCTGCCAGAGCCTTTCCCAGCCCGAAGTAGGGCTGCACAGCCTCTATCTTTACGGTAGCGTCGCACGGGGCGAGGCCAGCCCTGGGGTGTCCGACCTGGACCTGACTCTGGTATTGAACGGGCCACCCGACGCCCACGCGTTGGAGCTACTGGAACGCATTCGACAGACGCTGGAACAACGGCACCCGGAAGTCATCAAGATCGACTTCGATATTGGCCACCGCACCGAGGTGCTGGCACCCGAGCAGAACAACCGCTGGGGCTACTGGCTCAAGCACGGTTGCCGCTGTGTCTGGGGCGATGACCTTGCGCCGCACTTTGAACTGTTCCGACCGTCGCGGGACATTGCGCAGGCGCTCAACGGGGACTTCCAACAGATCTTGGCGGCGTATCGCGAGCGCATTGATCTGGCCAGTGACGCACCGGAGCGTCTGCGCCTGCAGCGTGAGGCGTCGCGCAAGCTGATCCGCTCGACGCAAACACTGCGCGAGCATGACGCGCCAGGCTGGCCGCACACGCTGGAAGAGCACGTCGGTGGGTTCGTCCAGCAGTACCCCACGATGCGCGTTCAGGTGGCGTACTTTTTGTTCGAAGCCAGAAACCCCAGCGCCGAGCGCGACGCGTTCTTGAGTCGTCTGGATACCTTTGTAGCCTGGATGGTTTCACAACAGGGATAGATAGGTATATTGGCGTTCAACCCCGCGTTGCATACGCCAAGCCTATGGACCTTTGATGATCAACTTCCGCCTGATTCGCCACCTCTGGCTGTTCCTCGCCGTTGCCGAAGAACAGAACTTCGGCCGCGCCGCCAAGCGCCTGGGCATGTCCCAGCCACCGTTGAGCGAGCAGATCCAGGTGCTGGAGCAGGCGCTCAAGGTCACGCTGTTCGAGCGTTCGCGGCGCGGCGCCAAGCTCACACCGGTGGGCGCGGCGATCCTGCCCGCCGTGCGCAAATTCGCCGAACAGCTGGAACGCCTGGAACTGGCGGTGGAGGAGGCGGTGGCGGGGCAGTCGGGCATGCTGACCATCGGCGCGATCTCCACGGCGATGTTCGATGTGCTGCCGGGTCTGATCGACCGGCTAAAACAGCAATACCCGCACCTCACTGTCTCTGTGCGCGAGATCGACAGCGTCGAAGCGGTGCCGGCGCTGGAAGCCGGGGACATCGATCTGGCGTTCGCCCGCCTGGACGGTGACCTGGGGCCAGTCATCCAATCGTTGCCGTTGCTCGAAGACCGCCTGATGGTGGCGCTGCCCAGCGATCATCCGTTGGCCGCCCGCACGCGCATCAGCCTGTCGAGCCTGGCCTCCGAGCCACTGGTGATGTTCTCGCGCAAGGTCAGCCCGGTGTACTTCGACAACCTGATCGCCACCTGCCGCGCCAGCGGGTTTTCGCCTCGGGTGCTGCACGAAGTGCGCTCGGTGGCGTCGCAAATCGCGTTTGTCAGTTGCGGGCAAGGCATTGCGTTGGTGCCGGCGTCGTTGAAAAAACTCGCACCGGACAACGTGGTGCTGCGGGCGTTGACGCAAAAACTCCATGTGGTGACCACCGCCGTGGCCTGGAACAGCGAGCGGCCCAACCCGCTGGTGACGGAAGTGGTTGCGCAGTTCCAGGCTCATACGATTGGCGTATGAATACGTTCCGGAATCCGTTATTTACACCTCGATCAATTCCCCTGACAGTGGCGGCTTTTCTGTTCCGGGAACCCCTGTCATGTCGTTCGTCCACACCCACCTGCCGCTGACGGTAGACGGCGTCTCGCTGAACATTGCCGCGCTGCATCGCACCGGCGAACGTGCGCCCATCCTGTTTTTGCACGGCTTCGGGTCCACCAAGGAAGACTACGCCGATATCGTCCTGCACCCGGCCTTCGACGGGCATCCCTTCATCGCTTACGACGCGCCCGGCTGTGGCGAAAGCGAATGTGCTGATCTGTCGAAGATCTGCATTCCTTTCTTGCTGGAAACGGCAGTGCAGGTGCTGGAGCATTTTGCGATCGAGCGCTTCCACCTGGTGGGCCACTCCATGGGTGGCTTGACCGCGTTGATGTTGGCGCACCGCTTCCCCGGCCGGGTGCTGAGCTTTACCGATATCGAAGGCAACATCGCCCCCGAAGACTGCTTTCTCAGCCGCCAGATCGTCGACTTTCCCGCAGACGATCCCGAGGTGTTTTTCAACGCGTTTATCGAACGCACCCGCCAGGCGCCGGCCTATGCCAGCGCCCTCTACTCGGCGAGCCTGCGCCACAAGGTGCGGGCGGGCGCAGTGCGCGGGATCTTCCAGTCGATGGTCGAGCTGTCTGACCATGGCGACCTGATGGGCAAGTTCCTCGGGCTGCCTTGCCCGACGATGTTCATGTACGGCGAGCAGAACGCGTCGCTGTCCTACCTGCCGCACATCCAGGCCCACGGCGTGCGCTTGGCGCCGATTGCGCAGTGCGGGCATTTCCCGATGTATTCCAACCCGGTTGCCATGTGGCAGCAGATCGCGCAATTCCAGGGGCACGCGGATGCTGTTCATCAGGCCGCAGCCCGCGCTGAAGGGATCTCTGTATGATTCTGTGATCATTGAATGAGGACAGCCCATGGACACCACTTCGACGCGCCAGGGGCAATCTCCTCAGTGGTCACGCCTGCTGTCAGCCCAGCGCCAGGCGCTGGAAATGGCCATCGCACGCAAAGGCCTGGACGAGTTGCTGGGGTTCCTGGCACGCGCCGGCAGCGAACACCTGGGTGGGCGCTCCGCGGTATTTCTGGTCGACGACTCCCGTGAAACCCTGCTGTACAGCGCGTCTTCCGGACTGGACGCCGGCTACATCAACGCCATCCATGGCTTCGAGATTGGCCCTCACTCGCCGTCCTGCGGCACGGCGGCGTACAGCGGCGAGATGGTGGTGGTCGGTGATGTTGCGGCAGACCCGCTGTGGGCACCGTTTCTCGACCTGGCCCACGCGCATGGCATCGCCGCCTGCTGGTCCAAACCGCTCAAGGACGCCCAGGGTGTGGTGCTTGGCACCTATGCCATCTATCACACCCAACCGCGCCTGCCTGATGCAGAAGACCTGGAGGCCATCGACCTACTGGCTCACACCGCCGCGCTGATGGTCGAGCGCTCGGTGGCGGACGCCACGCTGCAAAATACCCTCAAGGCGTTGCAGCGCAGCGAACTGGCGACCCGTGAGCTGAGCCATCGCGTCATGAACACCTTCCATGTGTTCGAAGGCCTGCTCTCGGCCAAAGTGCGCTCCATGCTCCACCCCGAAGGCAAGGCCGCAACCGCCGAAGCGCTGGAGCGAATTCGCGCCATGTCGCTGGTGCATCAGAAACTGTTTTCCCTGACCCAGAACAGCGAGGTCGACCTGGACGCGTCCAGCTTCATGGACAGCCTGGTCAACGACTTGGGCCAGGCGTTCGCCAGTGACAAGAACCTGCGGTTGATCATGTCCAAGGAGGTCGGCATCACGTTGTCGGCCGAGCGTTGCGCCTCCCTGGGCTTGTTGGCGGTGGAGTTGGTACTCAATGCCATCAAGCATGCGTTTGAGGACGGGCAGGCCGGTACCATCACCGTGACCCTGCACCGTGACGAGGAGTCGGTGGTGTTTTCGGTACGCGACAACGGCAAAGGGTTGCCCGAGGCCGCGCTGGTGCCCAAGCAAAAACGCTTGGGCACGCGGTTGATCCATTCTTTTGTGGCAGACCTCAAGGCCGATTTCCACGTCCAGAACCTGGCGAAGGGCGCTGAGTTTTCGGTGCGCTTCCCCTGTTCGGCATGACCCCTAGGATTTGAAGCGGCCCACCAACCCATTCAGCTCCGCCGACAAGTCGGCCAGCCGCCCCGAATCGTCCTGGGCCGAGTTGGCCAGGCTTTCCACCAAACGGGCTTCGTCGTAGATCTGCTGGATATGCCGATTGATCTCTTCGGCCACGCTGTGCTGTTCCTCGGCGGCGGCAGAGATCTGCAGGTTCTGGTCGCGGATCTCATTGACCGACAGCTGGATGCCTTCAAAGCTGTCCCGTGCGTTTTCGATGGACGACACACTGGCGCGGGACAGGTCCAGGCAACTGCTCATCTTCTGGGTGACTTCCTCGGTTTTGCTGCCCAGGGTGCCGAGCAACTGCTCGATCTCGCCGGTGGAGTCGGAGGTGCGCTTGGCCAACGCACGCACCTCGTCGGCCACCACCGCAAACCCCCGGCCCTGGTCGCCGGCGCGCGCCGCTTCGATGGCCGCGTTGAGCGCCAACAGGTTGGTCTGTTCGGCGATGGCGCGGATGGTGCCGAGGATTTGGTTGATGCTGCGGCTGCCGGCTTCCAGCTCGACCATGGCCTGGGACGATTCGGTCAGGCGCCGGCCCAGGCGGTTGACGTTGTCGGTGGTCACTTCAATCTGCTGCTTGCCTTCGGCCACTCGGCGATGGCCGTTCTCGGCCGACTCCGCCGCGCCGCTGCACGAGCGCGCCACTTCGTTGGCAGTGGCCACCATCTCGTTGAACGCGGTGGACACCAGTTCCACCGCCTCACGCTGGCGCCCGGCCGCTTCGTTCATGTTGTGCGCCACTTCGCTGTTGACCTTGGACGCGTCCTGCAAGTTGGTCGACGCCGCGCCGATGTGCTGGATCAACTGGCGGATCGCCGCGAGGAACTTGTTGAACCAGCCCGCCAGCTCGGCGGTTTCGTCCTTGCCCTGCACGTGCAGTTCGTGGCGCAAGTCACCTTCGCCCTGGGCGATCGATTGCAAGCCGGTGCTCACCTGGCCGATGGGCTTGACGATCACCTTGGAAAACGCCGCCGCAATCAGCCCGAAGATCAGCACCAGCACGGCGACGATGACCGTGGTGATATAGGTCATGCGCGTGGCGGCGGCCATCACTTCGTTGTATTCGATCAGGCCCACATACCGCCAGCCCAGGCCCGGCGACGTCCAGACGTTGGCCATGTAACGCACCCCGTCGATCACCACTTCGGTGGAGCCCTGGGGCGTTTCGGCCAGGTGCGCATAGGGCGCGCCGAGGTCCTTGAGCGGCTTGAAGTTGTGGGCGGCATTGCGCGGGTCCACCAGCACCACGCCGTCTTCGATCAGCATCACGTAACCGCTTTCGCCCAGCTTGATGCTCTTGAGCAGCTCGGTGAGGTTTTTCAGCGACACGCTCACCACGAACACGCCCTTGGGTTTGCCGGCGTTGTCCAGCAAGGCGCGGGCGGTGCCCACCAGGGCCACGTCGTCCTTGTCGTAATAGTAAGCAGGGGTGCGCACGGTCTTGCCGGGGCTGGCCATGGCGGCCTTGTACCAGGGGCGGGTGCGTGGGTCGTATTTGGCCAGTTGTGGGTCATCCGGCCACTTGGCGTAGGTGCCGTCCTCCAGGCCGATGGACAAAATGGCGGCTGACGGGTGGGTGGCACCAAACCGTGCGAACTGGTCGATGACCTGCTGTGCCTGGGCTGGCATTGGCTGGCTGGCCGCGTTGGCCGGCTGGTAATCCTTTAACGTGTTCACGGAAGTGTATACAGGATCGGCTGACATTTGATCGACGTTCTGCAGCGTGCCATCAAAGAACTGCCGGATGTTGCCATCGATCTGGCGTATTTCACGGGTGCTGCCATCAATGAATTGTTCGACCGCCTGGGTCCGTGTGTTCATGACGGAGATCACCGCCACCAGGCTAACCGGGATAAAAGCGACAGATACGAAAGCAAGTACCAGCTTATTTTTTATTTTCATCGAGACGACCATCAACGGGGAGGGCGGCCAAATCGTCGACTCCGGGCGAGGGGCGGCGATTTGCTATCACTGTCTGTTTCGGCTCGATGCAGGGAAATCTTTAGCGATATTTTGTGTACAACAACAATACGTTTTGTCCTGAATATTTTTCAGGTCGATAACCGCACGACAGGTTTGTCCGCGCGCAACACATCATGTCCGCTGACCACCACGATGCCGACCAACACCAGGAGCGAGCCGAGCACAAACGTCGACTCCAGCGGCTCACTCAACAGCCATACACCGAACGCCACGCCAAACAACGGGGTGAGGAACGACAGCACACCCAGCCGTGACCCCAAGTAACGGCCCAGCAACCAGAACCACACCAGCAGGCTCAGGAACGAGAACACCACCGTCTGAAATGCCAGGCTGGCAAACGCGATGCCGGACAGGTGAAACCGAGTTTGCCCGGTGACCAGCGCCACCAGCCCGAGGATGATGCAAGCGCCGGCCAGTTGGTAGAACAGCGTCAGGGGGGCCGGCGCATCGGTCAGCCTGGAGCAGCGAATACTCAAGGTGGTCGCGCCCCAGGCGATGGCGCCGAGCACGCCCAGTGCATCCCCCATCCGCTGCGGCGTGACCCAGCCATCGCCCGGCTTGCCCGGCGTATAAAAGGCAATGGCGATACCGACAAAGGCGATCAGAATGCCCATCCATTGCAGACGGCTCAGGCGCTCACTGGCAAATCGAAAGTGCAGGCCGATGGCGGCGAATATAGGCGCGGTGTAGAGGAAAATCACCATGTGCGCAGCCGAGGTGTAGCCCAGTCCCACCGACACCGCGATGTATTCGACGGCGAACAAAACCCCGACCATCACGCCGCCTCGCCAGGTCTGCCAGTGGCACTGATCGCGGTAGCGGCGCAAGGTCAACATGAGGCCCACCATCACGGCGGCAACCCCGGAACGCAGGGCGATTTGCAGCATCGGCGAGACATCCTCGGCGGCCATTTTGATCGCCACTTGCTGAAGCCCCCAGATGGCACAAACGCCGATCATCATCACGGCGGCTTTTTTATCCAGCGTCTGGCGAATGTCCACGGTACGACTCCTCTGACTCAATGGCGTCAGTCTGGGGGTGTCGTAGTAGTGGGATATAGCGCAAATCCGACAAGCGATAGCGAGGAATCGTCATTCGTTCCGTGGCCCGAATCACCGTGCTGTCAGCTACATCGGATCAGCGCAGGTCCTGGGTGGCACGTACAGAGTCGTCCTTGATGTCCTCGGCGAACTTGCGCATCAAGCGCACCAGGTTGTCAAAGTCGCCTTCGTCCCAAGTGGAAAAGATCGACACGCCAATACGTTCGCGCGCGGCGTCAACGCGGTCGGTCATGACTTTGCCTTTTTCGGTAATCACCGACTCGCGCAGGCGGCGGTCGAGCGCGCTTGCCTGGCGCTGGATCAAGTCGAGGCTCTCCAGCTTGGTCACTTGCCGGCTGACCGTGGTGTAGTCGCGACCGACGCGGTCGGCCAGTTCGACCACGCCGATAGGGCCCAGCCGTTCCACCAGTACCAGCAGTGGAAACAGCGCGCGGTCCAGGGAAATGCCGGCCTCGCGCACCATCGCTTCATCGCGCTGGGGGCGGTTCATCACCCCCACGATCTCAACCAACGACCCATGCAAATCACGCAGCTGAGCGCTTATATGTGCGTTTTGCACGCTTTTTCTTGACACTGGTTTTCTCCGTCTTAATATGTGCGTATTGCACATATAGGTGGTCATTATGAACGAGCAATGCGCGGTCGATGTTCTGATTTGTGGTGCCGGTGCGGCCGGCTTGACCTTGGCGATAGACCTGGCCAGGCGCGGCATCCGCTTTCGCCTCATCGAGAAAAACCACCAGCCTTTCCACGGTTCCCGTGGCAAAGGCATTCAGCCCCGGTCGCAGGAAATCTTCGAAGACCTCGGCGTACTCGACCGCCTGTTCGCCATGGGTGGAGTCTATCCGACTGAGCGGCGCTACCGCGACGACGGCAGCCACATCGACGCCCATTCCATCGAACACAGCGCCGCGACGGCGGCTGAGCCTTATCAGCAACCGCTGATGGTGCCGCAATTCCTGACCGAACAGGTGCTGCGCGAGCGGTTGCTCGAACTGGGCCACCGGCCAGCGTTTGGCTGTGAATTGACAGGGTTTGAGCAAGACGCGGACGGCGTGACGCTGCAGCTCAAGGGCCGCGCAGGCCCGCAAACGCTGCGTGCGCGCTGGCTGGTGGGGGCCGACGGTGGGCGCAGCTTTGTGCGCCAGGCCTTGAATATCGGCTTCCCGGGCAAGACCCTCGGCGTGCGTGCGCTGGTGGCGGATGTGCAGTTGTCCGGCCTGTCGTCGGCGTATTGGCACCGTTTCGGCGAGGGAGATCTGCAACGTCAGGTTGCCATTTGCCCGCTGGCCGGTACGCAGCTGTTCCAGATTCAAGGGCCGATTGCGCTGGACGCCGAGGTGGACCTCAGTGCTGAAGGCTTGACGGCGCTGGTGGCCCAGCGCACCGGGCGCGATGATATTCAGGTGCACGCGGTGTCCTGGGCATCGGCCTACAGCATGAATGCGCGGCTGGCCGATCAGTACCGTGTCGGCCAGGTGTTTCTGGTCGGGGACGCCGCGCACATCCATCCGCCGACCGGCGGCCAGGGGCTCAACACCAGCGTGCAGGATGCCTACAACCTCGGCTGGAAACTGGCGGCGGTGGTCAACGGCGCACCTGAGGCGTTGCTCGACAGCTATGAAGAAGAACGCCGGCCGGTGGCGGCCTCGGTACTGGGCTTATCCACCCAACTGCTCGATAACCTGCAACGCGGCGACGTGCGCCGGGGCCGGGAAGTGCATCAACTGGACATTGGTTACCCCCATTCTTCGCTGGCGGCGGGTCGGGTGGACCGCGCCGGTGCGCGTGCGCCGGATGCACGGCTGCGCGGCGCGGCAGGCCAATCGCTACGCCTGTTTGACCTCTACGCCGGCCCGCATTGGACGCTGCTGTGTGTGGCCGGCACGCCCGCCGACGCGGCGCCAAGGCCAGGGCTGCGCATTCATCTTATCGGGCCGCAAGGTGAAGTGATCGATGACCACGGGCAGTTTCAACAGGCTTATGGGCTGGCCGCGGGGGATCGGGTGCTGGTGCGCCCGGATGGCTACATCGGTGCGATCTTCTCGTCCGATGAGGCGGCGCAGTTGGAGGGCTACTTGTTGCAAGTCGGCCTTCCGGCGTGTCCTCAGTCCTGAGGCGTCGCGTTGACGGCTTGAGCCGGCAGCGCCCCAGGCGTCTTGATGGTCTTGGTCACGATGTAGGTGAAGTAGCGCTCGATGGCCAGGTCTTCCAGCAGCAATTGGTCGATGAAACGCTGGTACGCGTCGATGTCGGCGGCGCGAATCATCGCGATGTAGTCCACGCCGCCGCCCGTGGCGTAGCAGAACTCCACCTCCGGTGCGTCGCCCATGCGGTGTTCGAAGCGGCGCATGTCCTGGGCGGTGTGACGGGCCAGGGTGATTTCCACCAGCAACTGCTGGCTCTTGAACACCTGGTTCCAATCGATCACCGCACGATAGCCTTTGACCAGGCCCGCGTTCTCCAGCTTGCGCACCCGCTCCCAGGCCGGCGTGACCGACAGGTTGATCGCCTCGGCCAGGCTGGACTTGGTGATGCGCCCATCCTCGGAAAGGATGCGCAGGATGTTCAGGTCATAACGGTCAAGCTTGTGCATCTAGGAAAAACTCCACAGGCCATAGAATGACGGCGCCCTCACGGCCATCGCCGGCAAGCCGGCTCCTACACGGATTCCGCATGTCGCCAGCCCCTGTAGGAGCTGGCTTGCCAGCGATGGCCGTCAACGATAGCGCATACCTGCCAGGTGTACGCCTTATTCAGCCGAGGATTTCCCCCGCCACGTGGTCAATCGCGCCCTTGGTAATGTCGACGATCAGGTCCGCGTCTTCCCGCGTCAGGATCAACGGTGGGGCAAAGCCAAGGATGTCGCCATGGGGCATGGCCCGCGCAATCATGCCGCGTTCCAGGCAGGCCGCCGAGACTTTCGGGCCGACTTTCAGCGCGGCATCGAACGGCGTGCGCTGTTCGCGATTGGCCATGAACTCCACGGCGGCGAGCATGCCGTCGCCGCGCACTTCGCCCACCAGCGGGTGGCCTTCGAGGGTTTCGCGCAGGCGGCGGTTGAGGTACGCGCCCACGTGCTCGGCATTTTCGGTGAGGTTTTCGCGCTCCAGGATATCGAGGTTGGCCAGCGCCGCCGCGGCGCAGATCGGATGCCCCGAATACGTCCAGCCGTGGCCCATGGCGCCGTCGGTGGTGGAGGCTTTTTCGATCACGTCCCACACTTTTTCGCCAATGATCACCGCCGACAACGGTGCATACGCGCTGGTCAGGCCCTTGGCTGTGGTGATCAGGTCCGGGCGCATGCCGTAGCGCTGGCTGCCCATCTTCGAGCCCAGGCGGCCAAACGCACAGACCACTTCATCGGCAATCAACAGCACGTCATATTTGTTCAGCACCGCCTGGATCGCCGCCCAGTAACCGGCCGGAGGCACCACGATGCCGCCGGTGCCCATCACCGGTTCACCGATGAAGGCCGCCACGGTGTCCGGGCCTTCGGCAAGGATCATCTTTTCCAGCTCATCGGCGCAGTAACGCACAAACGCGGTTTCATCCATGCCCGCCGGGGCCTTGCGGTACCAGTGCGGGCACACCGTGTGCTGGATGCCTTGCTCTGGCAAGTCAAAGTGCTGATGGAATGCGGCAAGGCCCGTGAGGCTGCCGGTCATGATGCCCGAGCCGTGGTAGCCACGGTCGCGGGAGATGATTTTCTTCTTCTGCGGACGGCCCAGCACGTTGTTGTAATAGCGCACCAGCTTGATCTGGGTCTCGTTGGCGTCGGAGCCCGACAGGCCGTAGTACACCTTCTTCATGCCCTCTGGCGCCCAGTCCATGATGCGGCTGGACAGCTCGATAATCGCCTCCGTCGAGTGGCCAACGTAGGTGTGGTAGTACGCCAGCTCCTTGGCCTGCTTATAGATCGCGTCCGCCACTTCGGTACGGCCATAGCCGATGTTCACGCAATACAGCCCGGCAAACGCGTCGATGAAGTCACGCCCTTCATGGTCACGGATGCGGATGCCCGACGCGCTCTGGATGATGCGGCCTTTGAGCGCGCCGCTGGCATGGTCATGGGCGTGGGTGGACGGGTGCATGAAATGCGCGCGGTCCTGTGCGAACAGGTGGTCGAGTTCGTGGTTCATAGCGAGTCTCCTTTGAATTGTCCTTGGTGGTGCAGGCAAAAGTATTTGGTTTCGACAAAGGCCTCGAAGCCCTCGGTGCCGCCTTCGCGGCCCAGGCCCGAGGCTTTCATGCCGCCGAACGGAATTGGGTGGCCAGTGAACTTCACGCCGTTGACCGCGACCATGGCGTGGTCGAGGCGACGGATCAGCGGGTAGATCAGGTCCAGGCGGTTGGAACAAATGTAGGCGGCCAGGCCGTACTCGGTGTCGTTGGCCAGGGCGATCGCCTGCTCCAGACTGTCGAAGGGCATTACCCCGGCAATCGGCGCAAAATTTTCTTCGCGGTAGATGCGCATCTCGGGCGTGACATCCGCCAACACCGTGGGCTGGTAGAACAAACCGCCCAGTGCATGGGCTTCACCGCCCACCAGGCGTTGCGCACCCCGTTGCAAGGCGTCTTCCACCCGTGCGGCGGTCACATCGAACGCGGCCTGATGCATCAACGGGCCAACGTCCACGGCGTGCTCTTCGCCGCCCACCATCGCAGGGCCCACGCGCAGTTCGCGCACGGCGGCGGCAAAGCGCTTGAGGAAAGCGGGGTAGATCGAACGGTCGACGAGGATCCGGTTGGCGGCGCAGCAGTCCTGGCCGGATGTCTGGAACTTGGCCTCGACGGCGACCTTCACCGCCAGGCCCAGGTCGGCGTCGGCACACGCAATGAACGGCGCATTACCGCCCAGTTCCAGGGCGACCTTCTTCACATCCTGGGCGGCCGCTTGCAGTACCAATTTGCCCACGCGGGTCGAGCCGGTGAAGCTCACCGAACGCACGCGGCTGTCTTGCACCAGGGTTTGCATGGCCATCTGCGGCTCGCCCAGTACCACGTTGAACACTCCGGCCGGTAAGCCGGCTTCCTCGGCGAGTTGCGCCAGGGCAAAGGCCGAGTAGGGCGTTTCATGGGCCGGCTTGACCACTACCGTGCAACCCGCTGCCAGGGCGGCAGCGGCTTTGCGCGTGATCATCGCCGAGGGGAAGTTCCACGGCGTCAGCAAGGCGCACACACCCACCGGTTCCTTGAGCGTGCCCAGGTGCGCACCGGGAATATGGCTGGGGATGTTTTGCCCGTACAGGCGCCGGGCTTCGTCGGCAAACCAGGGGATGAAGCTGGCGGCATAGGCGATTTCGCCCCGGGACTCGGCCAGGGATTTGCCTTGCTCCAGGCTCAGGATGCGGGCCAGGTCTTCCTGGTGTTCCAGGATCAAACTGGCCCAGCGCTTGAGGATAGCTGCGCGGGCGTCCAGGCTCTGTTCGCGCCAGGCCGGGAAGGCGCGATGCGCAGCCTCCACGGCGGCAGTTATCTGCGCTTGTTCAAGCATCGGCACATGGCCGATCACGTCCTGGGTCGCCGGGTTGTACACGGCGAGGGTGCTGGCGCTGTCACTGTGGACCCAATGGCCGTCGACATAGCACAGCGCCTTGAACAGCAGTGGGTGTTTGTAAGTCATGGTGGTGGCTCCCAATCGTCTGAGTGCAGTCATGCTAGGGCAGGGCGGAGCAAGAAAAGGCGGGTTTGGCGGGGGTGGGGCAGTGGGTTTTTTCTGATTGCAGGTGCCATTTCCGGTGATTTCTGTGGGAGCCGGGCTTGCCCGCGATGCAGGCGCCTCGGTGCAACTGCTATACCGAGGTGATGCCATCGCGGGCAAGCCCGGCTCCCACAGGAGAACGGGTTACATGCCGGGTTATTTGGCAGCTTTGGCCGTGGCGACCCAGCCGTCGAAGGTGGCTTTGTTTTCGCTCATCCAGTCATCCGCCAGCTTGCGAATGTTGCGTTCGCTGGAGCCGTCCTGGCTGATGGTTTTTTCCCAGTAGCTCCAGGTCGACTGCGGGAACGTCATCTGTTCCACCAGCGCTTTCACCGCCGGGTTGGCCGCGATGAATTGCTTGTTGCCGACGGCGTACCAGTTCCACGCGGCCATTGCCATGCGGCACGGGTCGGCGCCGCCTGCACACCCTTCCACGCCGGGGGTGAGGGCGCTGGTGGTGCTCGGCACGTTGCCGGGCAATGCATCAAACGGCGTCGGCAGCCACACCACGTCCTTGCCGGGGACCATGGTGTTGGTCATCCACGACGGCGCCCAGGCGTAGAAAAACACCGGCTCGCCGCGCTTGAGGCGCGCGACGTTTTCGAACATCAGCGCTTCGTACTTTCCGCGCACCGGGTTCACCGTGGCCTTGAGGCCGAACTTGTCGAGCTGATAATCCACCACGTCGCCACAGCCCCAACCCGGGTCGCAGCTGATCAGGTCAGCCTTGCCGTTCTTGCCGAACAGTGCGGCGATCTTCGGGTCTTTTAACTGCTCAAGGCTGGTGATGTGGTACGCGTCGGCGGTTTTCTTGTCGATCATGTAGCCGTTGTAGCCGGCGCCGGTGATGGAGCCGCCGCCGACCACTTCGGTGCGGTCCTTGACCTTGTCGAAACTGGGTTGCAGCTGCGGCAGGGTCACGTCCATCGACAGGTCCAGATCACCCTGGGCGGCGGCCGGGAAGAACAGCGTGGTGTTGACGGTACTCAGCTTGCTCCCATAGCCGAGGCGCTTGGCGGCCTCGATGGCGATCTTGGTGATGACGTAGTTGCCACCGGTACTTTCCGACTGCACGAAGCGGATGGTCTTGCCGTTGCCGGGCAGGTCTTCGGCCATGACCGAAGTGCTCCCCAGGTACAACACGGCTGCAAATCCAAGCAAGGCGTTGAATGGACGCATCATGATTTCCTCTTTGTTTTTCTCGTTATGGTTAAGGGATGGCAGTCAAAAAACGACATTCATGATTTCTTGTTATGCGCTGACCGCCCGCAGGGTGAACAGCCGCTTGAATAGCGATTTGCGCTTGCCTGGTGTGGGCTGCGCGAGGTTCTGGGTGATGCGGTCGAGCATCATCGCCAGCAGCACAATGGCGATTCCGCCGACCGCCGCGCGGCCTACGTCCATGCGTCCCAGGCCTTGCAGCACCACCAGGCCGAGGCCTTCGGCGCCGATCATGGCGACGACGACGGACATCACCATGGCGGTGAGCACCGTCTGGTTGAGGCCGCCCAGGATGGTCGGCACGGCCAGGGGCAACTGGATCTCCCAGAGCAACTGCTTGCGGTCGGCGCCAAAGGCCAGGCCGGCTTCCACCAGTTCGGTTTCGACCATGCGGATACCCAGGTAGGTAAAGCGGATCAGTGGCGGGCACGCCGAGATCACCACCGCCACTTCACCCGAGACGGTGCCCACGCCAAACAGCATCACCACCGGCACCAGGTACACGAAAGTCGGCGTGGTTTGCATGATGTCGAGGATCGGCCGCATCACCGCCCACACCCGCTCACTGCGCGCGCACCAGATCCCCACCGGGATACCCACCACCATGCAGATCACAATCGCGGTGGTGATCAACGACAGGGTGGTCATGGCTTCGTCCCACACGCCCAAGGCGGCGATCACCACCAGCGCGGCGGCACTGAAAATGGCCACGCCCAGGGTGGCGGCGCGGTAGGCGATGAGGAACATCAGCACCACCATCACCGGGAACGGAATGGCGTGGATCAGCGTGTCGCTGAAGCCCAGCAAGTGCTCTACCGGCCAGCGGATGGCCTGGAAGATCGGGCGCAGGTGGATGCCGATCCACTCCACGCCGCCGCTGATCCATTGGTCCACGGGAAAAACAGCGAGGTCTTCTGACTTAAGCATGATGTGCAACCTCCGAAACGGTAGGGCGAGGGGGCGGGACGCTGGCGATGCAATCGAGGATATGGGCGCTGTTCAAGGTGCCGACAAACAGCCCGTCGGCATCGGCGACCGCCACCGGGTAGCCCGGTTTGAGCAGGCGCGCCACTTCCACCAGCTTGGCGCTGGCCGGCACGCTGACGAACTGCGGCGACAGGCGCTGCAAGGCATCACCGCCTGCGCCTACCGCCAGCAACGCGCCGGCATCCAGAACGCCTACGGCCTTGCCGGCCGCATTGAGTACAAAGGCATGGGCGCTGTCATTGCCGACCACGCGGGTGTCGCCCTGTACCAGCAGGGTGCTGGCCGGCTGCATGATCGAGCGCGCATCGAACAGCCGCGAGCGGTCCACTTCCCGGGTAAACCCGGCCACATAATCGCTGCCCGGGTCGGCGACGATTTCCTGGGGGGTGCCTTCGCGCACCACTTGGCCGTCGGCCATGATCGCGATGCGCGTACCCAGCTTCAGGGCTTCCTGGAAGTCGTGGGTGATGAACAGGATGGTTTTCTTCAACGTGCGCTGCAGGCGCAGCAACTCGTCCTGCATCTCGGTGCGAATCAGCGGGTCGAGAGCGCTGAACGCCTCGTCCATGATCAACACGTCAGCGTCGGTGGTCAGCGCCCGGGCCAACCCTACGCGCTGGCGCATGCCGCCCGACAGCTCGTGAGGGTGGTGGTCGGCCCACTTGGCCAAGCCAACCACCCCGAGCACTTCCAGGGCACGCTTGCGCCGTTCGGCAAGGGGCACGCCGCGCAGCTTGAGGCCGAACTCGGTGTTCTCGATCACGGTCTTGTTCGGCAGCAGCGCGAAGTGCTGGAACACCATGGAAATCCGCGTGCGGCGCACGTCGCGCAACTCGTTTTCGTTGAGGGTGACCAGGTCCCGGCCGTCCAGCAGGATCTTGCCCGCCGTCGGCTCGTTGAGCCGGTTGATGCACCGCGCCAGGGTGGATTTGCCCGAGCCGGACAAGCCCATGATCATGTAGATCGCGCCGCTGGGGATCGACAGCGACACGTTGTTGAGGCCGACCACCGTGGCGGTCTCCGCCAGGATCCGGTCTTTGCTGGCGCCAGCGGTCAAGAGCTGCATGGCTCGGTCGGGCGCCGAAGAGAACACCTTATACAGGTTCTCGATCTTTAGTCGTTCGCTCACCAATTGCCTCCAATTGTTGTTTTGCTATCTGCGGAAATTTCATCAAGAGAAATTTTTGGGCTACTGGCAGTCAAAGGTCCGTCGGTGGTGCTGTCGCAAGGGTGCAACGCAAAAATTTCTTGTTGTTCGACAAAGCAGTTACAGCATGAGCGTGGGGCGGGTGCAAGGGGTGGGCGTCAGCCGGTAGGCGATTCCATCGGGGCCATGCCTTCCCGGGCCTTGCGCGCCACGCGGAAGGCTTCGACGCCCGCCGGAATGCCGCAATACACCGCGATTTGCACCAGGGCTGCGCGCAATTGCTCATCGGTCAAACCGTTGCGCAGGGCGCCGCAAAAGTGCACGCCAAACTCCTCCATGCGCCCCAGCGCCGCGAGCATGCCCAGGTTGAGCAGGCTGCGTTGCTTGAGGTCCAGGGCGTCGTCGGTCCAGACCATGCCCCAGCAATATTCATTCAACACGTCCTGGAACGGCCGCGAGAAATCGTCGGCCCGGCCCAGGGCCTGGTCGACGTAGGCGTCCCCCAGCACTTGGCGGCGTACGCGTTCGCCACCGGCCTGCAATGACTTATCCATGGTGAGTCTCCGAATCGGTTAAAAAGTCGCGCATCAGCGCCGCCACTTGCTGCGGTGCCTCTATCAGGATGCAGTGGCGCAGCCCCGGCAGAATCCGCAGGGTCGAGCCCTGGATTTGCGCGTGCATGTACGTCGCCATGCGCGGGTTGGAGCCGAGGTCATCGGCGCCGGTGGCAATGAGTGTCGGGCAGCGGATCAGCCCCAGTTGCTCGCCGAAATCCGATTCGGCGAGCACCCGGTACGCCGCGGCGTAACACCCCGGGTCATTGGCGGCATTCAATTGCCGCAAGCGCAGCACGGCATCCGGGTTCTGTGCCTGGAACGCCTCGGTCAACCAACGCGCCAACGAGGCTTCGTAATGCGCCACAGGCTCACCGGCTTGCAGCGCGACCAGGCGTGCTTTAACCCGCTCGCGTTCTTCGGCATTACGCCCGGCCACGGTCGACAACAGCACCAGCCGGCGTACCCGCTCAGGATGGGTCAGCACCAGCCGCTGGGCGATCAGGCCCCCCAGCGAAAACCCCGCCAGGTCGAATCGCCCAAAACCCACGTGTTCGGCCAGCGCCAGGGTTTCACCCACCAGATGGTCGATTTCATAACGCCCTGGCGTGCGCGACGACTGCCCATGGCCGCGCAGGTCGAAGGTCAGTACCGTGAAGTCGTCCTTCAACCCCTGCACCACCTCGGCCCAGGCGTCCAGGCTGGAACCCACGCCGTGGATGCACACCAGCGGCCGAGGCCCGTGCCCATCGAGTCGGTAGTTGAGCGTGACATTCGCCACGCTGAGTTGTTGTGCGTCGCCCATGGCTTACCCCGTAACCGTTTCGCGGCGTTTGGCGCGCTCGCGCTCGGCGAACACCGGCATCACCTCGTCGATGAACAGGCGCAGGGTCTGCTTCTGCAATTCGAACGGCAGGTTGAAGGTCAGGCCCAGGCAATATTGATCGACGCCGGCCGCTTCATAGTCGAGCAGCTTGGCGATGATTTCGTCCGGGGTGCCGAACATCAGGTTGCGGCGGATGTTGTCCGGGTTGTAGTTCTCCTTGCCGCGCACCGCCTCAAACGGCACTGGCTCGGGGAAACCGTTGTGCACGGTGCCGACGTTCTGCATCAGGTTTTCGAACGCACGGCCAAAGTCCATGCTGTGTTGCACCGGCACTTGCCAGTCTTCCGGGTTGGCGTAGACGCAGGTGCGCCGCTGCATCATGAAGCGCGGGCGCGGCACGTGCGGGTTGTCGGCCACGGCCTTGTTGAATTTTTCGCCCAGCACGGCAATTTCCGCCGCGGGCAAGGAGAGCGGGGTGGACAGAATGTTCGCGCCGATGCCCACCGCCCAGTCGAAGGTGCCCGGGTCACGTGCGGCCACCCAGATGCGCGGGTGGTCCTTTTGCAAGGGTTTGGGCACCGCAGCGGTCAGCGGGAATTTCCAGTAATGGCCGTCGTGGGCGTAGTCGCCGGCCCAGAGTTTCTGCACCGCCGGCACCAGTTCCTTCATGTAGCCGACGCCTTCCTGCTGTTGCAGGCCAGGGGTCATGCGGTCGAATTCGTACTGGTAGGAACCCCGGGCGATGCCGAACTCCAGGCGGCCTTTGGTCAAGTGATCGCACAGCGCCGCTTCACCGGCCAGGCGGATCGGGTGCCAGTAGGCGGCCGCGATGGTCGCGGTGCCCAGGCGGATGCGCTCGGTGTGCTGGCCGAGCCAGGTCAGGGTCTGGAACGGGTTGGGTGCGATGGTGCATTCCAGGGTGTGGTGCTCGGACGTCCACAGGGTTTCAAAGCCGCCTTCGTCGGCGATCTTCGCCAGCTCCAGCAGGTTGGCCATGACGGTCTGCATCGGCACGTCCGGGGAGAAACGTTCCATGCTCAGGGATACGGCAAATTTCATGTGTGGCTCCTTGAATAATCAGCGCAGGCGAATCACGAACGGGTCCTGCATCTCGCCGGAGTAGTCGATGATCACGTTCTTGGCGCGGGAGAACTCGCGCATCACATCAAAGCCGCCGCGTCGCCCGTAGCCGCTCTGTTTGAAGCCGCCGTTGGCCGACATGTAGGCCGAACTGCGGTAGGTGTTGATCCACACCGTGCCGGCGTCGATGCGGCTGGCAAAGCGCAGGGCGCGGTCGATGTTCTGGGTCCAGATGCCCGAGGCCAGGCCGTAGGCGGTGTCGTTGGCCAGGCTGATCATCTGTTCTTCGGAACTGAACGGCATCACGCCCACCACCGGCCCGAACAGCTCGTCGCGCATGAACGGCATGTCGTTGCGGGCGTTGGCCATCACCGTCGGTTCGAAGTACCAGCCTTCGCTCAGATGCGCCGCGCTCGGGCGTTTACCACCGATGGCGGCCTGGGCGCCTTGCTGCAGGCCGCTGGCGATATAGCCTTCGATTTTTTGCAGTTGGGCCTGCAGTGCAAGCGGGCCAATGTCGGTGTTCGCTTCCATGGGGTGGCCCACGGTGATTTTTTGCGTGCGCGCCACCAGTGCTTCTACAAATTGGTCATAGATCGAGGCTTCGACAAAACAACGTGAACCGGCCACGCAGCTTTGCCCGGCCGCGGCGAAAATCCCCGAGACCACGCCGTTGACGGCTTTCTCGATGTCGACGTCGGCGAACACCACGTGGGGCGACTTGCCGCCCAACTCCATCTGGCACGGCACCAGGTTGTTCGCGGCGTTGCCGGCAATGCGGCGGCCGGTGTCGGTGCTGCCGGTAAACACGTACTTGGCGATGTCCGGGTGGCGGGTCAAGGCATCGCCGGTGATCGCGCCGTTGCCGGTGACCACGTTGACCACGCCGGCCGGGAAGCCCGCCTGGATGATCAGTTCGGCCAGGGCCAGGGTGGAGGCGCTGGCATGTTCCGACGGTTTGATCACCACGGTATTGCCGATCGCCAGGCACGGCGCCAGGGTGCCGGTGAGCAGCATCAGTGGCGAGTTCCACGGGGTGATCATGCCGACCACGCCCAGGGGCTCGCGGCTGCTGTAGTTGAGCTGGTTGAGCTTGTTGACCGGGATCACTTCGCCTTGCAGCTTGTCGGCCATGCCGGCGAAGTAGGTGTAGGCGTCGGGCAGGGCGCTCATTTGCGCGCTCATCTCGCGCAGCAGCTTGCCGTTGTCGCGGGTTTCCAGCAGGGCCAGTTCCTCGGCGTGTTCGGCCACCAGTTGCGCCAGGCGATAGAGCAGCTTGCCCCGTGCGGTGGGCGTGATGTCGCGCCACTGCGGGTCGTGGAAGGCGCGCTTGGCCGATGCCACCGCGCGGGCGACATCGCTGGCGTCGCCCTGGGCGAACTGGTACCAGGCCTGGCCGGTGGTGGGGTCGAAGCTGTCGACATAGGTGCCGCTGGCCGGTTCGGCGAAGCGGCCGTCGATAAACAGGTTGAGACGATTGCCCTCAAGGGCGCTGACCGTGGTTTTCATGCAAGTGTCCTGTGTGTGCGGATCAAAGCGGGGCGTTTTCGAGCATCGCGATGCGCCCGCTGGCGGCGGAGCCGGTGTAGATACCGAATTGCTGGTTCTCGCGTTCGCGGGCATAACGACGTACCACCGAGCGCAGTTCGTTGACCGGCATAAGGTCGATGGGCAGGTCGTCCAGCGGGAAGAAGCGCAGGGTGTCGGGCAGTTCGGCCTCCAACGCGCCAAGTTGGGCGCGATAGATCAAAAAGCCCGGGTCGGTGTCATCAACATCGAACACCGAATACAAGAAGGTCGACTCCAGCTCCACCGGCAGGGCGCTGCTGTCGGCATCGATAAAGCCCTTGCGCTTGCCCGCCACGGGCAGGGTCCAGCCGCCCTTGCCGTCGGCGCGGAACAGAATCGCGCCGTCGGTTTCGATCAGGTAGCCGATGATCATCTTGTGCGAGTCCAGCCAGCTGGCCGGCAGTGGGTCCTGGATATTCGCGTAACGCCCACGGCAGAAACACAGGGGCAACTTGGGGCTGGTGCCGAAGGCGCGCACCTGGCCGATCAGCACCAGGTGGTCGCCGGCGTCGATGCGCTGGTGCACGGTGCAGTCGAACCAGGTCAGGCTGTCGGTGAGGATCGGCGCGCCGGTGTGCACGGTGTCGTGGTTGACGGTGTGGAACTTGTCTGGCGACTTGGAGGCAAAGGTGCCGGACACGTCGACTTGCCCTTCGTGCAGCAAGTTGACGGCAAAATGTTCGCTGGCCGCAAACGCGCCATGGCTGGCGGCGGATTTCCCGACGCACACCAGCAGCAGCGGCGGGTCGAGGGAAACCGAGGTAAACGAATTGGCAGTCATGCCCCGAGGGTTACCGTCGGCGTCATGGGTGGTGATCACGGTCACGCCGGTCACAAAGGTGCCGAAGGCCTGGCGCAAGGCGCCCGGGTCGACGGCTGCAACGTTGTCGGTACTCGGCATCGGAGTGCTCCTGTTGTTGGGGTGTCAAGCAAGCCTACGGGCGGTTCCAGCCCCAGGCTTGCGACGATCACGGGTAAATCCCTGGAAAGTTTTGCGCGGTTTCAGCGCAGGGCTCAGTCCTTGGGCTGCTCGGCTTCCATCTCCGCCATGTCCTGATAACGGTCGGCGATGCGTGGGTGGGCGCGAGAACCGTCCGAGGCACCAATGGCGATCAGCACCTCATCCGGCCCCGGGGCATCGGCCACCTGGAAGTTGGCGGTGAGGAAGTGCGAGCGTTTGCCGGTTTCGCTCTTGTGCACCATTGGCAAGGCGAGCAGGGCGCCCGGCGCGTTGCGGGTGTTGGTGAAGCTCAGGTAGGCGGTGCCTTCCACGGCTTCGCGGAACAGGTTGCCAAAGCGCAGGGTGTGGATCAGGCCCGAGGCGTGTTCGATCTCACCGTTGACGCCCACGGCGGCGGCCTTGCCAAAGGCCTCGACTTTGCCACCCGGCATCAGCGCAATCAGGCGGCGGGTCATTTCGTGGCCCAGGCCGGGGGCCAGGCGCAGGATCTCGGGGCGCAGGTTTTCGACGAAGCCTTGGCCGGCCCAGGGGTTTTTCAAGATGGCGGCTACCACGATCAGCGTGATGGGTTTGCCGGCGTCCTTGCCCCCTTCGATAAAGGTTTCTTCGATGAAGGTGCAGTATTTCCTGACGCCCAGATTGTCCAGATTCATGATGAGGTGTCGCCCTTGTGGCTGTTGGTTTGACCCAAGGCTATGGGCAAAGGCAAAACCCGTCTTCCGTCGTTTCGGCGCATAAAAGCAGTGGACATTGCTACGAAGTGGAGCAAGTATCAGGCGGGCCGGGCAGGCACCTTGGCTGCCATGTTCCACCCGTTCAGGTGAGCGCCTTGAATCGAGAAATGCAGATACTGTCGCTGCGCGACGTGGCCAGCCAGATCAACTCCGGCGGCGACTTGCAGTCGATGCTGCACCAGTTGGTGTACGCCAGCTGCCGCCATACCCACTGGACCATGAGTTCGATCATGGCCATCGACATGGAGGCGGGGTTCGGCCATGTGATCGCCCGTCACGACCCCACCCTGGTACAGCGCCCGCTGGTGGACAGTTGGGAGCTGTCCTCCAGCCCGGTGATGACCGCGTTGCAGCGCAACGAACCGGTGTTTATCCGCGACGTGCGTGATTGCGAGTACCCGGGCTATCGCCGCGAATCGGTGGAGCGCGACTACCGCACGGTGATGGTGATGCCGATGAACTGCACCGACTTTGACGGCCGGCCTATGGTGCTCAGCGTGATTTCCCGCACCTTGATGGACGTGTCCGAAGAAGACCGGGTGTTCCTCGGCATGATCATCCACCTGGGCGCCATCGCCGTGGAACGCCAGCGCCAGCTGGAAGCCGAACGCCGCGCTGCCGAACGCATGCAGCAGGCGCTGCATGTGCACACCTCGATGCTGGAGCACGTGCTGGGCGGCGGTTCGGTGGGGTCGCTGTCGCTGATGGTCGGCAACCAGTTGCCCAACCCGGTGATCGCCGTGGACTTTACCGCCAACCAGGTGGTGGCGGGGCGCTCACCGGACCCCGCGCTGTTCGACGACAGCAGTTGGCAGGCGGCTGCGGCCGGCGTGTTGAGCGTGCAGATCACCAAGACCGCCCAGGACAGCCTGCGCAGTGCCCTGCGGAACACCGTCAACCTGTTTCTCGACGACGGCCAGCGCCAGTTCACCCTGCGGGCGCAGATCGAACCGCTGATGGTCGACCATGAGCTGGTGGGTGCGCTGGTGTTGTTCCCGGTGGCGGCGCCGGTCAATGAACTGGATTTGCTGATGCTCGAAAGCGCCAAGTTCGCCCTCAGCGTGCAGATGATGCGCAGCTTTATCCGCTTCCGTTTCGAGACCCGCACCCAGACCGAACTGCTGTTCGAAGTGCTCGAAGGCCGCTGGCGCGATGCCGACGACATCCAGCAACGTGCCCAGCGCCTGGGTATCCAGTTCAACCAGGCGCAGCAGATGATCATCATCGACTACGGCGCAAAGGCCCGTGAAGCCAAGAACCTGCACCACAACGTAGCGCGCATCCTGGCTCGCGCGTCGATCCCGGCCACGGTCATCAGTGTCGATAACGGCCTGGTGTGCCTGGTGCCCGCCGAAGGCGAAAAGGGCCGCGAACGCCGCACCAAGGTCAAGCGCCAGATCGCCGAAGACCTGGCCCACTACCTGGGCGGCGAGCCGCTCCTGCTGGCCAGCGGCGTCTGCCACGCCCTCACCGATTACCCCGGCGCCTGGGAACGGTGCCGCCGCCTGATCGACATCGCCCGCTCGTTTGGCCGCAGCGGGCCGATCTCTGACCAGGACTTCGGGCCCATCCCGATCTTCGTGGCCGCGGTGGGCGGTGAAGACATCCGCACCTTCGTCAACGAGAGCGTCGGCGCCATGCTGGAGCACGACCGCAAGCACCAGACGCCGTACCTGGAAACCCTCACCGCCTACTTGCGCGAAAGCTGCCGCAGCCAGGCCTGCGCTGACGCGATGGGCGTGCACGTGACCACGCTGCGTTACCGCCTGGCGCGTATCCAGGAGTTGTTCGGTATTGACGTGGAGACGCCGGAGCGCCGGTTTGCCACGGAGCTGGCGATCCATTTGCAGCGGGTGATCGATAGTTAAGGCCGTACCACCAACCCCACGCCACGGCCCCGTGGGTCCGAAGCGGTCTGCACGGTGCGGCCGTTGACCTGGATTGCCTGGATATCGCCCATCAACCAGCCCTGGTCCTTGAGCACGTAGCCCATGCGCTGCAGTTGCTGGGCAACCTCGCCGGTCAGCGGCGCATACGCGTCATAGAAGAGCGTGTCCTTGGGCAGCAATTGGTGATGCACGCGCTGCGCGGCCACGGCTTTGTCCAGCGGCAGGTGGAAATCGTAGACGTTATTCAGCACCTGGAAGATCGACGTAAAGATGCGCGAACCGCCTGGCGTGCCCAGCACCAGGCTGACCTTGCCATCACGGGTAACGATGCTCGGGCTCATGGAGGAGAGCATGCGCTTGCCCGGGGCGATGGCGTTGGCATCGTTGCCGACCACGCCGAAGGCATTGGCGACGCCTGGTTTGGCGCTGAAGTCGTCCATCTCATCATTGAGCAGGAAGCCCGCACCCTTGACCACCACGCCACTGCCGAAGTCCCAGTTCAGGGTGTAGGTGTTGCTGACGGCGTTGCCCTCGGCATCGATGATCGAGAAGTGCGTGGTCTGGTGGGACTCAAGGCCGGGGCGCACCTGCTCGGTGGGCGAGAGGGCGTCCGGGTTGATCTGGGCCGCGCGCTGCGCGATGTAGGCAGGGTCAGTCAGTCGCTGTGCGGGCACCTCGGAAAAGTCCGGGTCGCCGAGGTAGTCGGCGCGGTCGGCAAACACGCGCTTTTCGATCTCTGCCAGCAGGTGCAGGTAACGCGCAGAGTTGAGTGGCACTCCTACAAAATCCGCTTTGCGCTGTTCCTTCATGCCCAGTAATTGGGCCAGGGCGATGCCGCCGGAACTGGGCAAGGGGGCGGTGTACAGGCGATTGCCTTGCCAGTCGATGTGCATGGGCTCGCGCCACACGGCGCGGTAGTCCGCCAGGTCTTGATGGGTGATCAGCCCACCGTCACGCTGCATCTGTGCCACCAACAGGTCAGCGGTCTGGCCTCTGTAAAACTCATCGGGGCCGTTGGCGGCGATGCGTTGCAGGGTGTTGGCCAGTTCCGGCTGCCGGAAGGTGGCCCCCGGTTTCATCGCGCCGAAATAGTCGCCAAAGTTGGTTTTGCCGTTGAACAGGGCAATCGCGTTCTGACGGTACTGGAACTGTTGTCCGGCCACCTTGAAGCCCTGGTTGGCGTAGCCGATGGCCGGTTTCACCAGTTCGCGCCAGGGCAGCTTGCCGAAGCGTCGATGGGCTTCCCACAACCCCATCACCGTGCCGGGCACGCCGGCGGCGCGGGCGCCGATCAGGCTGAGGTTTTCGATGACTTCGCCGTTGGCGTCCAGGTACAGGGTCTTGGTCGCGGCCTTGGGGGCCGTTTCCCGGTAGTCGAGGAAGTAGGGCTTGCCGTGCATGTAGAGGGTCATGAAACCGCCCCCGCCGATGTTGCCGGCCTCGGGGTAGGTGACGGCCAGGGTAAAGGCGGTGGCAATCGCTGCGTCCACCGCATTGCCTCCGGCCTTGAGCACCTGGGCGGCGACCTGTGCACCATATTCGTCGGGCGCCGCGACGGCGCCTCCTTCCAGTGGCGCGGCCAGAGCGTGGTTGAGTGTGAGGGCCAGGGTAAAGGTGGTTGAGGCAAGAAAGCGCATGGCGGGGTCCATTTTCTTATTGTTGGAAAAGCCGGCTCCCGCACCCGGGAGCCCGGGCGGTCAAGCGAACAGGTGTCTGTTGGCGAGCAGGTAGTCACGCAAAGTCGTGGTGGCACGGCCGGTCAGTTGCTGCACGGTGTCGGTCACCGGCACGTCCTTGTAGGCCTCGACTTCGTGACGGTAATAGGTCATGACCGGCTCGAAATAGTCGCCGAGGATTTCGCGCAAGGTGCTGTCACTGTCGACGTAGGTCACGGTCTCGCCGATCACTTCGCTGAGCAAGGCGCTGATTTGGCGGTAGTCGAGGCGCTCGGTGCCGGTGATCAGGTAGTCCTGGCCCACGTGCTCTGCGGCAGGGTCGGCGATGATGCGCGCAGCGACGGCGGCGATGTCCAGTTCCGACAGGTGCAGGCGTGGTGCATCGCTCACGGACGGCATGATGAACTGGCGTTTGGTTTTTACGTCGTTGGCCACGAACCACGGCAGGTTGAACATGATCCAGCACGCCGCGTTGATGTAGGTCACCGGCAAGCGGCTGGCGTCGAGCAATGGCTTGGCCAGGGTATGCAGGTTGGCGCCGCAGCGGGTCGCGAGAAACTCCGGCGCCAGGTCTTGCGCGGTGAGCCCGGGCGGAATCGCGATGAAGCGAATCACCTGGGACGTGCCGCCCGCGCGCTTGATGGCGTTGATGATGTTGGGGGTGACTTGCAGTTCATCGGTGACAAAATCCGGGGTCACGATAAACACCTTGTCGGTGCCTTCGACGGCTTTTAGCAGGCTGGCCGGGTCATACCAGTCGGCCTGCACGGCCTGCGCCGCGGGGAAGGCCGCTTGCAGTTTGGCCACGCCTGCGGGGCGGCTGCTGGCCAGGCGCAAGCGCATGTCAGGGAAGTGGTCGGTGAGTGCGCGCGCCGTCGCGGTGCCCAGGTTGCCTGTGGCGCCGAGTATCAATACGTGGGTCATGTGCTGGCCTTTGCTCCGTGAGGTTCTTCGAGGCGGGCCAATCTATCAGCGGCATTGACTCATGATTAGACGGTATGATGGGAATGGACCTATAACCCAGAGGTATCAATGGTGCTCGACGGCGTGAATGACCTGATAGCCTTCCTGACCGTCGCCCGCGAGCGCAGCTTTACCAAAGCGGCTGCGCAAATGGGCGTGTCGCAGCCGGCGCTCAGCCGTACCTTGCGCAAGCTGGAGGCGCGCCTGGGCGTGCAATTGCTCACGCGCAGCACCCGCAGTGTGGCGCCCACCGATGCGGGCGAACGCTTGCTCGAAAGCCTCGGTCCGCATTTCGATGGCATCGAAGCGGGCCTGGCCGAGCTGTCGGAACTGAGTGGCAAACCGGCCGGCAGCCTGCGTATTACCTCGCTGGAGCATGCTTCTGCCACACTGCTGACGCCCGCGGTGTGTGGGTTGATGCAGGACTACCCGCAGATCAGCGTGGAAATCAGCGACGACTACGCCATGGTGGACATCGTTGCCGAGCGCTTCGACGCCGGTGTTCGTTGGGGGGAATCAGTGGCCAAGGACATGATCAGCGTGCGTATCGGCCCGGACTTTCCCATGGCCGTGGTGGGCTCGCCGGCCTACTTCGAGCGCCGTCCCAAGCCCCTGACGCCCCATGACCTGGTAGCGCATACCGGGATCAACTTGCGCTTGCCGACCTCGGGTGGGTTGTGGAGTTGGCCGTTCAGGAAAGGCAAACGTGAACTCAAGGTACGCCCCGAAGGGCAGGTGGTGGGCAACAGCGTGGCGCTGATCCTGGATTTCGCCCTGGGCGGTATCGGCCTGGCGCATCTGCCTGAGGACGTCGTCGCCGAATCCGTTGCCCAGGGCAAGCTGGTGCGGGTGTTGGAGGATTGGTGCACGACGGTCACCGGCTATCATTTGTATTATCCCAGCCGCCGACAGCTGAAGCCGGCCTTTCGTTTGCTGCTCGAGCGCTTGCGTGACCAAGCTGCGCAAACGGGGATGGCCCATACTGAGCGCGTCAACGCCGCCCGGAAGCCTCGCCCATGAACTCGCCAGCCGAACACCTGATCCTCGCGCCGTTCACCGACGAGTTGCCCACGCCGATCTACTTCCGTGCAGCACGCATGCCCGCGTCGGCGGCGTACCCGTGGCATCGCCATCCGTGGGGTGAGTTCGTGTATTCGTTCAGTGGCGTCATGGAACTCAAGCTCGACGGCGTGCATTTCATCGCGCCGCCGCAATATGGCGTGTGGCTGCCACCGAACGTGGAGCACAACGCGATGAATCATCAGGAGGCCTGCCACTGCTCACTCTACATCGCGCCGGCCTTGTGCGAGCGCCTGCCCCAGGAGGCCTGCGCGCTGACCATCACCCCACTGATCCGCGAATTGCTCGAAGAGCTTCACGCGGCACCGCCCGGGCCGGTACAGACGGACGAGGAGGGCCGGTTGTTGACGGTGTTGCTCGACCGTTTGAACCGTACCTCGCGGGTGGGCAGCTACCTGCCAGGGTCCACCGACCCGGTGCTGGCGCCGATTCTCGAAGCCCTGGAGCAGAACCCGGCGGACGGTCGTTCGCTGGCGCAATGGGCGCAGCTGGTCAATGCCACCGAGCGCACGCTGTTGCGGCGTTGCCAGCGGGATTTGGGCATGTCGTTGGCGCAGTGGAAGCAGCGGTTGAAGGTCACGGCGTCGCTGGTCAGGCTCAAGGCGGGCGACTCGGTAGAGGCGGTGGCTTTCGATCTGGGCTACAGCAGCTCATCGGCGTTCATCAGTATGTTCCGCAAGCTCACCGGGGAAACGCCGGATGAGTATCGGCGTAAGCGGTTGAGCTGATGCCTCAACCTTCGATCGCTTTTAAAGCCGCCTTCAGACTGGTCATTGCGCTCGTCAGTGGTGGCGGGCCTGCGACGACACGGCTGGCGGCTTCACCCATTGACGCCTGCCCCAGCGCAACGACTGACGCCCCATCAACGTAGGCGCGGTCGGCCGCTTTTGCGATAGCCGACAGGTAACCTTCGTTATCACCCGCTTTGAACAATGCCCATGCCCCGGGGACGAGCCTTACGTCGATAGCTGCATTCGTTTGCAGTGCTGCTGTGTGGAACACGTTTGAGGTGGGCTCAAGGGTCGTGCTAACGGCGCATAGCACCACGACTTTTCCCGCTGTCTGAACCGCAGCGGTTGCCAAGGCCTCGTCCGTGCGCACAATCGGCACTCGTACGCTTGTGGGTACGTCATCAACGGCAGGGCCCAGCGTCGAGCAGGTCAGCAGCACGACGTCAGCGTTTTCAGAGAGCACCACCAGCGCTGCAACGGTTGACCGGCTGATGTCCTCGGTCAAGCCACCGGCCAATTCGGCGGCGGTTAACAAGTCGGCACGCACTTCGTGGCGCAGGCTATCGGGCGTAACGCCCAGCGCTTCGGCGGCTGCGGCAAAGACGGCGATGTTACTGGTGGCGGTGTGCATACACGCTATGCGCATAGGAATGGGACCCTTCAGGTAATACGGGCGAGGTGGTCACGGTTGATCAGGCCGTCCTTGGCCAAGGTATGTAGCGTGTTCACCAGCGCGCCGCGCTCGGCCTTGGAGGTGACCGGGTCGACTACTGCGTACTGGCGGTTAATCCACTCATTCACTTGGCGTAGCCAATAGGCCTGAACCACCGGTTCTGATTCCATTCGCTTGAGCAGGTAGGCCGCTTGCTGCCAGGTCGGGAACAGCTGAAGGATTGCTTCGCGCCGAGGCGTCGGTAAGGGGTGCCAGTCACTATCAAGTAGTGCGCTCAACTCGACGCTGATGCTGGCCCAAGGGCACGTGTTGAGTTGAGCAATCGACAGGTTGAATACCTTGGACGAAGGATCCTCAAGCGCCGCAAACAGGGCGGATAGCGAGCTGCCGCGCAGCAGGCGGATTGCGGCTTGTCGTACCGTGGCGTAGGGGGAGCCTAGCGCGTTCGTGCGCCAACTCTCGGGCATCTCGGCATCCAGCTCAAAGGCCAGCCCCATCAGGCCCAGCCAGTCGCGCTTTGTGTCCGGCATGTGTTCAGTCAATCGTAGATTCAACACCTCAAGGGCGTCGATACCGTGGCGAGGAGCTGCCCAACGCGCGAGGCTGCGAATCGCAGGGGAGGCGTCCAGCAGCGCACGACGCAGTACCGGTTGCGGGTCGGCAAGCACAGGCAGCAACGCGTTCAGCACACAGACACGAACTTTGGCACCCGGTCGGGACAGCGCCTCCAACAACAGCGGCGACGCTATTTCAGCGGGTAACGTCTTGCAGGCAGATAGGGCCTGCAATCGAACCGTCAATTCCCTATGGGCGAGAGCGGCCCTCAAGAGCGTCTCGGGTTCAGCGGTTTTCTCCAGTAGCAGCGCGAACAGATAACGCGCTGCCTTGCCCTGCCGCGAAAGAAAATGTGCGTAGACCTGAGCGTAGACATCAGGTGATTGCAGGACCCGACGAATTGCGCTGAGGGACGGGCCGTGATCAACCCGTTGGCGAGCGGCCAAGGCCATGATCGGTTCCAGCACGTACAGCAGAGCGGTGACCTGCGCCGAACACAGGTAGCGTTCCAGCCCGGCTGCGGCAAGGTCCCTGATCTGTGGAACCCAATCATTCAGTCGCTCAGTCAATGCCGCCAACGCTTGGGGAGAAGATTGAGTGCACAGTTCCCGTACTGCGACCTCTCGAATAAAGCCGTTGTGATGGCGGCTGAGTTCTACCCAATTCCCCATTTTTTCGGCGTTCGCGAGCACCTCCGATGCTTCGTTAAGCCGCTGACTTGCCCAGAAAGATGAAGGCACTTCGCGGTTCTTGAGCCTTGTCAGCCAGTCCTGAGGAGTACTCACGCTCAATCCTTTGTCGGTGGAGTGTGTCGGTACTTTACCTGATGATCGAACCGGCTACACGGGGCCTCTCGGGCTCAAATAGGGATAGTATGGCGTCGATACTTTTACCCTCAAGGACGACCATGCCCCTGATCACGGAACGTGTAGCACTGGCCCGCGACGGCGCCAACAATAAAGTCATCTGCCGCATGGCCTCCGGCTGGGCGGTGATGGGAGATGTGCAGTTCCTGCCGGGTTACTGCCTGCTGCTGCCAGACCCGGTAGTAACCAGCCTGAATGACCTGGATCCCGAAGCCCGTGCCGTCTACCTTCTCGACATGGCCCGCCTGGGCGACGCAGTGCTGCAAGCCACTGGCGCGCTGCGCATGAACTACGAGATTTTGGGCAACTCCGAGCCGGAGTTGCACTGCCACCTGTTTCCTCGCTACGCCGATGAGCCGGATGACAAACGCAAGATGCCCGTGTGGTTCTACGACTGGAAAACCGCCACGCCCTATGCCGAAGAACAGCACGGTGAGTTGCGCGAGAAGATCGCGCGGTTGTTGAACCTCACGGGTGGTGTTGGAGCAAACGCATGATGCAAAGAAACAGATTGGTGCCCGAGCTGATGGTGACCGACCTGGGTAAAAGCCTGGACTTCTGGGTGTCTTGCCTGGGTTTTACGGTGGCTTACCAGCGGCTGGAAGAGGGCTTTGCCTACCTCGACCTGGACGGTGCCCAAGTGATGCTCGAACAGGTCGATCCCCTCGCCAATCAGTGGCAGACCGGTGAGTTGCAACGCCCATTCGGACGCGGCTTGAACCTGCAGATTGATGTGACGACGGTAGAACCGGTGCTTCAACGCTTGGAGCAGGCGGCGTATCCGCTGTTCAAAGCGTGCGCAGATGTCTGGTACCGAGCGGGTGAGGTAGAGGTCGGGCAGCGCGAGTTTTTAGTGCAGGACCCGGATGGGTACCTGGTGCGGTTGGTGGAGCGGCTGGGCGAACGGCCGGCATCCACCTAGCACGCCACGCGGTGCTTACCTTCACCTTGCTTCACTGGCGCCAGGCGCTGGCTTGAATCGGCCGGGGCGGCAGGGCTCGAGAAGGCTGGACGGCGTGCCGTCGATGATCTCTTCGCAGGCCAGGCGCCCGACGGCGGCGGCCAACGTCACACCGGGGTGCATTGCACACACGTAGACGCCGCCGACGGTTGGCAAGTAGCCGATGACCGGCAGGCCATCCACCGCGACCGGCCGAAGTCCCACGCAGGCCGTTTGCAGGTCCAGCGGGCCGATACCGTCGAACGCCTTGTGGATCACCTCGCCGAGCTGCTGAGCGAGCACAGACGGCGCGTCCTGCAGCGCATCGCCCAGGTAGTCTTGCGCCGCCCACACCGCACCCTCCAGCGTTTGTCGCACCTCCATCTCCGTGTTGGAGACGAGCGTACGCACCACGCCAGGTTGTGCCGTGTAGCGAATGAAGATAGAAGGGGAAGCCTCGACCGGAAGTGGCATGCCGAGCAGGCCTGTCAGCGTTTTGAGGCCGGTGCCAGCGGCGATGACGACGACATCGGCCTCCAGCCTGCCCGTCGTGGTGTCCACGGCCACTACTTCACCGTGCCGGGTTGTGAAACCGAGCACTTGCGTGTGCGTGCGCACCTCAGCCCCCTGGGCCTTGGCGCCTGCGATCAGTGTATGGGTCGCTTGCGCGGGGTCGAGCGCGCCTTCTTCGGCTTTGTACAACGCCTGTTCAGGGGGATTTTTCAGGTGCGGCTCAAGCTCAAGAACACGTGAGCGTGCCACGCGAGAGGCGGGAGACTGGTGGCTTGAAGCGGGCAGCGCCTCGTCCGTGTCCGCGCCATAACACAGGGAACCGGCCCACTGTATCTTGAGGTCAGGCAGTTGTGCTTCGAGCCGGTGAAACTCACTGATGGCTGTGCTGCGCAACGCCGCGATCGGGTCCGGCGCGCGACGTGTGGTGTTGATCCAGCCGAACGAGGTGCCCGTCACACCGGACGCGATGTCTTGCGCTTCGACGACGGTGACTTTCGCGCCTTTCACTGCGAGGTGATACGCCAGGGAAGCGCCGACGATGCCGGCACCGATCACGACAATGTGTTTGCCTTCGGGGTGAGTCATCAGAGCGTCCTTGTTCAATGAGCCCTGAGGATTTCAGAAGTCCCGATGACCCTGGCGTAATCCATCGCCAGGTTGCTCAGCGACAACGCATGCACATCTTCCGCAGGCCAGACCCGCCCGGACAGATCAGTCTGATCAAACGTATAGCAAGCATCCGCCGCCACCGTCACCTCAAAGCCCAGGTTGCCGCCTGAACGTGCCGTCGACTCCACCGAGTTGTTGGTGATGACGCCCACGATCACCACCTTCTGGATCGAGCGCGTGCGCAACCAGCGTTCAAGGCCGCTGGCGGCGAACGCATCCGGGACGTTTTTTTCAACGACGTGCTCGTGGGCGACTGGCTGCAGCGCCGGCTGGAATTCGCAGCCGGGCTGGCCGGGCCAGAACACTGAGCCTGGGGTGCGCGAGATATGGCGGATATGCACGATCGGGCGCTGGGCCTGCCGCCAAGCAGCCAGCAAGGCCTGCATGTGTTGTTCGGCGTCGGGGTTATTGCGGCGACCGAGGCCAGGGCGGTTCATGCCTTGTTGCATGTCGATGATCAGCAATGCGGTGTTTGCGTCTAACGGTGCCATGGCCTGTCCTTGTGCGTGCGAGCTGCAAAACATATCAGCCATTGCGGGAGCCTACACAGTGATTTGTTCGAAACTCCAGCCCGTTTGCCTTTACACTGCGGCCCCGAATTTCAGCAAGGATGCTTTGGATGCGCGCGTTACTGCTCGGTATGTGGGTGTTGATGGCCGGTACCGCCCAGGTGTTGGCCGAACCCCGTTCGTTTTCGGTCATTGACCCCAGCGGTCACTACTTGGTTGAAGTGTTGTTTGCGGAGCTACCGCCAGAGCGCGAACAACTGGCACCGGCACTCATCACCGTGCGCGACAAAGCCAGCCTGGACATCTTGCAGCAATTGCGGACCCCGGCCGGCAGGGTGCCGCTGGATCGCAACGGCAAAACCGAGGATTGGCACTTAGTCGGCGAGTACGGCCTGTTGTACTTCGGCGACTTCAACTTCGACGGTCGCCAGGACGTCGCCATCAACAACGGCAGGGGCCCGGATGGCGAGTTGCAGCCCAATTACGATGTTTACCTGCAAGATCCTTCGGCACCGCACTGGGTACTCAATCGCCCGTTGACCGACCTCGCCAATGAAACCAGCGGCGGGATGTTCACAGTCAATCCCAAGGACGGCATTATCCATTCGCAAACCGACCGCGGCTGTTGCTGGACGCGCTCCAGCCAGTGGCAGATGCGCGACGGCCAGTTGCTCCGGCTGGGTTTTTACACTCAGGAAGAAGTCCCGCCCACCGAGTTCGGTGAAAATTCCAGTATGCCGCGCGGCTACATGCTGCGAACCACCGGGGAGTGGAAAGACGGCCAATGGCAAGAAACCCCACGGCTCGAAGGCCCGGTCAACGAAGATGCGCGCAGGCTGGTCGGCACGCTGGATGGCAAGATCCCCGTCGAACTCTGGTATCAGGACCAGGGCGCGGTGGTGATCGGGCAATTGCGCTACACGAAGAATGGCAACGGCCAGTCGATCCTGTTGATTGGTTCGCGTGAAGACTATGCCGATGAACCCTTCCTGAACCTGCACGAATACACCGATGAAGGTCGGCAGACCGGCATTTGGCGGATCTCCAAGGACTACGGCGGTACCTGGGTCAGCGGCACCAAAGGAGACACGCGGGAGTTGGCGATCTATTTGCACGACGAGTACCAGGAGCCCGATTACGACAAGTTCGACGAGGTCGCGCGTGACCAACGCAACGGCCATTACCAGATGCGCCAGGACTTCCTCGACCGTGACGGCGACCTCGACATCACTGTCCTGCCCGAGCGCAACGCCGAAGGCCGGGAAGTGGCTCAGATTACGCTGACGCTAAAAGACGCCGGCACGGAAAACGTCATCGTCACCACGCAGTACACCCAGGCGATGGAAACCGAAAACCTGATCATCGTGCCCGAACCTTTGGCGCCCCAGCGTAACGGCCCTTATCACATTCAACTGGTGAAAAATTTCGCGGTGATCGAGCATAACTCGGCGCCGGACAACCCGGCTTATTTCACCGGGATGTACCGCAAACAGCCTGCGCAGTAGAGGAGGACTTCATGCTTGCACACATTCGACCGGCTCAACGCGATGACGCGCCTTTCCTGCCGGGTGTGGAACATTCCGCTGCCCAGGTATTCCGTGAGATCGAAGGCTTGGCGTGGTTGGCAGATACCGTCACCCTGAGCGTAGAGCGCCATCAACAATTGATTGCCTTGTCGACATGCTGGGTGGTCGTCGATGCACAGGGCGCGCCGCAGGGTTTCCTGAGTGCAGAGCGCCAGGGTGACGCTTTGCATATCGTTGAAGTGTCGGTCGCACAGGCGGTGCAAGGTCAAGGATGGGGGCGCAAGCTGGTTGAAGTTGCGATGGAGCACGCGCGATCAAACGGGCTGGATTCGGTAACGCTGACGACATTCAAGCACGTGCCGTGGAACGCGCCGTTCTACTGCCGCCTGGGGTTTGAACCGGCAACGAACCCGCACCTGGCAGAGATGCTGACGGCCGAATATGCCCACGGTTTTGAGCGGGGCAGCCGCTGCGCCATGGCGTGGCGGGTCTGCCCCGGAGAACGGCCGTCAGCAACGCGGGCTTAATGCAGCGGTGAGGTCCTTGATCATCAACACAATCTGGCCTCTATATCATCGGCGGTGCATTTAAATACTGTCTGTGACGTTATCCAGTCTTTGTAGTCAGCGACCCGCGCATACACCCCGGGAAACTCCTTCTGCCCACAGCCTCGGCCAAAGCCGACGATGCCCAGCTGCGTGGCCTGGCCGTCTTTTGAGCGAATAAACAACGGCCCGCCACTGTCGCCTCTGCAGCTGTCGTGAACACCGTCGCCGGCACACACTGTTTTATCAGGAAGGGCTTCTTTGTAGGCTTTGCTGCAGGTAATGAAGTCGACGATCCGAATAGGTGCTTCCATCAAGTCCACTGAACGCGTACCGAATTCAGTAAAGCCCCACCCGGATATCAATGCGGGAGCGTTAGGTTTCAGGGGAATTTCAGATTCAGCCGCGTCAGCCAACTTCACTGTTTGCTGTGCGATCGACTGGTTCAGTTTGATGAGCGCCACATCCCCGCGTCTGGATTTGCAGTCCCAGTTTGGCGCGAATATCACCTTTTCAGCCGACTCCAGTTGAACACGCTTGCCCAGGGAGACGCTGCCATGGGCCACATAGAAATCGATTTTGCCAACAGCCCGGGTACAGGTGGTCGGATTAAAAAAACAATGGGCGGCGGTCAACACCCACTGCCCGCCAATCAATGTTCCGCCACAAAACAACCCCTCTACATGGGGCAGCGAGCGATACACCAAGGCCACCTGCCACAGGCTGTTGTTCGCTTGGGCTTCGGTTCCCTTGTAGACATCCGGTTTGGGTGTGGAGAGCGGGCTTGGCCCATTGGGCACGAGGGGGCCAGCCCAACTGGTGGAGCCCATCAAGAGTGTCAGCAGGATCAGGGTGGCCAACCCATTACGCCGGCTCATTACTGAAGCTCCGGATAGGGCAGTGGCAGGTTCGCCGTTCGATACGCATCGTTTGCGGCGATTTTGGCCTTGATCAGCGAGGCGCGTGATTGGGTGACAACCGATGGTGCAGGCGTGGGCTCTTCAGCAAGCAGCTCGGCAAGTTGCTGCTCGGATTGCGTGACCGTCAGGTCGGCGAGGATCACAGCGCGATGTGCGGTCCGCTTGGCTGCGTCGTCGGCGTCTTCTGCTGCTTGCCGCTGTGCCGGAATGATCTGCTGCGTGGCGGCTTTGGCAATGTCGCCTTTGGCCGCTCCTAACGCGTCGCCCAGAAATGCTGCGAACTTGTTGCCTTGTCTCGATTCGACAATCGAGGCATTCATCTGCATGTAGCCGAACCGGGCCTTCGCCTGTACGGGCCGTTCAACGTCATCGCCGCAGGTTGAGTGAGAAGGGCAAACTGAGTCTGCCCAGCCCTTCAACGCCTGGGGCGATTGTGTGGCGAGTATCGCCTTGTCGACTTCACTGCGTGCCAATGTGCTGGCGTAGGCACACTGAGGGTCGGAGATGGGGCTCTTCGGGTTGGCCTTGTTGTAGGCCTGCATGTCTTTGCACAGCTTATCGATCTTCGACTGGATGGCTTTTGAGGCCAATGGGTTTGACGGCAGATCGGGGCGTGGTTGGGGAGGGTTTGCCAAGCTGTCCTGCACGGATTTGGCCAGGACATACGGGGCCAGGAATGCCTCTTGCTTGGCCTGCGCTTTTTTACCGGATTCTGGCAATGGCGGCAGTGGCAATGGTGCGCTTGTCTTGCCCGCAAGCAGCCAGCTATTCGCACCTTCATTGAGCTTTTCCGTAATGTTCTCGAATGTGAAGAGCGTCGACGCGAATGGCTTGTCACCTCCGGGCGTGGCGAGGGATAGCGCGATGTTGAAATCGCGGTGCTTGGGCGACCAGAAGGATGACCCTTCGAAGGTGCCGACCTGAAGGCTGTAGGGGACCAGTTGGAAGTAGGGCTCGCCCTTGAGTGACTGGACCTTTGCCTGATAAATCAGTACGTAGTCCTTCAGTTCGCCAATGGCTTGGCTGCCTGGAGGGGACTTCTCTGCAAATGCGCCCCTGGCCACAATCAGGCAACCATGCTCTGGCGAGATACTTAGATCAGCATCTTTGCTGACAGCATAAGGCTGGCTCAATACCTGACCGCTTGAGCGTGCCAGCTCGGCGCGTTCACCCGCCTGTTTCAGCGCTGTGGCTGCCGAGTCAACGGCCCCTTCGACCAGCTTGGGGACAAGCGCCACCGCGATCGCCCCAAGGAAGAGGCTGCGGTTGTCCTCGGTGAGCGATGGGTTGGCAATACACGTGTCGCTCCACACCACTCGAGTCTCAAGCTGTCGATTCACGGCGCAGCCGCTGATCAGCAGCCCACAGAACAGTACGCTCGTCACTAACGTAAGTTTTTTCACAGTCGTTCACCTGATTTCAACGTTCCATTATTGAAATCCGCCCTGGCGAATCGGCGCATGAATCCGAACGGCTGCCCGCAGATCTGTGTTCAGCGTAGTGGCACTTTGGCAGAGTGCAAGCCAGCGCTGTCAGCGCAGCTTTTCAAGCATCTGGTAGTACCACATCCCCGCGGCCAGCATCGGGTTGCCGAACACATCCCCCAGCGGCACCTTGATGTGCTTGCACCCGGCAAAGGTGTCGAACTTGGCCAGGGTGCCGGTCAAGGCCTCGGCCATGATCTCGCCCATGATATGGCTGGTGGCGATGCCATGCCCCGAGTAACCCTGGCAGTACCAGACGTTGTCCGACAGCTTGCCCAATTGCGGGATGCGGTTCATCACGATGCCCATGGCGCAGCTCCATTTGAACTCGATGTCCACGTCTTTGAGGGCCGGGAAGGTGCGCTCGATGCAGGGCCGCAGTTCGGCGGCGATGTCCCGTGAGTCGCGTCCGGAATAGTTGGCGCCACCGCCGAAGAGCAATCGCCCGTCGCCGGTGAGCCGGTAGTAGTCGAGCACGAAGCGACAATCGTAGACCGCGAGGTCATAGGGGTTGAGGGTGCGTGCCAGCGCGCCCAACGGCGCGGTGGTGACGATGCCGCCCATGGCCGGGAAGATCTTGCCCTTGAGTTGGCCGGGTTCGAGCTTGTGATAGACGTCGCCGGCCAGCAGCACCTGGCGCGCATCAATACGACCTTGAGCGGTGATCACCGCAGGGCGCTCGCCGTGCACGATCTGCAGCACCTCGGAATTCTCGAAAATCAACGCCCCCAGGCTGTGGGCTGCACGGGCTTCACCGAGGCACAGGTTGAGCGGGTGCAGGTGCAGATTGCGGGTGTTTTTCAGTGCGCCGAGGTACAGCTGGCTGTCCAGGTGTTCGCGCACGCCGGCCCGGTCTAGCAGGCTGACCTGATCGCCCATGCCACGCCGCTGGGCTTCGTCATGAAACGCGCGCAGTTCGTGCAGGTGCGAGGGCTTCATGGCGGCGTGCAGGTGGCCGTGCTTGAGGTCGCAGGCAATTGCGTACTTGTTGACGCGTTGCTCGATGATTTGATGGCCGCGCCAGCGCAGGTGCCAGATGAAGTCGTCGACTTCATCGCCGAGGCGCTTGCGCATCTGTTGGCGCATGGCCTCGTCGCCCGACAGGCTGCCGGTGACTTGCCCGCCGTTGCGCCCGCTGGCGCCCCAGCCGATGCGATGGGTTTCCACAATCGCGACCTTGAGCCCGCGCTCGGCCAGTTCGACGGCGCTGGCCACGCCAGTGAAGCCGCCGCCGATGATCACCACGTCGACACTGAGCTGGCCTTGCAAGGTCGGATATTGGGTGGGGTCATTGAGGCTGGCGGTGTAATAGGAAGCGCTGCGCTCAGCACTACGTAGGGCTGCGGTCATGGGGTGATCCTTCTGATAAATGAATGCCGGTGGGGCCGGTTCGACTTGATCAGAGGAGGGTGTCGGGCGGACGTGCATGGCGGCAATGCCATAGCGCCCAGAAGGCCAGGATGATATGGAACAACGGGTTTTCGCAGGGACGCGCCTGCGCCTTCGGCAGCGAAGCGGACAGGTGGCAACGGAGGGGGCGCAAGAGCGAAATCATGGTCGCCGATGCTCCCAAAGCGCGCAGGCACGTTCAATCAGGGTTTGTGAACCTTCAGGTATGGTTTTGTTAAACAATCCCCACCGCTCAACTGAAACCCGTGACGGCATGCGGCGTGCAGTTGACCTACAAGCGCGCTTTATTGTGTGTTGAGCGCGGTCAGGTAGGCGCTGAACATGTCGGCCATGCCGCCGGCGTAAACCGCGATGGCCTCGGGTGTGCGCGGGGTTGAGGAGAAGTCCTTGCCCGCGCAACTGAGGGTCGACTGGATCAAATCGTGGGCCAGCTGGCGGGTCGCGTCTGATGCGTCGGGGAGCAGCTCCAGCATGAAATCGCGGAATATCTGACGCCCGGCCTCGCGAACTTCCAACGCTTCGGGGGCGTTGCGATACAGCGGCGCCGCGTCATCCAGCGCGCCGCGCATCAGCGCTTCCTCGCACTCAGAATGAATGAAGGCCTGCACCAGGGTGCGCAAGCGCTGCAACGGCGCGACCTGCCGGTCTTCCAGAATCTGGCGCAGCATGAGGGTGGTCTGCTGCCACTCATCGCTCTGCAAGCGAAACAGAATCGCGGCCTTGTTGGGGAAATACTGATACACCGAACCCACACTCACACCGGCCTTCTCGGCGACCCGCGCCGTGGTGAAGCGGGTGGCCCCTTCCTTGGCCAAAACCTGAATAGCCGCCTCCAGGATCGCCGCCACCAACTCGGTGGAACGAGCCTGCTGCGGCTGTTTGCGCGAGGAAATACGCGCGGTTTGGCGGGTGGTCATGGGCGGCTCCAAGGCGTGGGGGAACGCGAATAGCGAATGCGACGAATCACTCGCATACTTTTAATGCGACGAATTAGTCGCATCTTAGTCCAGGCCTCACGGAAATCAATGATGAATACCCTGACTACCGCGCCACTGGCGCCCCTGATCGAACGTCTCTACGACCAGGCAGAGGCCGCCACCAGCCCGGACCTGGCCAACGTGCCCGATGCGGAACGCAACCGCCTGATGCACAGCAAAACCGAATACCTGGCGCTTTACACCTTGCTCAAGGACTTGTGGCTGCCGGTCTCGCGGGACACCGGCACGCTGCTCTACATGCTTGCGCGCAGTACCCAGGCGCGGGCCATTGTGGAGTTCGGTACCTCGTTCGGCTTGTCTACGCTGTTCCTGGCCGCCGCCCTGCGTGACAACGGTGGCGGCGTATTGATCGGCAGCGAATTCGAGCCGTCGAAGATCGCCTTGGCGCGTGAGCATTTCACCGAAGGCGGTGTGAGCGACCTGATCGAAATCCGCGAAGGCGATGCACTGGTGAGCCTGGCCTCAGGCTTGCCGCCGTCGGTGGACTTGCTGCTGCTCGACGGCGCCAAGGCGCTGTACGGCGACGTGCTTGGCCTGGTGGAAAAACACCTGCGCCCGGGCGCCCTGGTGGTGGCCGACAACACCAACTATTGCCCGGAATACCTGGCGCACGTGCGCTCGCCGCACAACGGTTACCTGTCGGTGCCGTTTGCCGATGACATCGAGCTGTCCATTCGTTTGGCTTAATTGAGGAGTCACCCTATGCACGTATTTGTCACAGGCGCCACCGGCTGGGTCGGCTCCGAAGTGGTCAAGGACCTGATCGGAGCCGGCCATCTGGTTACCGGACTGGCCCGCAGCGATGACAAGGCCAAAACCCTTGCGGCAACCGGCGCGAAGGTACTGCGCGCGTCCCTGGATGACCTGGATGCAATTCGCCGCGCGGCCTGGACCGCGGATGCGGTGATCCATACCGCGTTCAATCACGATTTTTCGCGGTTTGTCGAAAATTGCGAGCAGGACCGTCGTGTGATCGAGTCCCTGGACAGTGTCTTGAGAGGGTCGGACACGCCGCTGCTGGTCACCTCGGGGTTGTCCGGGCTGACCCGTGGTGCCACCGAGGCGGACCTGCCCAACGGCGCGTCGCCGCGCAAATCCGAATTCGCTGCCAGGGCCTTGGCCGAGCGCGGTGTGCGTGCCGCCACAGTACGCTTGGCGCCGTCGGTGCATGGGCTGGGCGACCATGGGTTTCTGCCGATCCTGATTCGCCTGGCGCGGGAGACGGGCGTGTCGGCCTACCTCGATGAGGGGCTCAACTGTTGGTCTGGCGTGTATCGCACCGATGCGGCGCGGGTCTATCGCCTGGCGCTGGAGGAGGGCGTTACCCAGGCTGTGTATCACGCGGTGGCGGACGAGGCGGTGCCGTTCAAAGCCATTGCCGAGGTCATCGGGCGTCGCCTGGGCGTGCCGGTGGCGTCGCGGCCGCGTGAACATTTTGGCTGGTTCGCCAACATGGCCGGCGCCGAGATGGCGGTGTCCAGCGCGCAGACCCGGGATCGCCTGGGGTGGGCGCCGACAGGTCCGGACCTGCTGAGCGACTTGGATCAAGCGGGCTATTTCAGTCTCTGACAGGAGCGTTCCCATGTCACAACACGGTACGTCTTCGGTGCTGTTGAAACTGCTGCCGATCACCCTGGCGGTGTTCGTTACGTTCCTGATCATCGGCATGCAGTTGCCCGTGCTGCCGTTGCACCTGAACCACACCCTGGGCATGAGCACCTTGGTGGTGGGCGTGGTGGTCGGTGCGCAGTTTGCCGCCGCGCTGCTGTCGCGGGCCTGGGCCGGCAACTTTGCCGATATGCGCGGGCCCAAGCGCGCGATGCTGATCGGCATGCTGGTGGCGGCCGGCTCAGGGCTGTTGTACCTGGCGTCGCTGGGGTTCGTGGAAACCCCGGTGCTGTCGGTGTGGGTCTTGCTGGCCGGGCGTGTGGTGCTGGCCCTGGGTGAAAGCCTGATCATCACCGGCTCCATGGGGTGGGGCATGGGCCTGGTGGGGCCGCAGAACGCCGGCAAGGTTATGGCCTGGATCGGCATCGCCATCTACGCAGCGTTTGCGCTGGGGGCACCTTTGGGCGTGGCGCTCAACGCCCAATGGGGCTTCAGTGGCGTGTGTGTAGCCACGCTGATCTTGCCGCTGTTTGCGCTGGCCATCGTCGCCGGGGCCAAGGGCGTTGCGCCCACCAGCCAGCGGCGCACGTCGTTCTACACGGTGCTGGGTGCGGTCTGGCTACCCGGGTTGGGGCTGGCGTTTTCGAGTATCGGGTTTGGTGTGATCACCGCCTTTATCGCGCTGTTGTTTGCCGCCAAGGACTGGGGCAATGCCTCATTCGCCTTCACCGCCTTTGGCTTGGCGTTCATCGGTGCGCGGCTGTTTTTCGGGCACTTGCCGGACAAAGTGGGCGGCGCCAAGGTGGCGCTGGTCTGCGTGCTGATCGAAGCGGTTGGGCAATTGCTGATCTGGGGCGCTGGCTCGCCGGTGATGGCGTACGTGGGGGCGGCCTTGACCGGCTTCGGCTATTCGTTGGCCTTCCCCGGGTTTGGTGTGGAAGCGATCAAGCGAGCGCCACCGCAAACCCGTGGTCTGGCCATGGGCGCCTACGTGGCGTTCCTGGACATCGCACTGGGCATCAGCAGCCCATTGGCTGGCGCCCTGGCGGGGTCGGCGGGTGTGGCGTCGGTGTACCTCGCCGGCGCCGTGGCAGTGATGCTGGCGGTGGCGGTGGCAGGGTCGCTGCTGGTCAAGAAGCCTGCGCTCAGCGCTTGCTGAACGCCAGGCGCGCCGCGAACAGCACAAAGATCATTCCCGTGGTGCGGTCCATCCAGCGAATGACACTTTCACGGCGCAGGAAGCCGGACAGTGGCCGCGTGGCGCCAATCAATACCAGCGACCACACAAGGCCCAGCACCACATGGATGCTGACCAGGCCGAAGGTCCAGGCGATCAGCGAATGGCCCTGGGGGATGAACTGCGGCAGGAACGACACGTAGAAGATCCCCACCTTGGGGTTCAGCACGTTGCCCAACATGCCCTTGAGGAACCAGTTGCTGCTCGGCTGGCCGTTAGTCTCAACCGACGATAGCGAACGGCGTGGCCGCAACAACATGTTCAAGCCCAGCCAGGCCAGGTAGGCCGCGCCGCAGTATTTCAATACGTTGAAGGCCAGCTCCGACACGGCGATCAACGCGCCCAGGCCAAAGGCAACCGCCGCGCCCCAGAGCAGGCAGCCGGCATTGATCCCCAGGGTGGCCTGCAGCGCCTGGCGCTTGCCTTCCACCGTGGCGGTGCGCAACACCAGGGCGGTGTCGAGCCCCGGGGTGAGGGTCAGCAGAGTGGCGGCGAAGGTGAAGGCGAGGAGGTTATCGGCAATGGACATGGAACGCTGGCCTCAAGGGGGATGGGGCACACGTTAACCGATCGGCAGTCAACGCGGAAAACCCCGGGACTTCCCGGCAAAAAACTTCATAATAGCGGCCATTTTGTTTAGCCCGTTATTCTGGTGTGCCCGCATGGAAATTAAGGTCAACTTTCTCGACAACCTACGACTTGAAGCCAAGTTCGACGATTTCACGGTGATTGCCGACCAGCCGATCCGCTACAAAGGCGACGGTTCGGCCCCGGGCCCGTTCGATTATTTCCTGGCGTCGTCGGCGTTGTGTGCGGCGTACTTTGTGAAGCTGTACTGCCAGACGCGCAACATCCCCACCGAGAATATCCGCCTGTCGCAGAACAACATCGTCGACCCGGAAAACCGCTACAACCAGATCTTCAAGATCCAGGTCGAGCTGCCGGCCGACATCTCCGACAAGGACCGCCAGGGCATCCTGCGTTCCATCGACCGTTGCACCGTGAAGAAAGTCGTGCAGGCCGGCCCCGAGTTCGTGATCGAGGAAGTGGAAAACCTCGACGCCGATGCCCAGGCCTTGCTGATGCCCAACTCGACCTCCGACGGCGGCACCTACATTGCGGGCAAGGACCTGCCGCTGGAGCAGACCATCGCCAACATGTCCGGCATTCTGGCGGGCCTGGGCATGAAGATCGAAATCGCCTCGTGGCGCAATATCGTGCCTAACGTGTGGTCGCTGCACATTCGCGACGCGCATTCGCCGATGTGTTTCACCAACGGCAAGGGCGCCACCAAGGAAGGCGCACTGGCGTCGGCCCTGGGCGAGTTTATCGAGCGGCTCAACTGCAACTTTTTCTACAACGACCAGTTCTGGGGCGAGGAACTGGCCAACGCGCCGTTCGTGCATTACCCGGATGAGCGTTGGTTCCAGCCGGGCCCCAACGACGAGCTGCCCAGCGAAATTCTCGATGCCTACTGCCGCAAGGTCTACGACCGTGAGGGCGAATTGCGCGGCTCGCACCTGTTCGACACCAACTCGGGCAATGAGGAGCGCGGCATTGTCTCGCTGCCCTTCGTGCGCCAGTCGGACGGTGAAGTGGTGTACTTCCCGTCCAACCTGATCGAAAACCTCTACCTCAGCAACGGCATGAGCGCCGGCAACACCCTGGCTGAAGCGCAGGTGCAGTGCCTGTCGGAGATTTTCGAGCGGGCGGTGAAGCGCGAAATCATCGAAGGTGAATTTGCCTTGCCGGACGTGCCCGCCGAGGTGTTGGCCAAGTACCCTAGCATCCTGGCCGGCATCCAGGGCCTGGAAGCGCAAGGGTTCCCGGTGCTGGTCAAGGATGCGTCCCTGGGCGGTGAGTTCCCGGTGATGTGCGTGACCCTGATGAACCCGCGCACCGGTGGCGTGTTTGCCTCGTTTGGCGCGCACCCAAGCCTGGAAGTGGCGCTGGAGCGCAGCCTCACTGAGCTGCTGCAAGGCCGCAGCTTCGAAGGCCTGAACGACTTGCCGGCGCCGACCTTCGAAGCCCAGGCGGTGACCGAGCCGAACAACTTTGTTGAGCACTTCATCGACTCCAGCGGTGTGGTGTCCTGGCGCTTCTTCAGTGCCCAGTCGGACTACGAATTTGTCGAGTGGGACTTCACCGGCCAAGGCGAAGACTCCAACGTGCAGGAAGCCGCGACCTTGTTCGGCATCCTCGAAGGCATGGGCAAGGAGTCGTACATGGCCGTGTACGAACACCTCGGCGCCACCGCCTGCCGCATCCTGGTGCCGGATTACTCGGAAATCTACCCGGTGGACGACCTGATCTGGGACAACACCAACAAGGCGCTGTTTTTCCGGGCCGACATCCTCAACCTGCACAGCCTCGACGAGGAAGAACTGCACGCGTTGGTCGAGCGCCTGATCGAAAGCGAGCTGGACGACTACACCGACATCACCACCCTGATCGGCATCGAGTTCGACGACAACACCGCGTGGGGGCAGTTGACCATCCTGGAGTTGAAGTTGCTGATCTTCCTGGCCCTCAAGCAATACGAAGAGGCCAAGGAGTGCGTGGAGATGTTCCTGCAGTACAACGACAACACCGCCGAACGTGGCCTGTTTTACCAGGCGATGAACGCGGTGCTGGAGATGGAACTGGATGACGACCTGGAGTTGGACGACTACGAAGCCAACTTCCGCCGTATGTTCGGCAATGAGCGGATGGACGCGGTGATCGGCTCGGTCACCGGCGACGTGCGCTTCTACGGCCTGACCCCGACCAGCCTGAAGCTCGAAGGCCTGGACCGCCATCAGCGCTTGATCGAGAGCTACAAGAAGCTGCACGCCGCACGGGCCAACATCACCTCGGCCTGACACAAGGTCACCTGGGGGAGCAGCCTCGCTTGCGCGAGGCTGCGAAGGCGGTGGGTCAGGTGAAATCACAGTTGACAGTGCCGCCGCTATCGCAGGCAAGCCAGCTCCCACAGTTGACCGAGTACACCCACTGACCTGCACTCACTGTAGGAGCCGGCTTGAACTGGCGATCGCGATCCATCAGCCAGCAGAGTTGCAAGCTGACCCACCGCCATCGCTGGCAAGCCAGCTCCTACAGTTGACCGAGTACACTCGCTGACCTGCACTCACTGTAGGAGCCGGCTTGCCGGCGATAGCGGTCCATCAGCCGGCAGAGTTGCAGCTGACCCACCGCCACCGCTGGCAAGCCAGCTCCCACAGTTGACCGAGTACACCCACTGACCTGCACTCACTGTAGGAGCCGGCTTGCCGGCGATCGCGATCCATCAGCCAGCAGAGTTGCAAGCTGACCCACCGCCATCGCTGGCAAGCCAGCTCCTACAGAGGGGGGCTATCAGATGCGGGCCAACGCCTGGGCCAGGTCTGCCCGCAGGTCTTCCACATCCTCAACCCCCACCGACAACCGCACCAACCCGTCACCAATGCCCAACTGCGCGCGCGTGGCGGCCGGGATGCTGGCGTGGGTCATGATGGCCGGGTGTTCGATCAGGCTTTCCACGCCGCCAAGGCTTTCGGCCAGGGCGAAGATCTTGACGTTTTCCAGGAAGCGCGTGGCGCCCGCCAGGTCGCTGTTGAGGTCAACCGAAATCATCCCACCGAACCCACGCATCTGCCGACGTGCCAGCTCATGCTGCGGGTGTGAGGCCAGGCCGGGGTAGTAGACGCGCGACACTTGCGGCTGTTTCTCCAGCCAGGTCGCCAGGTCGAGGGCGTTGCTGCAATGACGTTCCATACGCAGTGCCAGTGTCTTCACGCCGCGCAAGGTAAGAAACGCATCGAACGGCCCGGCGATGGCGCCCACCGAGTTCTGCAGGAAGCCCAGGCGTTCGGCCAGCTCCGGGTTGTGGCCAACGATTGCAATCCCACCGATGACGTCCGAGTGGCCATTCAGGTATTTGGTGGTGGAATGCACCACGATGTCGAAGCCCAGCTCCAGCGGGCGCTGGATCCAAGGGCTGGCGAAGGTATTGTCGGCCACACAGATAATGCCGCGCGCCTTGCAGATGCGCGCGATGGCGCTCAGGTCGGTGAGGCTCAGTAGCGGGTTGCTCGGAGTCTCGACCCAGACCATGCGCGTGTCGTCCTGCAAGCTCGCCTCAAATGCCGACAGGTCGCTCAAATCGACAAAACTGAAGCGATGCCCGGCACTGCGTTGGCGCACTTTGTCGAACAGGCGGAAGGTGCCGCCATACAAGTCGTTGCCGGAGACGATATGCGCGCCGGCGTCCAACAGTTCCAGCACGGTGGAGATTGCCGCCAGCCCGGACGCAAAGGCAAACGCCTGGCTACCGCCTTCCAGATCGGCCACGCAGCGTTCCAGGGCAAAACGCGTCGGATTGTGGGAGCGTCCGTAGTCAAAGCCCTTGTGCACGCCGGGGCTGTCTTGCAGGTAGGTGGAGTTGGCGTAGATCGGCGGCATCAGCGCGCCCGTGGTTGGGTCGGGGGATTGCCCGGCATGGATCACACGGGTGGCAAACGCGCTTTTATCGGACTGACTCATGCAAGGGATCTCCGTAGGTGATTGAGCAGGTCGACGCGGGTGATCAGGCCATGGAAGCCCGACGCGTCGGCAATGATGGCGACCAGGCCGCGATCCAGTTCTGCCTGCAATTCAGCCAGGCTGGCGCTGGGGGCCAGGGTTTGCAAGGTGTCGGTCATGGCACTGGCGACGATCATCGAGAAGTCTGCCGCGTCATGGTGCAGGCCCAGCAGGATGTCGGATTCGTCGATCACACCCACCAGCTCCTGGCCATTCACCAACACTGGCAATTGCGAAACGTCGGCCAGGCGCATGCGCTGGAAGGCGGTGAGCAGGGTGTCGTCGGGGCTCACGCTGATCACGCGGCCGTCTTCGAAACGGCGGGCGATCAGGTCGCGCAAGTCACCGTAGTGTTTGTATTGCAGCAGGCCCGCGTCTTTCATCCATTGGTCGTTGTAGACCTTCGACAGGTAGCGCGTACCGGTGTCGCACACGAACGTGACTACACGCTTGGGCTCGGTCTGCTCGCGGCAATAACGCAAGGCGGCGGCGAGCAGGGTGCCGGTGGACGAACCGCCGAGGATGCCTTCGGCGCGTAGCAGTTGGCGGGCATGGTCGAAGCTTTCTTCATCGCTGATGGAGTAGGCGTGGCGCACGCTGGAGAGGTCGGCGATCGACGGAATGAAGTCCTCGCCGATGCCTTCCACGGCCCAGGAACCGGGGGTTTCCATCTTGCCGCTGCGGCTGTATTCGGCCATCACCGAGCCCACGGGGTCGGCCAGCACCATTTCCAGCTCAGGCTGCACACGCTTGAAAAAACGGGTCAGGCCGGTGAGGGTGCCGGCCGAGCCGACGCCCACCACAATGGCGTCCACGTCATGCTGGGTTTGTGCCCAGATCTCCGGGGCGGTGCTGGTTTCATGGGCCAGCGGGTTGGCGGGGTTGTTGAACTGGTCGGCGAAGAATGAACCCGGAATGTCCTTGGCCAGGCGGGCGGCCACGTCCTGGTAATACTCGGGATGGCCCTTGCCCACGTCGGAGCGGGTGATATGCACCTCAGCGCCCATGGCCTTGAGGTGCAGCACCTTTTCGGTGGACATCTTGTCGGGCACCACCAGCACCACCCGGTAGCCCTTGGCCCGGCCGACCAATGCCAGGCCCAGGCCGGTGTTGCCAGCGGTGGCCTCGATGATGGTGCCGCCGGGGCGCAGGCGGCCATCGCGCTCGGCGGCGTCGATCATGGCCAGGCCGATGCGGTCCTTGATGGAGCCCCCGGGGTTCTGGGATTCGAGCTTGAGAAACAGCGTGCACGGGCCGGTATCGAAACGGCTGACCCGAACCAGCGGCGTGTTGCCGATCAGTTCGAGGACGGCGGGGCGGGAAAGCGTGGGCATGTCGTCACCTGGGTACGGGAAGGGCGTAGGGAGGGGGACAGCAAATTAAAACGCATGGCTTGGAACATAGGCCGCTATCGGTCGGGTCGCAACCGGGCGGTCCGATGAATGTCTTTTTTTGGCGCATGGGCGATGCAGCTGTGCGCCATCAGTGGGCAGGGGTTAACCAGCGTAGGACTGGCGAAGCCCCGTAAACAGTGGGTGTGGCTGTATGGCCCGGGCTTTGCTAAAGGAAATCCAAACTTGGATACAAGATGGAATTTCCTATGCACAACGTTTTTGGCTGGACCCTTGGCGAATGGCAGTCGGCTTACCGCAGTGGCGCAATCAAGCCAGAGATTTTGCTGGACCTGGTCGACGCCTACCCGGCCGAAGACAATGCCTGGATCGCCCGCGCCGGTTCATCGCAACTGCAGGCGCAATTGGACGAACTCGGCGAACGCTTGGCGGCCGTGGGCGGCGACATGGCCCAGTTGCCACTGTATGGCGTGCCGTTTGCCATCAAGGACAACATCGATGCGGCGGGATGGGATACCACGGCGGCCTGTCCTGAGTTTGCCTACGCACCTGGGTCAGACGCGTTTGTCGTCTCCAAGCTACGAGCGGCGGGCGCGATCCTGGTGGGCAAGACCAATCTCGACCAGTTCGCTACCGGCCTGGTGGGCACGCGTTCGCCTTATGGTGCGGTGGGCAACAGCTTCGACCCGGCTTACGTCAGCGGCGGTTCCAGCTCCGGCTCGGCCTCGGTGGTGGCCCGTGGGCTGGTGCCGTTTGCCTTGGGCACCGATACCGCAGGCTCGGGCCGTGTACCGGCGGGGTTCAACAATATTGTGGGTTTGAAGCCGACCAAGGGGCGGCTGTCCAACACCGGCCTGGTGCCCGCCTGCCGCACGGTGGATTGCATTTCGGTGTTCGCCTTGACCGTGGCCGATGCCGAGCGCGTGGCGCAGGTGGCAGCTGGCTACGACGCCAGCGACGCCTACTCGCGGGTCAACCCCAACACGGCGCCGGTGGCGGTGGGGGCGCAGATCAAGTTGGCGATCCCGGCCGTGCTGGAGTTCTTCGGCGATAGCCAGAATCAAGCGGTGTTTGAGCAGGCTGTCGAGCGATTCAAGGCGTTGGGTGCAGTGATTACCCCGGTGGACTTCACACCGTTCAAGGCCCTGGCCGATCAGCTGTATTACGGGCCGTGGGTGGCCGAACGCACGGTGGCGTTGGAAGGCATGCTTGAGCGTCAGCCCGAGGCGATCAACACCGTGGTGCGCGGTATCGTTGAAAACGGCCGTCAATACACGGCGTGTGATGCTTACAAAGCCGAATACCTGCGCGCCGAATTGAGCCGGCGTATCAACGACAGCCTGGCGGGTTTTGATGCCTTGCTGGTTCCCACCGCACCGACCCTTCGCACCCTGGCGGAAATGGCCGAGGAGCCGGTGTGCTACAACTCGCAATTTGGCTACTACACCAACTTCACCAACCTGGCAGACCTCTCGGCCCTCGCGCTTCCCGCCGGGTTGCGTGTCGATGGTTTGCCCAGTGGCATTACCCTATTGGCACCCGCCTGGCATGACACGGCGCTGGCTGATCTGGGCAAGCGTTGGCAGGCCAATCTCGACCTCAGCCTGGGCGCGACCGGGCGTTCTCTGCCCGCACCCGGCGTACCCGTGCAGGCGCCAGGATCTGTGCGAGTGGCCGTGGTGGGCGCGCACCTGACGGGCATGCCGCTGAACTTCCAGCTGACCAAGCGCAATGCGGTGCTGGTGGAGCAAACCCACACGGCTGACAGCTATCGCCTGTACGCACTGCCCGGTACCGTGCCGCCCAAGCCGGGGCTGGCCAAAGCCGAGAGTGGGCGCTCGATCATCGTAGAGCTGTGGGACATGCCCCTTGCACGCTTCGGTGAGTTCGTCGCAGAAATCCCCGCGCCCCTGGGGATCGGCAACGTGGTGCTGGCGGACGGGCGTAGCGTCAAAGGCTTTATCTGTGAACCCTGGGCACTGGCCGAAGCGCTGGATATCACCGAGCTCGGCGGCTGGCGCACGTTTATTGCGAGCCGGGGGTGAACATGCCGCGTCCTGACAACCTCGCCGAGCAGGTGTACACGCAACTCAAGGCGGATATTTTCGACTTCCGCCTGCTGCCGGGGGATCGCTTCAGCGAAGGCGATGTGGCAGGTCGCATGGACGTCAGCCGAACGCCGGTGCGCCAGGCGCTGTATCGTCTGGAGAAGGAAGGCTATGTGGAGGTGTATTTCCGCAGCGGCTGGCAGGTCAAGCCGTTCGACTTTGCCTATTTTGAAGAGCTGTATGACGTGCGCATCGTGCTGGAGCTGGCGGCTGTCAGCCGGTTATGCCGGATGGAGGCATCCGATAATCCGGTGTTGAACGCGCTGAAGGGTATCTGGCTGGTGGCGGAAGATGAACGGTTGCAAGACCCTCAGGAGGTGTCTGCGCTGGATGAGCGTTTTCATTGCGCTTTGGTGGAAGCCACCGGCAACCGTGAAATGGCCCGCATGCACTACGCGATTACCGAGCAGATCCGCATCATTCGCCGGCTCGACTTTACCCAGGTCGAGCGCATTGCCGCGACCTACCAGGAGCATACACAGATCCTGGAGGCCATCTTGCAACGGCGCAGTGACGTGGCCCAGGCACTGCTCACGCGACATATCGAGTTGAGCAAACAGGCCGTGCGCGAGATCACGCTGCACCGATTGCAGATGGCACGGCAAGTGGGCCCCAGGCCCGTGTAGGAGCCGGCTTGCCGGCGATGCAGGCGCCTCGGTATTTCTTCAGGTACACCGCGTGGAGGCCATCGCCGGCAAGCCAGCTCCTACAGGTTATGTGTTTGGGTTGAGGACCGTGTGCAACCGGGCTTTCACGGCATCGCTGGCGGGCTGCATCGGGGCGCGCAATTCGCTGCTGATCAACCCTTCCATGGCCAGCGCGGCCTTGACCGGTGCGGGGTTGGGCTCCATGAACATTGTGTTGATCAACGGCAACAACTGAAAAAACGTCGCCCGGGCCTCGGCCAGTTGGTTGTCCCGTACCTGCTGCCACAGCGCCACAAACTGCTCGGTGTGCACATGGGCCGAGGCGGCAATCGCGCCGCTGGCGCCCAGGCACAGGGCGTTGAAGATCTGGATGTCCTCGCCGCACAACACATCCACTTCGCCACTGGCCAACAGCGCCAGGGTGTTGCCCAGGTTGCCGCCACAATCCTTGATCGCGACGATGCGTTCATGGGCGACGATGTTCAGCAGTGTCGCCTGCTCAAAGGTCGCGCCGGTGCGGTAGGGGATGTCATACAGGATGATCGGCACGCTGGACGCGTCGGCCACGCTGCGAAAGAACGCTTCCAGGCCCGCCTGGGACGGGCGGATGTAGCTGGGTGCTGGTACCAGCAAACCGGCCACCGGGCGTTTGAGGATCTGTGCCTGGAATTGCAGCAGCTCAATCTGGTTGTAGCCCGCCAGGCCCATGACCACGCGGTGTGCCGGCACCAATTGCAGCACGGCATCGAGCACGGCCAGTTGTTCCTGGCGGCTCAGCGCAGCTGCTTCGCCGGTGGTGGTGCAGACCATGATCCCGGCCACGTGTTTTTCCAGCAGGTGGCTGACCAGCCGGCGCAAGCCGACAAAGTCGATGGCACCGTCATGGAACGGCGTGACCACGGGAACCCAGATACCTTGAAACGCTGACATGCACTTTCTCCTGATAATTGACCGCTTGAGTCACCGTCAGAAGGGCAGAGGGAATTGTGCAAAGGGGGAGGGAGTCCGTCGCGCTCAATGTCCTGTCAGCTCATCTGACGGGACAGCGCGCCCCGGTCACATGAGCGACTGTTTCTTCGATTTGAGGGCGTGCGCTACGCAACCTTGCGCCTTGGCAATCAAGCCAATGACGGAAAAGTTAACGAACGACGTAGCAGACATAAATTGTCACACCCTGGATAAGGCCCCCATCTTCAGGGGAGCCTGGCGACTGTGTCAAGCCCGCCGCAAGTGTTCTCGCACAAATTGCGCGACCTGCGCGGCCAGCTCCAAGTCCTCCGGCGCGCCCATGAAACCGCCATGGGGCATCGCTTCGAACACGTGCAATTGCGCAGGCACCTGGGCCTTGAGCAGGGCGCGGTGCATGCGCACGGTGTTGGACAGGAACAGGTCCCGCGTGCCGCTTTGCAGGAAGGTAGGCGGGAACCCTTTCGTAAAGTCACCAAACAACGGTGACAGGTACGGGTGGGTCAAATCCGCGCCATTGGCGTACAGCAGGTTGGCGCTCATCAATGGGTTGGGCAGCACCACATCGACCGTGCGGTTGACCTGGAAACTGTCACCCGACTCGGTGAGGTCCACTTCCGGCGACAACAGCACCAGCGCGGCCGGCAGTGGCAAGCCTTCGTCGCGAGCCCGCAGCACCATCGCCGCTGCGAGGTTGCCACCGGCAGAACGGCCGCCTATCACGATGTGCTGCGGCGCGTGCCGGGTGAGCACATGGCGATAGGTGGCCAGGCAATCATCCAGCGCAGCCGGGTAGGGATGATCCGGTGGCATGCGGTAGTCCACGCCGTAGCAGACCAGGTCGTGCAGGTCGGCCTGCCGGGCGGCGGCCAGGCGGCAGTTCTCACCGCCGCCGAACACCAGCGCGCCGCCATGCAGATCGATGTAGGCCAAGTCAGCCATGCCGGTGGCCGGCGTCGCTACGTGGACGGTGGCGCTGCCCACGGTGATCGTCGCCAGGCTGGCCCGCAGCGATGCTTCCTGGCCTGCGTTGGCGGCGGCGTAATGCTGGGCCACGGCACCTTGCAGGCGGCGCCAGCCGTCGTGGTCATCGGATGAGGGCATGGCGTGCAGCGCGTTCAGTGGCACGCCGTCCTCACCCACCAGGCGCTTGAGCAGCGCCTGAGCCTCGGGGCTGATCGAGTGGGGGACGGGTAAGGTCCGTGGGTCGATCTTGACGCCGTCATTCATGGTCACTTACTCGAAGGTGTCGATACGCGAATCGGAGTAGTAGAACGGGTTCTTGTCGGTACTCGACTCAAAGAAGTAGGCGTAGTCGGTCAGGAAGTACCAATGGCTGACGCGCTTGTACTCGTCATTGTCGTAGGTGCACGACAAGGCCTTTGCCGTGCCCAGCAGCTTCGGGTTGAGTTCGCTGGCCTGCAGCTCGCGTTCCACCACGCAGCGGGTGAGGTTGGGCTTGCCGTAGCTGCCGACGATGTTGTTGAGGGTGGCGCGGGTGAACTGGTAAATCACGGTTTCGCCCACCGGCAGGGTTTTCCAGTTACCGGTGAAGCTCAGTTGGGTCACGGTCGAGCTTTCGGCCATGCTGCCACCGCCGTAGTTGGATTTGGTCACCAGTTCAACCAGGTTGCGCCAGCTCACCGATTGCGACTCGTAGCCCTTGCCGCGGTTCGCCACGCTCAGTTGGCCGCTGGGCCCGTCCTGGCTGATGAAGTATTGGCTCGACAACTCACTGGTGGTGCCTTTGTAGGTCGAGGTGCCGACCATGTGCACGTATTTGAAACTGCGGGTGGGCTTGTCCAGGTTCAACTGGGTGATCGCTGCCAGCACTTGCGGCTGTACCGACGTGAGGGCAATAGTCACCGGGGCTTTCAGGCGCGGCTTGAAGGCCGGCAAGGCCGCGATTTTTTCCGGGTTGGTGCAGACGTTGTTGAACAGCAGTTCGTAGTCGGCGTTGCTGCCAGCGATCTTCTGGGGCGTCGGGAAACTGTCGACACGGCCATCGCTGACGCGATTGTCGGCATCCATGTCGTAGCCGGCCAGTTCCTTGTAGGCGCCGGCGGCGCACGACACGGCAAAGTGCTCGCGTTTTTGCGCGTAAGGCGCGTTGTAGGGCAAGTCGTTCAGCACGGACGGGTTGTCGAAGGCGGCCCAGAAACGGGTTTCGCCATTGACGTTCTTGATGCTGTTGGCGTCGATCAACACCCAGTTCTCGCGTTCGTTGGTCTGCACCAGGCGCCAGTCGGTTTTGGGGGTGTCGGCACAGGCACGCACGAACGTCGGGTTGGTCGCCAGGGTGGCGCGCAGGTCGGCAGACAGCTTGCGTGCACCGCTGTAGCGGCCGGCGGCGGTCGGGTAGACGCGCTGGGCGCCATCGAGGTACAGCAAATACAACTGGGGTGAGGAACACGCTGCCTCGAACTGCATGGTGCGGCGTACTCCAGCGGTGGACTCCGGCATCAGCAATTCAAAGCTGAGGTTGTCGCCTTCGCGCACGATGCTGTTTTCTACCAGCGGCTGGGTCAGCGTGCTGGCGAACATGCGGTCAACCGTGGATTTTTGGGTGGCACAACCGGCCAGTGTGGCGATGCCACCGAGCAACAACAGGGAAGAAATAACGCGCACAGAAGCCTCATTGAGTCCATTCAGGGATGTAAGGATGACGGCAGGCAGCCCGTAATCTTTAGGCGGCAAGCCTAACGGCCACGGGTTTATCTGAATAGCCGGTTCGAAGCCGCAGCCAGCTATGCCTGGGACGCAATGGCTGCGCTGGGGGCGGCCAAGCCCTAACGACCGGCCACCGCCGCTTCAATCGCGGCAATGTCGATCTTGGTCATGGTCATCATCGCGTCGAAGGCACGCTTGGCGATCGCCGGGTCGGCGTGAGTGACCGCAGCGGTCAACACCCGTGGGCTGATCTGCCATGACAGGCCCCATTTGTCCTTGCACCAGCCGCAGGCGCTGGTCTGCCCGCCATTGTCGACGATGGCGTTCCACAGACGGTCGGTCTCGGCCTGATCGTCGGTGGCCACCTGGAACGAAAACGCCTCGCTATGGGAAAACGCCGGGCCGCCGTTGAGGCCCAGGCAGGGAATGCCCATCACGCTGAATTCGACGGTCAGCACGTCGCCCTGTTTGCCCGACGGAAAGTCACCGGGGGCATGGTGCACGGCGTGCACGGCGCTGTCCGGGAAGGTCTTGGCGTAGAAGGTGGCGGCTTCGAGGGCGGTGCCGTTGTACCAGAGGCACAGGGTGTTTTTGTGGTTCATTGTCTGGCTCCATGGGCGGATGGGTCCATGGAGTCTAGACAATGGCTGTGCTTGCGGGCGCTACATGATGGTGTAGTCCCTGACCACGCCATTGTTGAGGTGGATATTGAGACGACGGTTCTGTTGCTCGGGGGCGATGTTGTCAATGGCGGTGCGCCGCGTGTCTATCGCGTTGTCGTAGGTGTTACCGGGGATATGGTTGGACACCAGCCCGAGCAAGTGCCGCATGGAAGCGTTGGCGGTGGTGGAAGGCGAGTAGTCCCAGGTTTCGGTGCCGTCGGATGCAATCGACTGGTTCTGCGGTTCGCCGTACATCGCTTTGAGCTGTTGGGCGGTGGTCTTGCCGGACACGATATGGGTCCGCACGTAGGTGGTGTCGAACAACGAAATGTCCGGCCCTGACTTGCCCTGGATACCGGGTATGGACAGGCCGTTGAGGCTGCTGAGGCCGTTGTTGCCGCCGGCACAGCCTGACAGCAAAACCGCGGCGACCAGTGGGGTGATGGCGTTACGAATGAGTGCACGACGGGCCATGATTTCCTCCGTTGATTCAGGGCTCTGAAACTGAGGCCAATCATAAAACGGCGAAAAAAACGCGGAAAAAATCTTCCTGTCCCAGCGTCTCAATTACTTGCCTGGCTGTCTCACGCGGGTGTCATCTGGCCCAGGATGGATCGCAGCGAAAAGCCATCATGGCGGCTCACCTGGCCCTGTTTGAGGTGCACGCCCGCCACGTCCCGGGCCTCTCGGGGGGAATAGCCGAAAGCCTGTTTGAACGCACGACTGAAGTGCGCATCGCTCTTGAACCCAAATTGGAACGCCAGGCCGGAGACCCGATGCCGCGCGCCGCTGTCGCTTTGGATCATCACCCGTGCCCGGTTCAACCGACGCTTCTGGATATACGCCGCCACACCGGCTTCCTGGCTGAACAAGCGGTACAGGTGCGCTCGCGAAATGCCCAACTGCTGGCACAGGAAGGCGGGTGACAACTCGGGGTTGCGCAGGTGCTGTTCAATCTGGCGACGGGCACGGTTGAGCAGGGTGTGGTCGATCTCCTGTGCGGCCATGTGCAGGTTCGCCAGCGACGGTGCGATGGCAGCCGAGACCAAGCCCAGGGTGGCCTGTTGCGCGTGGGGGATTTCCCCTGGCACCAGGCGTGGCAGGCGATGTTGCAAGGCGCGCATGTGGTCGGCCAGCAGTTCGCTCAAGCCGCCTTGCAACACCTGCCCGTGCAGGTCTTTATGGCCCAGGCTCTGCGCCAGCAGGTCGCGGGGGATGGTAAGAATCACCGTGTCGCCGGCGGTGATCAGGCAGTCCAGTTCGCGGGCCAGGTCGAGGATGTAAATCTGCGAATTGCCGGCGGCCAGGGACGTGCGGCCCGCCGTGCCGTTGATCGAGTGAGACAAGCCCAGGCACAGGTAGTAATGGTCGAGATGGTCACGGCGGATCATCTGGGCCGAGCGCTTGACCCGGTAGGGGACCGGGGCGCCGGTGCCATCCCAGGCACCGCAGCCCATCAGCAATGCGCCCAGGTAGCCGGTGGCCAGGCGGTAATTGAAGGCCGTGGAGTCCGGCTCGCTGATGGTGATGTCGAAGATCGCGTTCACTTCCTCCCGCCACACCTCGAAGCGTTGGCGTGGCGGGTAGGGTTGGGTGGTAAAGGTGAACAGCGGGTTCTCCATGGCTGGCGCCTCCATCAAAGCTGTTGTGCTATCGCCGCCTTATCGATCACGGACCAGACGTGCGCGAATTTCCCATCGATGACTTCGTAGAATACGTTTTCATCGAAGGTCACTGTCTTGCCGTTGATCGGCAGGTCGAAAAATTCACCCCTGGGGCTGACCTTGAAATTCAACCGGCTGGCCACCGTGGGCGGGTCGGCCACCAGCAATTGAATGCGAAACACCAGGTCGGGTATCTCGCGAAAATCCCGTTCGAGCATGGCGCGGTAGCCCTCAAGGCCGACGGTGGTGCCGTTGTAGCTCACTTGTGGGTGCACAAAATCGCCCAGGTGCGCCCAGTCCTGGCGGTTGAGGCATTCGATGTAGCCTTGGTAAAGGGCGGCGAGTTGATCGCGGGTCATGGGGCGCTCCACTGAGGTTTAAAAGCGTTCGTCCAGGATGGTCGACTTTTCTTGTAGCATCCAATGTCGTTTTACATTCCTGGAGTGCACATGCGGATCTACATCACAGGCGCTTCCTGCTCGGGCGTGACGACGTTGGGGCGCACCCTCGCGACGTTGCTCAGCTTGCGACAAGTCGATGTCGATGACTTTTACTGGATGCCCACGGACCCGCCCTATACCACGAAACGTGCGCCTGAAGATCGCGTGAGCTTGATTCAACAATCACGCGGGGACGATGACTGGGTGCTGACGGGCTCGTGCAACCTGTGGGGCGACGCGTTGATCGCCGAGGCCGATCTGATCGTGTTTGTGGACACGCCAACCTCGGTGCGCCTCGAGCGGCTGGCTGCGCGTGAGCAGGCACGTTTTGGGGCGCGCATCGCACCCGGTGGCGACATGCACGAGATACACGTAGCCTTTCGCGAATGGGCTTCGCAGTATGACGATCCCCACTTTTCCGGACGCAACAGAGCGCGGCACGAAGCGTGGATTACAGAACAGACCGTGCCTGTCCTGCGAATTGACGGGGAGGGCACTGTTGAAGGGATGGCGGCGCAGGTGGTGCATGCTGTGGAGCGTCGGGTTCTGTAGTGAGCGAGCTTGCTCGCGCCGGGCGCGCCCCCATCCCAAACCTCGCAATCCTGACGCGAACAAGGTCAAGTTATGTGCGCAAGAGCAACCCATACCTCACTTCCGCAAGGGTTATACCGCCCCTTATCAGGTTACGCTCGCTACCCGGTTCCTCAACGCATCCAACGCTGCGATAGAACCGAATAGCCCGTTCATTCAGCGCCAACACCCACAGCGTTAATCGCGTAAAACCTTGCTGCCGTAACTGCTGCACGCCGACGTTCCATAGCGCCCGCCCGACACCCGTTTCCCAGTACCCGGCCAGGACATAGATGGCCATGACTTCACCCGTATTGACCTCGGCGTCGTCATCGCGACTGACTCCGACGGATACCCAGCCAACCACCTGCTGGTCCCGCTCCGCCACCCATACGCCGGATTCGTCCGATTCAATCGAACGGGCCCAGAACGATTCACGCCGAGCCAGGGTGGTATCCAGCGCGCTCAGGTAGTCGGCCGGCATCAGGTCACGGTAGGCCTCTTGCCAACTGCGGATATGCACCTGGGCAATGGCGTTTGCATCAGAAGGTAGTGCCCTACGAATCATTGAAATGCTCCTTGCCTGGCTGCTGTGAGTCCGTGCTGTTGCCCTTCAAGCATGGGCGCAAATCATGACAGTTGAAGGCTTGAGCGCAATCGTACACACCATGAGGAGCGCTAAAGATTCAGTGAAATCAATTCATTATCTATGGAGCAAGGGCTCGACCTAAAATAGCCTCAATGATTGAGACTATTAATATTGCTGAGCAACACCAGAAGCTATCAGTCGATACATTCAGGTGTTGCTTCGGGTGTATGGGTGTGAAATTAAAATGAGTACAGACTTTACATTTGCTATCAAGCGCATTCAGTTTGACGAGCATTATCACCCTTCCGAAAATACCCGCATTACCACCAACTTTGCCAATCTGGCGCGTGGGAAGAGTCGCCAGGAAAACCTGCGTAATACCCTGCGGATGATTGATAACCGCTTCAATGCCCTGGCGCATTGGGATAATCCAAAGGGTGATCGTTACGCGGTCGAACTTGAAATTATCTCCGTTGAAATGGACGTAAACTCCGGCAGCACCGGCAACGCCATTCCGCTGATTGAAATATTGAAAACCAATATTGTGGATCGCAAAACGGACGAGCGTATCGAAGGAATTGTAGGAAACAACTTCTCATCTTACGTACGCGATTACGACTTCAGCGTGCTATTGCTGGGGCATAATAAGAATCGTGCAGGTTTCAGCACCCCCGATAATTTTGGCGACCTGCACGCCAAGCTGTTCAAGCACTTCGTGAACTCAAGTGCCTACAAGGCCAACTTTAACAAGCTGCCTGTCATTTGCCTGAGCGTTTCAAGCAGCAAGACCTACCACCGGACAGAAAACCAGCACCCCGTGCTGGGTGTGGAATACCAGCAGGATGAGTATTCGTTGACAGACGCGTACTTCCAGAAAATGGGCTTGAAGGTTCGCTATTTCATGCCGCCCAACAGTGTTGCGCCGTTGGCGTTCTACTTCTCGGGTGACTTGCTGGGGGATTACACGAACCTCGAGCTGATCAGCACCATCAGCACTATGGACACCTTCCAGAAGATTTATCGCCCCGAGATTTACAACGCGAATTCGGCCGCCGGTAAATCCTATCAGCCAAGCTTGAGCCATCAGGATTACTCGCTGACACTGATTGTTTACGACCGAGAAGAACGCAGCCGCCTGGCGATTGAGCAGGGTAAGTTTGTTGAGGAAAACTTCATCAAACCCTACCAGGCTGTGCTTGAGCAGTGGTCCGCTAACTGCGCGCTTTGATTAATTAAACGTACAAGGTTGTTCATGATGAAAAAGTTGTTACCTACTTCAACCGCTGGCAGCTTGCCTAAACCGTCCTGGCTGGCAGAACCCGAGAAACTCTGGTCGCCCTGGAAGTTGCAAGATGATGAGTTGGTTGAAGGCAAACACGATGCCCTGCGTTTGGCGCTGCAAGAGCAACAGCAGGCGGGCATTGATATCGTCAGTGACGGTGAACAAACTCGCCAGCACTTTGTGACGACGTTTATTGAACACCTCAGTGGCGTGGATTTCGAGAAACGCGAGGTCGTCAGGATTCGTGATCGTTACGACGCGAGCGTTCCGACCGTGGTCGGCGCCGTTGCACGTCAAAAGCCGGTGTTTGTTGAAGATGCCAGGTTCTTGCGCCAGCAAACAGACCAGCCGATCAAATGGGCACTGCCTGGCCCGATGACCATGATCGACACGCTGTACGACAACCACTACAAGAGCCGTGAAAAACTGGCGTGGGAATTTGCCAAGATCCTCAACCAGGAAGCCCTGGAATTGGAAGCGGCCGGTGTCGACATCATCCAGTTTGATGAGCCCGCGTTTAACGTGTTCTTTGATGAGGTAAACGATTGGGGCGTTGCCACGTTGGAGCGTGCAATCGAAGGCCTCAAATGCGAAACCGCCGTGCATATCTGCTACGGCTACGGCATCAAGGCCAACACCGATTGGAAGAAAACGCTGGGGTCGGAATGGCGCCAATATGAAGAGGCGTTCCCCAAGCTGCAAAAATCCAGCATCGATATCATTTCGCTTGAATGCCACAACTCCCATGTACCCATGGAGTTGATCGAGCTGATTCGCGGCAAGAAAGTGATGGTCGGTGCCATTGATGTGGCCAACCATGCCATTGAAACACCTGAGGAAGTCGCCAATACCCTGCGCAAAGCGCTGCAGTTTGTGGACGCCGACAAGCTTTACCCGTGCACGAACTGCGGCATGGCCCCTCTGCCTCGTCATGTGGCAAGAGGCAAGCTGAATGCCCTGAGCGCCGGTGCAGAAATCGTTCGCAGAGAGCTGTTGAACCAAGGCTGAGCGAACGCCGGAGGAGGGCGGTGGAGTTAACCCTCACCCGCCTTCTTCCGGCCTCACTTTGCCCGTTCGACGCCACCGACTATTCAAGGCTTTCTATGTCACGTCTCCCTACGGCTATCGAGCCACTGCACTTTCGCGAAGCGCTTGGGCACTACGCCTCCGGTATCACGGTGATTACCTCCCACCTTGATGACGAACCGATTGGCTTTACCTGCCAGTCGTTCTACAGCGTGTCGATGAGCCCGCCGCTGGTGTCATTCAGCGTCATGTCCAGTTCGGCGAGCTACCCCAGGATTCGCGAGGCCGGTCGTTTCGCAGTCAACATCCTGTCGGGCGAGCAGGTGGGTATTTCCAATCAGTTCGCTCGGCGAGGCACGGACAAATGGCACGACGTGGACTGGCACACGTCGCCGCTGGGCAATCCGATCATCGCCGGCAGCCTGCACTGGCTCGATTGTGAAATTCACGCTGAACACGCTGCAGGTGATCACCTGATTGTGATTGGTGAAGTTAAAGCGTTGAACCTGCAAGCGCCTGGGGCGCAGCCGTTGCTGTACTTCAAGGGGCAGTATCGGAATATCGCTGCCAATGTCGGTCATTGATCGTCATAAATCGGCAGCTCTATCGCGTCCGCTTTCGGCGAAAGGATTTTACCGAACAGGGTTCTTAACCCTGGCGCGGTAGCCATCCTCAACACCGCGTGGCCCAGTGCGATACCGGCGCGTGAGTGCGGCGATGCCAACCTGGGCGCCCATTTGGGCACGCTTTGCGCCTGGGCAACGTAAGGGCGCATCAGGTTTTCATACGCCGCAAATGCTTGAGTGTGATCCGTGTGGCGCCCCAATTCCCCGGCCAGCACATAGGCCCCGCACAGCCCCAGGCTGGTGCCCATGCCACTGATGGGCGATGCGCAATACGCCGCGTCACCCACCAGCGCGATACGGCCTTTGGACCAACGCGCCATCTTCACTTGGCCCACTGCATCCAGATACAGGTCAGTCGCCCTCTCCAGGGCTGCGAGTACCCGTGGTGCCTCCCAGCCGGCGTCGGCAAACACGTGCTTGAGCAGGGTGATCTGCTCGGCCCGGGGCAGTTTTTCGTAGCCGCTCGGTGCTTGTTGAAACGATAGAAACGCCCGTGTAGTACCCAGGTTGTCAGGACGCAGGCAGATGGAACGCCCCCCGGGGAAGTTGCACCAGCGCATCACGTCACTGTCGCTCGTCTGTCGAGGCACGGTGAAGTAGGCCGTGTAGAGATCCAGCGGGCGCCGCTCGACTTCGCTGCCAAACACCTGACTGCGTGTGGTGGAGCCGATCCCCTCGGCCACGATCACCAAGTCGTAGACCTGCTCGCCACCCTGTTCGAAGCGCACGTGCACCCTGTCGCCATGGTCTTCGAGGGCTTCAATGCTGTCGCCGAAGCGGTAGGTCACACGGTTTTGGCTGTGCCCGATCAACAGCTTGGCGAGTTCGCCCCTGAGGATTTCCAACTCAGCGATGGGCCCGTCACCGTCGAAGGCATTGACGCCAATGAATGCTTTGGTTCGGTTGTGCACGTCGACGAAGGCGATCCCTTGCTCATGGGTGGTATTGGCCTGAATCAATCCCTCCAACCCCATGCGTTGCACCACCACACGGCCTGCACCGCGCACGTCGATAGTTTGTCCGCCGTCGCGAAAGGTGCGGGCGCGCTCCACCACGGTCACGTCCATACCTTGTCGGGACAACCAATACGCCAGCGCCGGCCCGGCAATGCTGGCGCCCGTCACCAGGATTTTTTGTGGTTTCATCAGGCGTCCTGACCTTCGTGAGAGGAGGGCGCATTGCCCGGCAGTGTGGTGCGGTAGACCTCGATCACCTGCCCGAGAAAGGCCTCGATCACCCTGCGGTCGTCGCCCTCGAGTGCGCCGAGCACGCTGCTGAGCCCGTTGAGCATCGGCGCGATGTGCCGATACGCCTGGGCCACCGACTCAGGCACCGGGCGCACCAGCACCCGGCGCTTGTCATCGAGCTGACGCTCGCGCACCACATGCCCGGCGCGTTCCAGTCGGTCGATGACCTGGGTGATGCCTGCGGTGGTGACCGAGAGGCGCGTGGCAAGCTCGGTGGGGGGGAGCGGCCCGTCGGTGATCAGGTGTTCCAACACGGCCACGTCGGTCTGGTTGATACCCAGGGCGGTGCCCAGATGACTGGCGGACTTGCGCGTGAGGATGGCGATCTGTTGCAGCTGCTGGCCGACGGTATCGCTGGCGATTTGCAGGCGGCGTGGGTCTTCGGGGGGTCGGTTTTTGGGTGACTTCATGGGCAGAGGCAGTCCACGGTTCATGGGCGAGGCGTTGTGAGGAGGAAGAAACTAGCATATAGCTAACTTGCTTAGCTAGTTTTAAAGGCGGGCGGTGACGCTGCCACCTGATCGGGCATAATCGCGGTCTGCCTGCCCACCGGGAATCCTGCACCCCATGCAACCGCTCGAATTCACCGTTGCCTTCGAAAACTACACGCTGCACGCCGATACCCTGACAGGCGAACGCAACCCTCACCTGTTTTGCATCCACGGCGGCGGCGCGCGTTGCCGCTCGGTATTCGCCGAGGTGCGACACACGCTGCACGGGCAGGGCATTGGCTCTACGGCCCTGGACTGCATCGGCCATGGACAAACCGGTGGTGTGTTCGCCGACTCATCCCTTCACCGGCGTGACCAGCAGGCGCTGTCGGTAGTTCGACACAGTGGGGTGCAGCCCAGCGCCTTGATCGGCATCAGCATGGGCGCCTATAACGCGGTGCGGTTGAGCGAAACCCTGGGCGCCCAGACGTTGATTCTGGTGGTGCCGGGCATCTACACCCCCGAGGCTTACACGGTGCCGTTTGGCCCTTCGTTTTCGGCAATCATCCGCCAGCACCGCAGCTGGGCCGATAGCGATGCGTGGGACATTCTCAGCCGGTTCAAGGGCCGGCTGCTGGTGATCGCCGGGGAGCAGGATGACGTCATCCCGCTGGAAATCCCCGAGCGGCTGTTGGGGGCAGCGACCCACGCCCAGGACAAGGAGTTGCTGGTCATTCCCGACGCGGGCCATAACGGGCTGATGCCCCTCATTCAGCAGCAGCCGCAATGGCTCGCAGCAATCACCACGCGTGTGGCGTCAAGCGCCTGAGTGCCTGCGGGTTCAGGCCCTGCGCGCCATCAACAACACTGTCGCCGCCGCCGACAACAACCCCGCGCAGCAACGATTGAAAATCCGCTTGCCACGGGGCTCGGCAAACCAGCGACGCATGTGCAGGCCCATGTAGGCGTAGGCGCTGATGGCAATCCATTCCAGTGCCAGGAACATCGCACCCAACAGGGCGAATTGCGGGGTGATCGGCTGGCCCGGCACCACGAATTGCGGGAGAAATGCAGTGAAGATCAGGATGGCCTTGGGGTTGCCCGCTGCCACCAGAAACTCCTGACGCGCCAACGCCCACAATCCCACCTTGGCCGTAGCGGATTCCGCCTCTGCCTGGGGATTGGCGCGCCATAGCTGAAAGGCCAAATAAAACAGATACGCCGCCCCCAGAATCTTGATCCCGTAGAACAACAGCTCCGAGGTTTGCAGCACCACCGCCAAACCCGCAGAAGCCAGCGCGATCATGCCGGCGAAGGCCAGCAGACGGCCGATACCCGCCAGGCACGAAGTGCGGTAGCCGTAGCGAGTGGAGTTGCTCACGGACAGCAGGTTGTTCGGGCCGGGCGCCATGTTCAGGGCGAAGCAGGCGGGGAGGAAGAGGGAGAGGGTGGCGAGGTCCATGGCGGCTCCGTGTGCGCGGGGGACGGGGAGCGTTGAGGATAAGGGGGGTGGGGCGCTTGGACAATGGGGGCAGTGGAGCGCTTTTATTGCGGCTCCAGTTCTGACCATAAATCACTGCGCCCAATGCCGTTCATGAACGTTCCGTAGTCTTCAAATTGACCGACATTCACCTCCTCTTCACTAAACCACGTCGCTTCACATTCGTTGCATACCCACAACAAGATCTGTGCGGCGTGGACACGCATTGCCAGGACGCAACCTTGACTACATCTTTTGCACTCAATCTGCATGTCAGTCATTGCCAGTGGGCAGTGAAGAAGAGCAGCGTTTGAAGCGGCCGCTGTGCACCAGGTGCTCAGTCTTGCTTATACGCCTGGGTGTTGATCAGTTTGCCTGAGGTATCAAATAAAAATGCCACCGTGATAGTGCTTTGGACTTTATAAAGATAGACGTATCGACCATCCGGGTTTTTGTTCTCATGAAATGGCGAACCCAAGCAGCTTCGGATCTGCTGTGAAGTGGCTTCGCCTGCCTTGTAATCGCCGATTTTTTGAGGGCAATCTGCAGGCGGCGCAGAACTTTGCTGATTCATTTTCTTTATTTCAAAATCAGCGCTGCCCATGCCCTTTTCTTTGAAGGTTATCAAGAACGAAGAACGGGCACCTTGCGACTCGACAACCCACATTTCCCGCCAAGCTCTGGCGCCAGGGCTGCCAACAGGTTGCTGGATCACGAACTTCAGTATTTTTGTTTCTGCAGTAAACGCGGGTGCGCCGAGTATGTTCTGCAGGCCGGCGGTGGTGTCAGACGCCAACTTTTCATTGGTCAGTGTCCCTTCACTGGCAACGTTTGGCTTGATGCTGGAGACCGGCTGCAACTGGGAAGAGGTTTCGCAGCCGGATAACACGAAGGCAAAAACAATGGCGGCAAGTTTTAAACGCATCTAATCACTCCTTGATTGAGACCGGCTGACCATCTGGGCTCGTAGCCTCGCTGGTAATATCCATGTGCTATCACTGTATCCAACCCCGGCGTCTTGTCAAATACGGCCGGTCATTAATGTTCGGCCATAGCGCGAGAAGACGCTGAGGGGTTTCGCGGTAGACATGACCGCCTCAAATCGAACGCTGATTGACCCGCGCCATCAGTTGCTCCGCCGTCTCCTTTCGCTCCGAGTAACGATCCACCAAAAAATTCTGTTGGTCTCGCAGCAGCAAGGTGAACTTCACCAGTTCCTCCATCACGTCAACGACGCGGTCGTAGAACGGTGACGGTTTCATCCGTCCGGCCTCATCGAACTCCATGTAGGCCTTGGGCACCGAGGATTGGTTGGGGATGGTGAACATGCGCATCCAGCGCCCCAGCACGCGCAGTTGGTTGACCACGTTAAAGGACTGGGAGCCGCCACACACTTGCATCACCGCCAGGGTCTTGCCCTGGGTCGGGCGGACGGCGCCCAGCTCCAGGGGGATCCAGTCGATCTGCGCCTTGAACACGGCCGACATCGCGCCGTGGCGTTCCGGCGAGCACCAGACTTGTCCTTCGGACCACAACACCAATTCGCGCAACGCTTGCACCTTAGGATGTTCCACCGGGGCATCGTCTGGCAGGGGCAAGCCACTGGGGTTGAAAATACGCACCTCGGCGCCAAAGCACTCCAGCAGGCGCGCGGCTTCTTCAACCAGGAGGCGACTGAAGGAACGCTCGCGAGTCGATCCGTATAACAACAGGATGCGTGGTTTGTGGCCTGATGCTGGCAAATCTGGGAACAGGCTAGGGTCGAGGTTAGGTGGGTGTTCTGACATGAATCCTCCTGAGATTAGAGCGTGCCGATGCGATCGAGCTCAGACTTGAGCTGGTCGCGGTTGAGCTGGGCAAAAGGCAGTTCGAGGAAGGCTTTGCAGCGTTGTTCGATGGTCGCCAGTGTCGCGTGGAACGCGGCCTCGATTTGCGCTTCGTCGCCGCGCACGTCGGACGGGTCTTCCAGCCCCCAATGGGATTTCAACGCTGGGCCGAAGTACACCGGGCAAGCTTCGCCCGCTGCCTTGTCGCAGACGGTGACGACGATGTCTGGCGGGTTGCCTTCAAAGGCGTCATTGCCTTTGCTGTGCAAGCCGTCGATGGAGATGCCGGCCTGCTGTAAGGTCGTCAGGCTGCGGGGCAACACCTGACCCTTGGGGAAACTGCCGGCGCTCACCGCTTCAAAGCCAGCGGGGGCCAGGTGGTTGAACACAGCTTCGGACAGGATGCTGCGGCAGCTGTTGGCCGTGCACATGAACAGGACTCGCATGGGGTGCTCCTTTCGCTTGGGGCGGTTGTCAAAGGCTCAGGCGCAGGGCCAGGGCCGAGAGGGTGATCAACAGAACCGGAAGGGTCAGCAGCGCGCCAACCTTGAAGTAATAACCCCAGGTGATGCGCATGCCTTTGCGCGCCAGCACGTGCAGCCAGAGCAGCGTGGCCAGGCTGCCGATGGGGGTGATTTTCGGGCCGAGGTCGCAGCCGATGATGTTGGCGTAGATCATCGCCTCGCGAACAACGCCATCCGCGTTGCTGGCCTGAATCGACAGCGCGCCGATCAACACGCTTGGCATGTTGTTCATCACCGACGACAGCAACGCCGACAGCAGGCCGGTGCCAAGGGTAGCGGCCCACAGGCCTTGTCCGGCCAGGTGGTCGAGGACCCGGGCGAGCCAATCGGTCAGGCCGGCATTCTTCAGGCCATACACCACCAGGTACATACCCAGCGAGAACACCACGATCTGCCACGGGGCTTCGCGCAGCACCCGTCGCGTCGAGATTCGGTGGCCCTTGGCGGCGACCGCGAACAGCAAGGCCGCGCAGGCAGCCGCGACGGCGCTGACGGGAATGCCCAGTGGTTCGAGTGCGAACAGGCCGACCAACAGCATCAACAACGTCCAGCCACCGACGATGAAGGTGGCGCGGTCACGAATGGCCGCTTTGGGTTCTTGCAACGCATCCAGCGCATAACGAGGGGGCACGTCGCGACGGAAATACACAAACAGCACCAGCAGGGTGGCAGCGACGCTGACCAGGCTCACCGGCACCATCACCGAGGCGTACTCGGTGAAACCCAGCCCGAAGTAGTCGGCGGAGACGATGTTCACCAGGTTGGACACCACCAGCGGCAGGCTGGCGGTGTCGGCAATGAACCCGGCGGCCATGACAAACGCCAGGGTCGCGGCGGGGGAAAAGCGCAACGCCAGCAGCATCGACATCACGATGGGCGTGAGGATCAGCGCCGCGCCATCATTGGCAAACACGGCGGACACGGCAGCGCCCAACAGGACACAGAAGGCGAACAACCGATAGCCGCTGCCTTTCGCCCAACGCGCCACATGCAGCGCGGCCCATTCGAAGAAACCGGCTTCATCCAGCAACAGGCTGATGATGATCACCGCGATAAAGGTGGCGGTCGCATTCCAGACGATGGCCCATACCGTCGGGATGTCCTGCAGCGACACCGCGCCCACTGCCAGCGCGATCAGCGCACCGACCGTGGCGCTCCAGCCAACGCCGAGGCCCTTGGGTTGCCAGATGACGAGCACGAGGGTGAATACAAAAACAGCCACGGCGACAAACATTGAACACTCACTCGATCAGGGGTCAGCAGCAGGCCGCTTCGCGCACGGGCCGGCCATCCATGTTTTGCAGGCGTGAAGCGTTGCCCTTGAGCCAGCCCGCGTTGGCCTTGGACGTCACATGCAGAACCTCGTGAACCCAAGCGGGCAGGTCCGGATTGAGGCGGTAATAGACCCACTGGCCCTGGCGGCGATCCAGCAACAACCCGCTGCTGCGCAGCTGGGCGAGGTGGCGGCTGATTTTCGGCTGGCTGTCGTCGAGCGCACACATCAGCTCGCAGACGCACAGCTCACCTTGATCGGCAATCAGCAGGGTGGCCCGCACGCGGGTCTCGTCAGACAGGCTCTTGAAGACTTCGGGGGGTGTGATCATGGGAGGCTCGGTAAATATGGATAACCGAATATACGGATATCCATATATTTAAATCAAGCACGAATTTCGCCGAGCGCCTGCGCTTTGATCGGTGAGGGGCTTGAGCAAAAAACTCAGGGCCTTGAATCCCGTGCGTCAATCGAGAAAACTCCACCGCACAATGTGAGGAGCCCGCAATGCAAGGAACAGCGTTTCAGGTCGTGCGAATCGACCAGATCCACGAAATAGTTTCGCCTACCGTAGACGCACTTCTGCTGCCATCGGGTTTTGAAGTACAAGGCCCATTGTCCTGGGTGCGCAGTGCTGATGCCCCCATCCGGCAGATCTTTCGCCTGGCGCAGTGGAAGGGCGGTGCGCTCGCGCCTTCATGGGGGTTGTCCCTGGATTTTGTCTCGCACCTGTCCGGCAATGACTTCAAGTGGCACAGAACTGTGAAGTCGGCGCGACCTGACCTGACGTTTGATGTGCGTGATCGGGCGCTTGATATTTCCTATAGCTACGGGCCCGAAACCATTGCGAAGTGCGCACCCGATATCCTCAGGGCAGTTATTCCAACCGCAGAATCCTTCTGGAACTCGGCGCGTTCGATAGCCGACCTGCCCAATGCTTTTGAGCGGGTCAGGCAGCATCTGTCGACAGGGGGATTGGGTTTCTACAACTACACGCAACACCCGCTTGCCTACGCTTTTGTGCTGGCCAGGAACGGCAAGCCCGATGCTGCTGAACAAGAGTTTCAGCGCTACTCACCGCGTCTTTCAGCGGCGGCGCAAAAGAAGCTTCGCACGTTGTTCGTTGATGCAGGGGGTTACCCAGGGGCGAGTGATTAACCGAATGAATCACCCACGTTGAAGCGTCTTTTGAATGGCCTTCAGTACCGCAGCGATGTGCCAGGTTTCAGGTCCGATGGCCGTGGCGCCTTTCGGTTCTGAAACCAATTCAATGTCCGTTGGTATCCCTTCCTCAGCCAGCAAGCACTTGGCCTCTTCCAGGTGTCTGTGTATGCCCGTCAACCACTGGCGACCCGTAACCGAAAGGAGAGCGAAGCTCTCGGTGTAAGAGCACGACAGCGTTTGCCGCAACTTGATCACCAAAGCTTTGTCCACACGAGAGAACGTCGGGCACAGCACATAGCTATTGCCGGCGGCAGCCTGCAGATATCGCTTGTCATACAGGTATTGGTCCACCGTAAAGCAACTGGCTACCGTCTCCAGCGCCCCGGTGTGTACGTCCACTAGGTGCGCGTTGACGCCGACGTAGCAGTATTCGGTTTTGCCGTGCAGCACGCATTCTTCGGTATTGCAGCGCACCACCCAGTAGTCGCGGTTGGCAGAGAGTTCGCAGAACGAAATGGCAAATCGCTCCGGGCGACCCTCTCTGAAGGAGCCTTCATGAAGGTCAAGGACGATAGCGCTGGCTTGTTGTGCGGATAGCATCTGGGTACTCAGGTGATCATTTTGAAGGTTAAGGTCACGGAAAACTTACTTCAATTTTTCCACCACCACGTTCGTGGCTTCAATTTCGATATCGCCGAAATCACCTTCCAGGATCAGTACGTTGTCTGCAAGGCTGATGCCCTCTAACTCTCCAAGGCCAGCGCGGGCGTGCAAGTTCAATGCGCCAAGCCGGATAGCCAGTTTAAGTCCATCGTCGTTCCAGGCCCTCAACTTGCAATAAGCACCGTCCTGCAAGCTGACGGTCATTTCAAAGAAACGATGGGCTTGGTCAATCGAGATCGACAGGATGTTGCTTTCTTCCAGGGCTTGAATGTTCATCGGCAGGTCTCTTTCGTTTGACGGCATTCTGCTGGAAACCCAAGGGTCAGTGCTGAGAAACCGCCAACTCACCGCTATCTTCCTTGGCCCGCGTCGCCCGAACCGCCATCACCAGCGCCAACATCGGTGCCAGGGTAAATACGGCGAACAACCAGCGCGCCGCATTGGCGACACCCGCATCGCCGGCTGCGTCGTTGATGCCCGCCATATTGGATATCACACCCGCAAGTGCCGCACCCAGCGCCATGGCAAACAGTTGCAGCGTGGTAATCGACGATGCAGCGGTGTCCTGATCCTGGGTCGAGGCCACTTGCAGGATGCGTGTCAGCAGGTGCGGCCAGCCCAGGCCGATACCGAATCCCACCAAAAACAACCCCAGGCAGATAGGCGCCAGGAGCGCCCAATCACCTCCACTTGCCGTGGGTGTGGTGATCGCCAATATCACCAACCCGGCGACGATCAGCAGCGGCCCTGCAAGGATGGCGCGATGGGCGCCGCGCCCGGTCCAGCCGGAGCTGAGGATCTCCGATATCGTCCAGCCTGCCGCCATCAACGCCGCCATGTAGCCGGCCACCAACGGTGATTGGCCGTGCAGGTGCTGCAGGAAATACGGCATGAAAATCTCGCTGCTCATGCCGATCACCAGCAGGCAGGTGGTGGCGTAGAGCGCGCAGAGTGGGGTGCTGAATTTCAGCGCGTCTCGTGGCAGCAATCGCACAGCGGCGCGGGATTCCTGGCGGATCAACAGCAGCACCAGCACGGCACAGGTTGCGATGCCCAGCAGGTTCCAGCTCGGCAGCGGCGAAACGCTGCCCGCACACACCGCCAACACCGCCGCAGCCAGCAGCACAAGTTGAGCCACCGGCAGGCGTGTGGCGGTGGTCGCCGCGTTATCTCGAGGTGGCAGCGCCCGGCTGGTGAGCACGATGTAGGCCAGGCTCACCGGTACCATCGCGCCAAAGGCGTAGCGCCAGGCGTCCATTTCGGCAAACACGCCGCCCACGGCCGGGCCCACCAGTGTCGCCACGCCCCACATGCCCGACACCAACGCCATCGCGCGCGGCCACAGGCGTTCCTCAAACACCAGTTGAATCATTGAGTAGCACAGGGCAAGCAAGACACCACCGCCCAGGCCTTGGATCGACCGCCCGACCAGCATCACCGGCATGCTGGGTGCCAAGGCGCAGATCATCACACCCGCCATGAACACCAGGGTCGCAACCGCATAGGCCAGGCGCGGCCCGCTGCGTAGCAGCAGCTTGGAGGTGAGGGCCGAGCCCAGGATCGAGGCCACCACATACAGCGTGGTGCTCCAGGCATACAGCTCCAGCCCGCCGATTTCGGCCACCACCGACGGCAAAATGGTGGTGGCGATATAGGTGTTGGTAGCGTACAGCGCAATGCCCCCCGAGAGGGCAAGGGAGCGGGCGGCGTTCCTGCCACGGAGCAATTCGCCCCAACTGCTGTTCTGGGTGTCCATCCACAATTCCTTGTCATACGGGCGCCGGTAGGCCCCGATGGTTTGCATGAGCGTCAGGCTTGGGTTAATTTGCCAAGCAATTGCTTTGAATATTGCGGTGGGGCTAAATATTTTGTCAAGAAATGACTTGGAAAACTCTTCGGCGTCTCCGGCTGATCGCATCTTGCACCTGCTCAAGACCCGTGGCCCGCAGCTGGCCGCCGATGCGGGCGTATTCCTCGGCACCAGCGGTGAGGCTGCGCGCCAGCAACTGGTGAAACTGGCGGCCAGCGGCCTGGTACAGGCCACTTCTGAGGTGCGCGGGGTAGGGCGCCCGACGCAGGTGTGGCAACTCACGGCCCAGGGGCATGCACGCTTTCCGGACACCCACTCGGACCTGACCCTGCAACTGCTGCAGACCGTGCGCGAAACCTTCGGCGAGGCCGCCATCGATCGCCTGATCGACGTGCGCGAGCGCCAGACTCAAGCCTTGTATGAGCAAGAAATGGAAGGGTTGGCGGACCTGAAGGCACGGGTCGAACGGCTGGCCACGCTGCGAACCCGTGAAGGCTATATGGCCGAATGGAGCGAACAACCCGACGGCGCCTTGATCCTGGTGGAAAACCACTGCCCGATCTGTGCCGCCGCCACGGCATGCCAGGGCTTTTGCCGGGCGGAGTTGCAGGTGTTCGAGCAGGTGCTGCAAGCCAAAGTGGAGCGGGTGGAACACATCCAACTGGGGGCGAGGCGATGTGCGTATCGGGTGATGCCCGCCTGACGTTTATCCCCGTCCTCTGTAGGAGCCGGCTTGCCGGCGATGGCATCGACGGGGTGCTACTGATGCACCGCGTTGCATGCATCGCCGGCAAGCCAGCGCCTACAGGGGAGCGCGCTTATTGGTGAAAGCGCCGCCCCAACGCATCCAGCCGCACCGCAATCACCGGCAACTGCTCACTGCTCCTGGCCAGCAACTCCACGTCGTCCGCCGTGCTCTGGGCAATGCCTTGCACCGCCTGCAACCGCCCCACAATCTCCAGATTGGCTGACGTCTGCTCCCGCGTCGTACTTACGATCCGCCCATTCAATTCATCGATATGCGCAATGTCATTGCCCACGGCTTGCAGCATGTCCACTGCGACCTGGCTGTCTTCCACGCACCGTTCCACCCCCTGGCGGCTGTCGTGCATGGCTTCCACGGCTTGGCGGCTGCCGTGTTGCAAGCCTTCGATGATGGTCTTGATTTCCTGGGTGGAAACGGCGGTGCGTTGGGCCAGGCTGCGCACTTCGTCGGCGACCACGGCAAAACCGCGGCCTTGTTCACCGGCGCGGGCGGCTTCGATGGCGGCGTTGAGGGCGAGGAGGTTGGTCTGGTTGGCGATGCTGTTGATCACTTCGAGCACGGTGCCGATCTGTTCGGCCTGTACCGCCAGGCCTTGCACGGTTTCGTGGGTGCCGTTGAGGCGGGAGGCCAATTGAGTGATTTCGTGTTGCGCACGGCCGACACTTTGCTGGCCGCGCACGATTTGCTGGCTGGCCTTGCCCGCGTGTTCGACGGCTTGTTCGACGTGCACGGCGATGTGGCCCATGGCGTCTTCCATGCGCTGCATCGAGCCGGTCATCTGAGTGATTTCTGCCAGCTGGTGCCTCGCACCTTTTTCCAGGGTGCCGCTGGCACTGGCCAGTTCCTGGCCCAGCTGGCCGAGGCCGTGGGAGTCGCGGGTGACGCCATCGATCAGGTGGGTGATCTGCTGCAGGAAGTGATCAAAGCGCTTGGCCAGTGACACATGCACCTTGCCTTCGCCCTGGCTGGTCTGGGAGGTGAATTGCGAGGTGACGGCCAGCATTTTTTCGAGCATTTCCTGGCTCTCGACCGCTTCGGCCTGGCTGTGCACGGCGAGGTAGAGCAGGGCGACGGTTTCCATCACCACGTAGAACGCATGCACGAACACCATCCCCCAGCCGCCGTGATGATCCATCACAAACACCGGGAAGCCCTGATGCTGCAAGGCATGGAACACCACGTGGTGTACCGCGATGGTGAGGGCAGCCACCAGGATCGGCAGCCAGTCGCGGTAAAACGTAAGCACCGCCAGCAGGGCGAAGATGCCGAAGTGGGATTCGATCACACCCTGGGCCTGGTTGATGTGCAGGGCGGCCATGACCATCAGGCCTGCGCCGAGTGCGCAGCGCATCACGCGGGTGCCTGAAAGGGCACGGTAAAGCGCGGTCAGTACAACAGCGGTGCCGCCGCCGATGATCACCGCTTGCAGCAAGGTGTCGTGCCAGAACGCCAGGCCCACGGAGAACAAAAACATCAGCCAGATCAACGCCAGCATGATGCGGTCGGCCTTGCGGTAATGCTCGAGAAAACGCGTACGGACAGGCATGCAGGCTTACTCCATGTAATCGTAAGAGGATCTGGCGTGCGCGGGGCGAGTGTTCGGATTCAATACTGCAAGTCAGTTATCGGCCTGGTCGAGTAGGACTTTAAACGGGCCAGGCGCTGTTCGAAGCCTTAGCGCCCCGCAATCGCCACCCGACTCGTCGCCTTCACTTCCTTCAACGCCAGGCTCGACTGGATCGACGCAATCCCCAGCTGCCGGCGCAGCACGTTCTCGACAAATTCGCTGTAGCTGTCGAGGTCCTCGGCGAGTACCTGCAGCAGGTAATCCGCATCGCCGGTGATCTTGTGGCACGCCAGCACCTGGGGCAGCTCGCGCATCACGGCCTCGAACGCGTCCGGCGCCTGGTCGGCATGGATGGCAAAGCGCACGTGCACGAAGGCCAGGATGTTCAGCCCGAGCAGCTTGCGATCGAGGTTGGCCTGGTAGTCCTTGATCACGCCTTCTTCTTCCAGGCGCTTGCGGCGACGCCAGCACGGCGTGAGGCTCAGGGACAGGCGCTCGCTGAGTTGGGCGTTGGAAATGCTGGCGTCTTCCTGCAGCAGGGCGAGGATGGCGAGATCAGTATCATCAAGAGCGACCTGCTTGGTTTTATTTTTCATTTATCGGTGCTGTAAGGGTAAAAAGTTCCGAATAAGCTAACAGTGGTGGAATTAAAAGCAAAGAAAGCCCGGCGTCGCCAGAACAAAATAGACCCTGTCTTTTACTGGCGGAACCTCAGCAATGTTGACTGTTTTTAGTGATGACCACCGTTTGCACCATGGCACCGAATTGAAAGATGGCGTGCTCAAACCTTCGTTCGAACAACCCAGCCGAGCGGACACGGTGCGTGACCGGGTACAACGGGTGGGGCTGGGCGAGATCATCGTGCCGCGCACCTTCGACCGCGCCTGCTACGTCAATGCCCACAGCGAACGCTATGTGACCTTCCTCGAAACCGCCTGGGCCGAATGGACCGCCATTGGCCGCAGCCATGACGCACTGCCGCTGGTGTGGCCGGTGCGCGACCTGGCCAACCAGCAGGTGCCGGAGTTCATCGATGGCAAGCTGGGCTTCTTCGCCATGGACGCCGGCTCGCCGATCACCCGCACCACCTGGAACGCGGTGAAAACCAGCGCGGATATCGCACTGACTGGCCTGGCGCTGATCGATGAAGGCCAGCACAGCGCCTTCGCCCTGTGCCGTCCACCTGGGCACCATGCGGCACGCGAATACATGGGCGGTTATTGCTACCTCAACAACGCCGCAATTGCCGCGCAACAGGCCATCACCCAGGGCGCCAAGCGCGTGGCGGTGCTGGACGTGGACTTCCACCATGGCAACGGCACGCAGAACATTTTCTATGATCGCCCCGACGTGATGTTCATCTCGTTGCACGGCGAGCCGAGCGTGTCCTATCCGTACTTTTCCGGCCATGCCCACGAGCGCGGTGCCGGGGCGGGAGAGGGCTTCAACCTCAATTACCCGTTGCCGAAAAACACCGATTGGGCCAGTTACCAAGTCGCCTTGCTTGACGCCTGTCGGCAATTGAAACACTTCGCCCCCGAAGTGCTGGTGATTTCCCTGGGCGTCGACACCTTCAAGGACGACCCCATCAGCCACTTCTTGCTCGACAGCCCGGACTTCATCGCCATGGGTGAACTCATCGCCGGTGTCGGCGTGCCAACGCTGTTCGTGATGGAGGGCGGCTACATGGTCGATGAGATCGGCATCAATGCCGTCAACGTGCTGCATGGCTTCGAAAACAAGAGCGCCTGAGCGCCACCGTTCAATCCTTTTTTCTGCCAAAACTCAAAAACATAACAAGAGGTTTTGTGATGAAAACAACCACGCCCGGGCTTGCCGAAAAGCCTGCGTTGCAACGCACCCTGAGTAACCGCCACATCCAGCTGATGGCCATGGGCGGTGCGATCGGCACGGGCCTGTTCATGGGTTCGGGCAAGATCATCGCGTTGTCCGGCACCTCGATCCTGCTGATCTACATGATCATCGGGTTGTTCGTGTACTTCGTGATGCGCGCCATGGGCGAGTTGCTGCTCTCCAACCTCAACTTCAAGAGTTTTGCCGACTTTGCCGGTGCGTACCTGGGGCCGCGCGCGGCGTTTTTCCTGGGCTGGTCGTACTGGTTGAGCTGGAGCGTGGCGGTGGTGGGGGATGCGGTGGTGGTCGGCGGGTTCTTCCAGTACTGGTTCCCGCACGTGCCAGCGTGGATGCCGGCCGTGGGCATGTTGCTGACGCTGTTTGCGCTGAACGTGCTCACGGTCAAGCTGTTTGGCGAAGTAGAGTTCTGGTTCGCGATTATCAAGATCATCGCCGTGGTCACTTTGATAAGTGTGAGTGCGGTGCTGATTGCCAGCTCCTTTGTGTCGCCCACCGGTGTGACTGCCTCGCTGGGGCATTTGCTCGATCAACAGGCGGCGTTCCCCAATGGCTTGTTCGGATTTTTTGCCGGCTTCCAGATGGCGATCTTTTCCTTCGCAGGCACCGAGCTGATCGGCACCGCAGCGGCCGAAACCCGCGCACCGGAGAAGACTTTGCCCAAGGCGATCAACTCGATTCCGCTGCGCATCATCCTGTTTTATGTGCTGGCGCTGGCGTGCATCATTGCGGTCACCTCGTGGCAGCAGGTGTCGCCAAGCAAGAGCCCATTCGTGGAATTGTTTTTGGTGGCGGGGTTTCCGGCGGCGGCGGGTATCGTCAACTTCGTGGTACTGACCTCGGCGGCGTCGTCGGCCAACAGTGGCGTGTTTTCCGCCAGCCGCATGCTGTTCGGCCTGGCGGACCTTGGAGATGCGCCGGGGATCTTCCGACGCCTGTCCACCCGCAGCGTGCCGTTTATCAGCCTGGCGTTTACCACGCTGTTGATGTTGCTGGGGCTGGTGTTGCTGTTCGTGGTGCCGGAGGTGATGACCGCGTTTACGATCGTGTCGACGGTCTCGGCGATCCTGGTGATTTTTACCTGGTCGACTATTCTCGCCTCCTACATTGCCTACCGTAAAAAACGCCCGGACCTGCACGCCAAATCCCTCTACAAAATGCCCGGTGGTGTGCCGATGGCGTGGTTCTCCCTGGGGTTCCTGGCGTTCGTGCTGTGCCTGCTGGCGTTACGCCCGGACACTCGATTGGCACTGTGCGTGATGCCCGCGTGGTTTATCTGGCTGGGGATCGCCTACCAACTGTCGCATTTTCGCCAGCGTTTTAACCGGCGAGTGGCAGAGAGCAGGGCGCTATAGTTGTTTTTACACAACGCTACGTTTAATCATGCGCGGCAATTCCTAACCTATGAGTCAAGAAAAGGACGCTCCCCATGAAAGTCAGTGCACGCAACGTATTCAAAGGCCAGGTCAGCCAGGTTCAGGACGGTGCGGTCAACGCCGAAGTTGTCCTGACCCTGCCCGGTGGTGAGCAACTGGTGGCAGTCGTAACCATGGAAAGCGTGCGCAACCTGGGCATCGCCGTCGGCAAAGAAGCCGTGGCGCTGATCAAGGCGCCGTGGGTGATGCTGATGACCGAGTCCAGCGACATTCGGCTGTCGGCACGTAATTGCCTGGAAGGCAAAGTGCTGAGCGTCAACGACGGCGCGGTCAATGCCGAAGTGGTGATCGAGTTGGCCGGTGGTTCGAAGGTGTACTCCATCGTCACCCGCGACGCGGTGGCCGAGCTGGGCTTGGCACCGGGCGTGAGTGCCACGGCCGTGATCAAGGCCTCGCACATCATCCTGGGCGTGCCGGCCTGACGAGAAACGCAGAGGTCCGGTGACACCCGGACCTCCGCGCTCAAGGCGCCAGTTTGGTGAACACGTAGTCGCGATCTTTCACCAAGGCCTGGTGGCAGGCAAAGCACGTCTCGTGCTGGGCCTGGTCCACCGGCTTGCCATTGATGAACCGCCCGAAGCCCCAGCCGCCGGTGGCGGCGTACTTCTTCGAATCCTTGACCATGAACTGCACCGTGGTGGCCGCGCCCGGAATGGAGGCTGTCTTGAAGTCCGGTGACTGTTCGTGTTTCCACGCCAACTTGGCCAGTACCGTGCCATCGGGGAAAGGCAACTTGCCTTCCCGGTAGGCCTTGAGCGCAGCACTGTTGCCCAGCACCACGCGCAGCTCGTTCAACGGGTCGGCTTCCTGGGCGGGCGCCACCAGTTCCCATTGGCGGTAGCCGTCGGGAATGGTCACGCCGTAGATCGGCGAGGCGTTGTCGTCGGCGAACACCCACGGGCTGGCCGAGCCGACCAGCGCAATGACGGCCATGCACAGGCGCTTCATCACAGGTGGTCCGCGTCGATCACCGCCTTGGCAAACGCCTCGGGCGCCTCCTGCGGCAGGTTATGACCGATGCCACCGTTGATCAGGCGGAACTGATATTTGCCGGTGAAACGCTTGGCGTAGTCCTCTGGTGCCGGATGGGGCGCGCCGTTGGCATCGCCTTCCAACGTGATGGTGGGTACACCAATGGACGGCGACTGCGCGAGTTTCTGCTCCAGCGCCTCGTATTGGCTTTCGCCCTGGACCAGGCCCAGGCGCCAGCGGTAGTTGAAGACGGTGATGGCCACGTGATCCGGATTTTGCAGGCCTTTGGCGCTGCGGTCGAAAGTGGCGTCGTCGAATTTCCACTGGGGCGAGGCGGTCTGCCAGATCAGCTTGGCGAAGTCATGGGTGTTTTTCTGGTAGCCCGCTGCGCCGCGCTCGGTGGCGAAGTAGAACTGGTACCACCATTGCAATTCGGCTTTTGGCGGCAAGGGGTTCTTGCCGGCGGCCTGGTTGCCGATCAGGTAGCCGCTGACCGATACCAGCGCTTTGACCCGCTCCGGCCACAGTGCCGAAACGATATCCGCCGAGCGCGCGCCCCAGTCATAACCGCCCAGCACGGCTTGCTTGATCTTCAACGCATCCATGAAATCAATCACGTCCTGCGCCAGCGCGGCGGGCTCGCCATTGCGCAGGGTCTTATCCGACAGGAAGCGCGTGTCGCCATAGCCCCGGGCATAGGGCACCAGTACGCGGTAACCCTTGGCGGCGAGCAGTGGGGCTACGTTGGCGTAGCTGTCGATGTCGTAGGGCCAGCCGTGCAACAGGATGACCACCGGACCTGTGGCCGGGCCGACTTCGGCATAGGCCACATCCAACTGGCCGGCCTTGACGTGTTTAAGCGTGCTGAAGGCCGATTGGCTGACGGGCGCCGGAATGTTGATTTCGGGCATCTCGGCATGGGCTACGCCCAGGGCCCCGAACTGCAACAGCGCAAAGGCCAGAAAGAGTGGGCGTTTGGAGCGAGGGGTCAACTGAGTGTGCATGGCGAGCCTCCTGCGGCTTGATGTGTGCCTGGTGCTCAGTTGAACGCTGCGCTGTATCTGGCCTGTTTCAGAAAAGCCGCTGAATTAAAGGCGGTGTATCACAGCGGGCTCTGTACACACTGCGATACAAACCTAGAACGCCATTCTCAGTCCCACGGTACCTTCGCGCCCGTTGAGGGCGTTGCTGTCCAGGTTGCGGTTGTAGCCGACTTCACCATAGAGGCTGACGCCTTCGGCCACGTTCAGGGTGGCGCCCAGTTTGAGGTCCAGGGTGGTGGACTGCTGTTCGGTGTCGATGTCGGTGACGTCATTGAACCGCACCGTATGGGTCCCGGCGCTGGCGTGCCAGACATTGACACGCGCGTAGGGCTGCACAGGCAGGCCGCTGACCTGGTAGTTGCCTCGCAGCCTGGCGCCCACGCGGGTGACGAGGTTTGTGTCGGTATGGAAGGTGACATCGGAGAAACCGTCGTTCTGATTATCCAGGCGGGTGCGGTCAACAATGACTTGAGCCTGGGGTTCCAGCTCCCAATGGCGGCTCAGCGCAAATGGCCAGCCCACTTCAGCCGACGCCAGCAGGTTACTGCCCTGGGTTTTCATTTTCACACCCCGGTCGGAGGTGTTGTTGCCGTTCAAGCGCGTGCCCATCACCACCAGGTCCAAATACGCGCGGTTGGCGCCGATCTGCGTCCATTACACGCCCAGGCTGTCGCCACGCAAGGTGGTGCTGCCCGCGTCCTTATCCTGAAAACCTCCATTGAAACCCTTGACGTCGCCACTCAGGCGGCTGTGCCCGATAAACATACCCGCACGCCGGGTCTGGCCACTGCTGCCGGTGTCGGCGTACAGGTCGCTGCCCACCTGAAAGCCGGTGATCGAACTGTCCAGTGTCGGGCTGACTGTCCCGGTAAAGCTCTGGCGTGTGCTGCTGCCGTAAATCCTGCCCCAACCCGCCGGCGAAGCATCGGCCTGTTGTTGCGGGCTCTGGTCTCCCATACGCTCGTGGTAAGTGCCGAGCATGCCTTGCACGATTTGCTGGGTGGCGGGAAACAGCGCTGCGTAGACGGAAACCTCGGGGCGGTAGATGGGAATTGGGGTCAGGCCCGGGTTGGGTGGCAAAAGCGGAGTGCCAGGTACCGGTTCGGGCAGTGGCATGATAATCACCGGGTCTGGCGGTGTGACGGGGATGGTCGAGCGCAGGTAGTAGTTTTCTGCCGTGCCGGGCGTAACCCCGCCCTTGAACAGGTAATAGTCAAACGCGCCGGCCGACACCGGCGCGGCGAGTGAGAACGCCCCGGCGCTGCCCGTGGCGCCATTGATGGCCTGCACGACCTGGATGCCATCCTGCAAGGTCGTCGCACCTGTACCGCCCAACTTGGTGATGCGGATGCCGGTGTTGCCCTGGATCGTGCCCAGGCCGATCACCAGTTTGTCGCTGGCTGAGCCGTCGGTGCCCAACACGGTTTGCAGCGCAAGCGTGCCGCCCGTGCCGTTGTAGTTGCCATTGACGGTCAGCGTGTCGCCAGCCGTTGAGCTGCCAGTGATCATGTCGATCATGCCCCCATTGTTCAACTGCGCCAGTTTCCCGCTGGTAAATGCGCTGATTGCACCGGTATCGACGAGCAGTTTGCTGCTGCCATTGAGGGTCATGGTGCCGGTTCCGGTATCGACATCGCCGAGAACAAATGCGCCGCCAAGTTTGAAGGTGGCGTTGTTGTCCAGCGTGACAAGTTCCCAATTGGTATAGCGCCCGGGCGTGTCAGCCTGGGTGTTGTCAAACGTCAGGGTATCGACGCCTGTGCCGCCGTCGATCAGGGGCGTGGAAGACAACATGGATTGGTTGAGGTTTTGCAGCAGGGCGGTGTCGTTGTCCGGGCCCATCAGAATGAACCCATTGACGCTGCCGCCGCCGATCCAACTGAAGTGGTCGGTACCCGTGCTGGCGAGTATTTGCCCGTTGATCGTGCCGCCCGTGAGGGTGATCAAGTCTGTACCGCCGCTGGTGCTGACGTTGCCACCGATGTAGCTGGTGCCCGAAATCAGAATCGTGTCGTTGCCAAAGCCGGTTACCAGGTTGCCGATGATGGTCCCGCCACTCATGTCGAACAGGTTGTTATCCAGTTTCATGTCCACCCGGCCGATGCTGCCGCCGGTCATCTTTGCGTCATCACCGTCCTCGAACGCCCCGGTAATGGTGCCGCCGCTCATGAAAAACTTGTCGTGCCCATCGCCCTGGGCCACCGATGCAACAGTGCCCCCGCTGATGGAGAAACTGTCGACGCCATCCCCTTGAATGATCGCACCAGCTTGGCCTCCACTGATCTGCGCCACGTCAGCGCCTGCACCCTGCGTCACCGTGCCCGTCACGGTACCCAGGTTCAACCGGAAAATATTGGCGCCATCGCCCATGCCCACCGAGCCATTGATCGTGGCCCCGGCTGCATCCAACTGGAACAGGTCGTTACCCGCGCCCAGCGTCACATTGCCATTGATTTCCGCATTGCCACTGGGGAACAGCACTTCATTGTCACCGGTAGGCGCGTTGATGCCAGGGTCGGTGCCGCTGGTACAAGTGAACACTTGGCCGGAGGGGCCCGGGGTGACGACGCAGGCGGCTTGGGAAAACACGGGGAATATGGCCAAAATTGTCAAAACGACCGGGATCAGGTCCTGTCTGGAGTGTGAGCTCATGATCGTGTCCTCATGGCGCAGGGTGGTTCCAGCAACCGCGTCAGCAGGTGCTGGCCAGACCATGACAACAAAAACGCGCGATACAGATCAGGGAGTGCGGGTTACCTGTTCGAAAACACCGGCCAATGCAAAGGGTTGGCATGGCATTCTCGACTGCACCTCAAGAGGTGCAGCGGTTTTTTGGACGCTAGCTGCACTTTGCTTGCGGCGCTACTGTGAAAAGTAACAGGTATAGACGAGCATGCGCCTAGCCGAACACGATCTCATAAGGCTCGCGCATGCGCTCCAGCAGCACCTGCGCCAGCATCGGCGGCAGGCCGATTTGCGGGTCGCCCGCCAACTGGCTGGCATAGGCATGGGCCGCGTGCAGCTTGCGGGCGACGCTCCAGGTATCGAGTCGCACCTTGCGCGCGCGTTGCCAGGGAATCACCGAGCCTTCCCGTGCGGGCCAGTGCCAGGCCCAGATCGGCAGTTCATACAGGCGGGCGCCCATCAGGCTGCAGGCTTTGGCGCTCGCACGACCGACGGCGTCATGGTCGTCGTTGCCATCGTTGCGCCAGGTGCTGAACACCACGTCACCCGGCTGCAGGTAGCGCGCAATGAATTGGCTCAACGGTTGCTCGCGGGCCGCCAGGGCGTCGTCGCGGAATCCACCGCGTATCCACTTCAGGCTGTGCAGTGGCATGCCCAGGCGGCGCAATGCCTCGACACTTTCCTGGGGACGGACCACGCTCAGGCGACTGGCGGGCCATATCTGGGAACCCGGGTGGCTGGCGCTGCCGTCAGTGATGGAGATTAATAGCAGTGGGTGTTCAAGCGTGCTGAGCAATTGCAACAGCCCTCCACACGCCAGCACTTCGTCGCCCGGATGGGGCGCGATGACCACCACCCGTGCACCCGGGGGCACCAGCGAGGAGGGAGAAATGGCTGGGATTTGCGCCAGCTGCGGGGCGCTGTTCCAGACTTGCGCGGCGCCGCGACGGCCCTCGCTTGAGGAGGCAGGCTTCATCGGTGTTACATCCTTGTCGATTGATGCTGGGTCGTGCCCCGTTGACGGGACGACTCTCTTTATTCACCGCAGACTCCGCTGCAATGATCGCTTGGCATTCCAACCCTGGAGTGCCAGCAAGGCGGTTTGAGCATAGACAAGGATCGGGCGCTTTTACATCTGGAAACTTGGATTTTTTACGTAGCCTGCATCAGGCTGACCAAGTAGTCGCCAAACCCGCCCCTGGCGCGGCAATCCAGGCGCGCACTGGTGATCACCTGCGGCATGTGGCTCCAGGCGATTGATGCACCGCTGCGTTCCAGGTCGCGCACCAGTTGTACATCCTCATGACACGCCAAGGGTTCGAACCCTCCCGCTTGTACATAGGCGCCGGCGCTCACACCCAGGTTGGCGCCGTGAATATGCCGGTGACCGTCACTCGCGGTGTAGGCCTGCTGATAACGGATCTGCGCGGCCTCGTCGAACCCTTCGCTCCACGCATCCACGGTCACAGTCCCGCACACTGCGTCGGTACCGAGCGCCAGCTGCGCCACCAGCCAATCGGGGGCCACGCGACTGTCGGCATCCGTGCAGGAGATCCAGCGTGCGCCCAGGTTCAACAAATGCCGTGCACCCACACCGCGTACATGTCCCACGTTGCGCGCCTGCACTTCGAGGCGACGCACCTGGAAGTCCAGGGCAATGGCCGCGCTGGCATCGCTGCAACTGTCGAGCACCACCAAAATCTCCACGGGTTCACCCAACAATCCGGGATGGCTCGCGGCAACCCGCGCAGCCTTCAAGCATTCGGCCAACAGCGCCTCTTCGTTATGCACGGGAATCAGAATGCCGATCATCGCAGGCCCTCGTGGCGCGCGACCGAGGTGCCATCACGGCTCCACAGGTCAAGCAAAAAGTCAGGTTCGTGATGCTGTACGACACGGTGCATACCGAGTCTTTGTTGGAGCAGGGCATGCACCTGTTCGGCGGTTTGTGGGCAACCCTCGATCACCGGGCGCCAATGACAGGCGAGCAGTTGCCCGTCGTCGGTCAAGGAGGCGAGGGCCTGATCGATCAGGCGATTCAAGTCTTCGACGTCCAAGTAATAACCCAGCTCGCTCAACACGATCAGGTCGAACGGGCCAGTCGGCCATTGTTCGGGTAGCCGGCTTTGCTGCACATGGGCGTGGGGAAAGCCCAGCAAACGGGTCTTGGCCAGGGCGACGGCGGCGCTGGCGGTATCGCAGCACAACAGGCGATCGCAACGGGTGGCCAGTTCGGCACTCAACTCGCCGTTGGCGCAGCCGGGCTCGAACACCGAGGCGTAACGCGGACGCGTCAGCACAGCCAGGGTCAGGGCGCGCTTGCGTCGTTCGTACCAACGCTGGCGAAACGCCCAGGGATCATCGTTGCCGGCGAACAGTTGATCGAAATAGGGCGTTGCCACACTCATACAAACACCACTTCAAAAGGTTGCAACAAGCGCTCCACCACATAGGGCGCAAGTACCGGTGCCAGGCCAATCTGCGGGTCGCCCTCGAGTTGGCTGGCGAAGGCGTGAATTGCATGGCGCTTGCGCGCAACGGCTTCGCAGGTCAGCGGGATTTTGCGCGCACGGTGCCAGGGCACTTGGCTGTCTTCAGGGGTAGCCCAATGCCAGGTCCAGACGGGCAACTCGTACAAGGTCGCACCGACCGCCGACGTGGCTTTGGCACTGGCCCGGCCGACCGCTTCATGGTCGCTGTGTCCGTCCTCGCGCCAAGTGCTGAACACCACGTCGCCGGGCTTGAGGTAGCGCTGGATAAACGCGGCCAGCTCTTCCTCGCGCACGGCGACCTTGCTGTCGGTAAAGCCCGCGCGCAGCCATTTCAAGCTGTGCGGCGGCAAGCCCAGGCGGTGCAGGGCCTGAGCGGACTCCTGCGGGCGCACCACGCTCAACCTCTCCACCGGCCACCGTGTGGAGCCGGGGTGGCTGGCGCTGCCATCCGTCACGGAAATCAGTTGGATGGGCCGACCCAGTGCGGCCAGCCCCTGTAACAATCCACCGCAGCCGAGCACTTCATCGTCCGGGTGCGGGGCGATGATCACCGCGCGTCGGCCCTCGGGCACCAACTGCGCGACGCTGACCAGCGGCAGTTCGGCCAACTGGGTCGAGGCCTGCCAGTGATGCAACGGCGTGCCTTGCCCCACGATCGGATTGGGTTTCACAGTTGCCACCTCCCTGTGGAATCACCGGCGACCAGTTCGCCAAGGGCGGCGAGGTCGCGTTCGGCATGACTTTGGCGTACATACACCGGCAGGTCCGCCATCAACTGGGCGAAGTGCGGGTCCTTGCAATAAGGGCCAGCACCCACCGCACGCCCGACGTGGTGTATCACTTGTTCCACCGTGTCCTCGATGCACGCACGGGTTTGTTGCGCCAGTTGCCGCGCGTCGGCCTTGGGCTCGCGGTCAACCTGTTCGGCGCTGGCACGCAGCACGCACGCAGCACCGTTCAACGCGCTGTCGACGGCGCCCAGGTGGGCGAGGGCGTGGGGTTCGGGACGTTTGCTGCACTGCATGCGCAAGGCTTCGCCCAGGCGTTGGGCCGCGCCGTACCAGCACGCGGCGATACCGATGCCACCCTGCCAGAACCCCGGACGTGCCAGGTAATCGCCCGGGCCGCCGATGGCAATGCCTCGGGCGCCAGCAAAGAGGATTTCGACACTGCCAGTGGCTGCCATGCCCACGGCGTCCCAGCCCTCGTCGGTAACGGTAATGCCGGGCTGGCGCATTTCCACCGCGACCAACTGCTGGCGGTCCTCGTCGTCCCAGGCGGTCAACAGCCCATGGCTGACCACCGCCGCGCCGGAACACCAGGCTTTGCGCCCGTCGACGATCAAACGATGCCCGTCCTGCCGCACGCGCACCTTGGCCGTCGGTGGCTCGGCGGCCCACATGCCCCAGAGGCTGCCTTCGGGGGGCAGCGAGCCATGTAATTCGGCAATGATCGCCAAGGCGTCGGTGTGCCCTTCGAACAACTTGCACAGACGTAGGTCGTGCCCGGCCACCTGGGCCAGGCGGCTGAACCGTTCCAATGTCTGGCCACTGCCGGGTAGCGGCAGTTGGTCCAGGCCTTCTTCCTGAAGCGCCCTCAGGGTGTTGCCCAAGGCTTGCGTGTCCGCATAGCCCCGGTAGCCCTGAAGGAATCCATGCAGTGCCATGTCACACCTCATCCTCGTATTGCAGCTCAAACAGTAGCAATGAACGGCCGGTGACGGCGTACTCGTGGTCAAACTCGAAACGTTCCTGGCCACGCACCGACGTCTGGTTGGTATCGACCATGCACGTCCAGAACCCACCTTCGGGCACCGGTGGCAGGCGGAAATTGACCATGTCGTGGTGTGCGTTCACCACCAGCAGCAACGTGGCATCGGCGCCCGGACGGCGGATCCCGGTTTCCTGGGCGCGGCCATCCATCAACATGCCCAGGCAGCGGCCGTGGCTGTCCTGCCATTGCTCAGTGGTCATTTCATCGCCGCTGGGCGCCAGCCAGGTTACGTCCTTGACGCCGATGTCCTCGTTGTAGTCGCCCACCAGGAAGCGCCCACGGCGCAGGATCGGGTAGGCCAGGCGCAACTTGATCAGGCGCTTGACGAACTTGAGCAGGGCCTTGCCGTCGTCGTCCAGGTCCCAGTTGACCCAACCGATTTCGCTGTCCTGGCAATAGGCGTTGTTGTTGCCGTGCTGAGTGCGCGCGAACTCATCCCCGGCCACAATCATCGGCGTGCCCTGGGCCAGCAGCAACGTGGCGAAGAAGTTGCGCATCTGGCGCAGGCGCAGCGCGTTGATCTCGGGGTCGTCGGTCGGGCCTTCGACGCCGTGGTTCCAGGACAGGTTGTTATTGCTGCCGTCCTGGTTGTTCTCGTCGTTGGCTTCGTTGTGCTTGTCGTTGTACGACACCAGGTCGTGCAAGGTAAAACCATCGTGGGCGGTGATGAAATTCACCGAGCTGTAAGGCCTGCGCCCCCGGTGGTTGAACATCTCGCCGGAGGCGGTCATACGCCCGGCAAAATCAGCCAGCTGGCCGTCGTCACCCTTCCAGAAGGCGCGCACGGTGTCGCGGAAGCGGTCGTTCCATTCCACCCAGCCCGGCGGAAAGTTGCCCACCTGGTAGCCACCGGGGCCGCAGTCCCAGGGTTCGGCAATGAGCTTGAGCTGGCGCAACACCGGGTCCTGACGGCAGGCGACCAGGAAGCTGTGGCGCTCATCAAAGCCGTCGCGGTAGCGCCCAAGGATGGTGGCCAGGTCAAAGCGGAAACCGTCGACGTGCATCTCGTTGGCCCAGTAGCGCAGCGAGTCGGTGACCATCTGCAGCACGCACGGGTGGCTCAAGTCCAGGGTGTTGCCGGTGCCGGAATCGTTGATATAGAAGCGCTTGTCGTCAGGCATCAGCCGGTAGTACGAGGCGTTGTCGATGCCGCGCATGGATAGGGTAGGGCCGCGCTCGTTGCCCTCGGCGGTGTGGTTGTAGACCACGTCGAGAATCACCTCCAGCTTCTGCTCATGCAGGTGCGCGACCATTTCCTTGAACTCGGCGATCTTGCCGCTGGCCAGGTAACGCGGGTCGGGGGCAAAGAAGGCGATGCTGTTGTAACCCCAGTAGTTGGTCATGCCTTTTTGCAGCAGGTGCTGGTCGTTGACGAACGCATGCACCGGCAGCAATTCAACGGATGACACGCCCAGCTGGCGGATGTGCTTGAGCACGTCGTCTTCCATCAAGCCGGCGCAAGTGCCCCGCACCGATTCGCCCACCGAAGGGTGGCGCATGCTGATGCCGCGCAAATGGGTTTCGTAGATGATCGTACGGTCCCACGGCACCCGCACCGGCTGGTCGTTGCCCCAGGTGTGCGCGGGGTCGATGACCTTGCACTTGGGCACGAAGGGCGCGCTGTCGCGTTCGTCAAAACTCAGGTCGTCGTCCGGATGGCCGATGGTGTAGCCAAACAGGGCTTCGGACCACTTGAGCGCGCCCACCAATTGCTTGGCATAGGGATCGATCAGTAATTTGTGGTGGTTGAAACGGTGGCCGTTGGCCGGGTCATAGGGACCGTACACGCGGTAGCCGTAAATCAGCCCGGGGTGGGCGTCGGGCAGGTAGCCGTGGAAGGTCTCGTCGGTGTATTCGGGGAGTTCGATGCGCTCCAGTTCCACTTCGCCGGAATCGTCGAACAGGCACAGTTCGACCTTGGTGGCATTGGCCGAGAACAGGGCGAAGTTGACGCCCAGGCCATCCCAGGTGGCGCCGAGGGGGAAGGGCAAACCTTCACGAATCCGCGACGGCTCGTGGTCCGGCGTCGGTTGGCTGTTATCGGGTTTGCTCATGGTTGAATTGCTCCTGCAAGGTGTGTTTTTTCAGGCCGAACGCTGCCGTGCTGGCTGTGCGCCAGGCAACATTCTTGAATGTGATGAAGTCCTGTAGGAGCCGGCTTGGGCGGCGCCTTGGGCTTTTTCGGCGCGGCCGGTTTGGCAGCCGCAGGCTTGGCTTTAGGCGGCGGCTTGGGGGCAGTCTTGGGTTTAGCCGCAGGTTTGGGTTTGCTCGGCGTCAGCGCTTCGGCTTCTGCCAGTTTGCGCGCCATCTCCCAGTGGCGTGCGTCCTCCCCATGAGGTTTGCCCTCGGACTCCCAGATCTGATGCGCCAACTCGCGTATGCGTTTGTCTTCAGTACTCATCACAATGCTCCTCACAGAAAATGTTCAGCTTTCTTGATCATCAGGATTGATAAAGACATTGACCGGGAAATCCCCCAGGGCAGTGCTGATCAGCAGCTCCTTGTCTGGTGTGACTGCGCCAGTATGAAAAAGTCCCTTCCAGTTTTGTGTGGCAGTGGCGAACGGTAATTTCACCCGTGTATCGCCCCAAACCTGCGCATTGATGTGGGGCCGCACACCGTTTTCAAGCAAGCGATGGGACCAGCGCGGCACCACCACCAACAGGTGTTTGCCTTGATGCTCACGGCAAAACGCGACGACGTGATCGGCGTGTTTGCCCACCACCTCCAGTGGCAAATAACGCCCGCTGCGAAACAGTTCAGGGTGGGCCTTGCGCACGGCCAGTCCCCCGGCGATCAACGCCTGTTTGATACGCCCGTCCTGCCAGTTCGACAACTGTTCGCCGATGTCCGGTGGGCTGTTGAGCGCACGTTGCCGAGTGTCGAAATCCACCGGGCGACGGTTGTCGGGGTCGACCAGGCTGAAGTCCCAGAACTCAGCGCCCTGGTACAGGTCCGGCACCCCTGGCACCGTGAGACGAAGCAAGGTTTGCGCCAGCCCGTTCAGTGCACCGGCCGGGGCGATGGCCTGGGCAGCAGCCGCGATGGCGGCGCGCAGGGCCTGGCCTTCGTCACCCAGCAGCAGGCGCGTGAGGAATGTTTCGACGCCTTTTTCGTAGGCCTCGTTGGGGGCGCTCCAACTGCTCTGCAACTTGGCTTCGCGCAGGGCTTTCTGTTGCCACTGCCACAGGCGCTGATGGTAAGCCTTGAGGTCTGGGTTCGATGCCAGAGGCCAACTGCCCAGCAGCACTTGATAGAGGATCAGATCGTCACCCGCCGATGGGCTGTCGGCAGATTCGCGCAACGGCGCTGCCAGGGTACGCCACTGCTCCACCTGCTCGACGTACCACGGCGCGCATTCGCTGATCACGGCCAGGCGCGCGCGGCTGTCCTCGCCGCGTTTGTGGTCATGGGTCGCGGTGGCCAGCAGGTTGTCGGGGAAGGTCTGCAGGCGTTTTGCGTTGACGGCATGGAAATCGGCCAGCGGCGCGCTGAACTGCTCGGTGCTGAAGCCCACGTCATTGCGCGACAGCAGCACCGCCGAGCGATAGAACGCGGTGTCTTCCACCGCCTTGGCGGCAGCGGGCGAGGTCAGTTGCTGGAAGCGCACGCAGGCATGCTTGAGGATCTTGCGTTCGCGGCCCACCGGTCGGTTGCGCCAGGGCTGGCCGCCGAGCGATTGCTCCAGATAGTCAAGCACCGGCCAGTCGCCTTCGCTCAGCGTGCTGCGCGCGCCTTCCAGGGCGTGCTGGAACACCGCGTCGTCATCGGCGCTGCGCCCCCGGGCACTGATGTACGTGCGGTAGACGGGGAAGTGCACGATCAGTTCCTGCAACGCACGGCGGATCGCGCCCAGGGTCAGGTCGCGGGTCATGACATCGTCACGGGCCACTTGCAGCAGGGCCTGCGCCACACTTTCAAAGTCGCCGCCGAGGGAGCCGTTGAGGATTTGCTGACGGGCCAACCGCGCTTCTTCGATAAAGGCCGAAGGGCGTTCGCTGTGGCGTGTCCATGACTCGGCCAGCGGTTCAAAGCCTTGCGGGTCGTGTTGCAGCAGTGACAACTGGTTCATGAATTCGTAGCCGGTGGTGCCGTCCACCTGCCAATCAGTGCGCAGGGTTTCGCCTTCACCGAGGATTTTTTCCACGAAGATCGGCAGGTGCCGTTCCGGTGAAAGCGTGTCGACGCGACGGCGCAACTTGCGGCAGTAACCCCGTGGGTCGGCGAGGCCGTCGATATGGTCGATGCGCAGGCCGTCCACCAGGCCTTCACCGATCAGTTCGAAGATCTTGCCGTGGGTGGCTTCGAACACCGCGCTGCGCTCGACCCGCAGGCCGCCCAGTTCGTTGACGTCGAAGAAGCGCCGCCAGTTGATGTCGTCCGCCGCCGTGCGCCAGCTGGCCAGGCGATAGGTTTGTTGTTCGAGCAAGGCGTGCAGGCGGTCGAAGTCGAACGTGGCCAGTTGCTGCTCGATGGCGTGCAGCACGTCAGCCTCAGTAGCGCGTTCTGCGAGCGCTTGCTTAAGCCACGCCGCCTCGTGGTAAGCGTCATCCTGATAGGCAAGGGCGGCGAAGCGTTCGGCCAGGGGTTTGAGTAAAGGGTCGCTGCCCAGAATCATCGCGTAATCCCGAGGGCAGATGGGGAAGCGATGTTCGTAGTGTGCCGCGTAGAAGCTACCGTGTGCAGCATCGAAGGCCAGGGTCAAGGTACCCGTTTGCAGGGCTTCGCCGTAGTCGCTGCCGAGGAAGGGCATCAGCAACTGCCCCTTGAGCAGCGGGTCGGGCGAATGCCACTGGATATCGAAGAACTCGCAATAAGGGCTCAGGCGCCCCCATTCCAGCAGGTCGAGCCACCACGGGTTGTCGGCGCCGCCCACGGCCATGTGGTTGGACACGATGTCGAGGATCAGCCCCATCTCGTGCTCACGCAGCGCCGCGACCAGGCGGCGCAAGGCCGGTTCGCCGCCCAGCTCCGGGTTGACGGTGGTGGGATCGACCACGTCGTAGCCGTGCATGGAGCCGGCACGGGCACTGAGCAACGGTGAGGCGTACAGGTGGCTGATGCCGAGTTTGGCAAAGTACGGCACCAGCGGCACCGCGTCGTCCAGGGTAAAACCTTTATGAAATTGCAGGCGTTGGGTGGCGCGCAGCGGCAGGGCTTTCATCGGTCACGCTCGTGGGCCTGGTTGCGCGCCACCGCGAGCAATTCCAGGCGGCGCGCGGCGCTTTCGCTGTCGAGCAGGCTGGCGGCTTCACCCGGCAGGCGGCGGCGCCAGTTGGGGTGGGTGTCGAGGGTGCCAGGGAGGTTGGCCTGCTCCTCGATGCCGAGCGCGTCTTCCAACGGCAGCAATACCAACGGCGCACGGGTGTGGCCCAGGTAGCGCACGCTGGCATCGATCATGTGGTCGGTGTCATTGCGGATTTCATCGACGAAGTTCTGCGGGTCTTGGCTCAAGGCCTGGCGCAGCGCCTGGCGTTCGCGCAGGCGGTGTTCGCTCCATTGCTCCACCGTGGGCGCGTCGATCAAACCGAGCTGGATGTTCCACTCGATATCGCGGCTGTGCCACCAACCGTTGAGGGTGGGCAAGTCGTGGGTGCTGGTGGTGGCCAGGGCGTTGTCGGGCCAGTCGAGGATCGGCTTGAACTGGCCATCATGGTTCTGTTCGAACAGCAGCACGCGCATGCCGAGGATCGAGCGGCCGCTGAGTTTTTCGCGCAGGCCATCGGGCACGGTGCCCAGGTCTTCGCCAAGGACGATGGCCTGGTGGCGGTGGGATTCCAGGGCCAGCAGGCGCAGCAGGTCATCCACCGGGTAATACAGGTACGCACCTTCCCGGGGCGAGGCGCCCATGGGAATCACCCAAAGGCGCTGCAGGCCCATCACATGGTCGATGCGCAGGCCGCCCGCGTGGGCGAAGTTGGCCCGCAGCATTTCGATAAAGGCGCGGAAACCGTTGCGCTTGAGGCCCTCCGGGGAAAACGCGGAGATGCCCCAGCCTTGACCGGATCGGTTGAGAATGTCCGGCGGCGCGCCCACGGTCAGGTCGGCCAGCAATTCATCCTGGCGGCTCCAGGCCTGGCTGCCACCGCCGTCGGCGCCCACGGCCAGGTCGGCGATCAGGCCCACGCCCATGCCGCTGCCGCGGGCGGCTTGCTGCGCACGTTCCAGGCTGCGGGCGATCAACCATTGGCTGAAGGCGAAGTAGCCGATTTCATCACGGTGGTCTTCGGCGAATTGAGCCAGCGCCGCGCTCTGCGGGTTACGCCAGGCGTCTGGCCAGTGGCGCCAGTCCAGGTCTTCACCGGCGGCCGCGCGCTGGGCTTGCACGGCCTCGAAGCGGCAGTGATTTTCCAGGGCCTCGCCACCGGCCTGGCGAAAGCTCAGGAAGTCGGCATGTTGCGGATGCTCGCCGTGGCGGAAGTCTTCATACAGCGTGCGCAGCAAGCGTTGCTTGGCCTTCGCGGCTGCAGGCCAGTCGATCAGGGTGTGCTGTTCCAGGGTGTGCAGCTCATCGGCGAGGCCGGCGGCCTCGATGGCGTTGCGTACCTCACGCTCGCCCAGGATGCAGCCCGGTGACGCGTAAAGGCTGTTGAGGAACAGGCGGCTGGACGGTGAGTAAGGGCTGTAGCGGTTCGGGTCGGCACTGAACATCGCGTGCATCGGGCTGATCGCTAGCGCATCGGCACCGCGCTCGGCGGCCGAGCGCGCCAAATGCTCCAGAGCCAGGGTATCGCCGAAGCCGCCGTCACCGAGGCGGCGCAATGCATACAACTGAGCGCTCAGGCCCCAGGCCCGGGCGGGGCGGCTGTCCACCGCTTCAGCCACGCTGTAGCAATGGATGGGGGCCACGGCCAGGGTGAAGACCTGATCGCTGATGTGCACTTGGTGGTACCCGAGCGCAATGACGCCTGGTAGAACGGCGTTGCCATCCAGGCGCAGCTCAAGGGTTTCGCCGTCTTCGAGGTTGACGCGGCACAGGGTGTCGGGTTCGAAGTAGCGCGCCAAGTCCAGCCCTTCGCCACTGTCGATGGTCATCAAGGGCGGCAGGTGTTTGTTCTGTTGCACCTGTTCCAGTTCGAGCAGGCTGGCGTCGATCTCGGCATCGGTATCGGCCGGGTGGCCGAGCCCTTTGAGGACCGCACGCAGGGCGTCGGGCTTCACGTGTTGCGGGCGGCCGTTTGCGTCGATCCAATCGACGGCCAGGCCCGCGCGGCTGGCGAGGATTTCCAGGTTCGCTTCGCTCAAGGGTGCTCTCCAACAGGGAATAGGGCTACGCGCGCACTGAACGGCGCCAGCAGGGCCGGGTCATGGGGGCGCGTTTCGAATAGCAGGTGGGACGGCGCAGGGTGAGTCACGGGCGCTGCGCTTAGATTGAGGTCGATCTGCAACAGGCTGCCGTTGCCCAGGCGCCAGCGCGCAGTGACGGCGCCATCGGCCAGCACCTGTGCGCCCAATGCAACGCTGCCGGGCAAATGCGGCACGAGGTGCTGGTGGCGCAGGTGCAGCAGGTGGCGATAGAGCGCGGTGTGGTCGTTGTCGGTGAAGCTGGGGGCGGAATGCTCAAAGGTCGACGCGGCGTTGGGATCGGGAATGCGTTCGCGCCGTTCGGGGTCGTGGAAGGCGGCGAAGTCGGCGAATTCATTACGCCGGCCTTCGCGCACGGCCTCGGCCAGTTCGCCATGGTGATCGGTGAAAAACAGGAACGGCTCGGTGGCGTTGGTTTCATCGCCCATGAACATCATCGGGATCATCGGCGACAGCAACAGTAGCGCAGTGGCGGCTTTGAGTGCCTCGGGCGAACAGAGTTGATGCAGCCGTTCGCCGAGGGCGCGATTGCCGATCTGGTCATGGTTCTGCAAAAACAGCACGAAGGCGCTGGGCGGCAGGTGCCCGCTGGGTTCGCCACGTGGATGGCCGTGGCGGGTCGCTTGACCCTGGTAGATAAAACCTTCGCCCAGGCAGCGTGCGAGCTTGGCGGTGGTGTCCGCGGCAAAGTCGCTGTAATAGGCGTCGGTTTCGCCGGTCAGCAGCACGTGCAAGGCATTGTGGCCGTCGTCATTCCACTGGGCATCGAACTCGTGTTCCAGCAGGCTCGCCTGGTTGAATTCGTTTTCCAGCACCAGCCACACATGGCGGCCGATATCGGCTTGCTGGCGCACCCGTTGCGCGAGCTCCTTGAGAAACCCCGGGTTGTCGATGGCGTGCACCGCATCCAGGCGCAGGCCGTCGAAGCGGTACTCCAGCAGCCACATCAACGCGTTGTCGAGGAAGAAGTCGCGCACTTCGCGGCGGTCAAAATCAATGCCCGCGCCCCAGGGGGTGTGCACGTCTTCCTGAAAGAAGCCCTTGGCATATTGACCGAGGTAATTGCCGTCCGGGCCGAAGTGGTTGTAGACCACGTCGAGGATTACGGCCAAGCCGTGTTCGTGGGCGCTGTCGATCAGGTGCTTGAGTTGTTCGGGTGTGCCGTAGGCGGCGTGGGGCGCGTAGGGCAGTACCCCGTCGTAGCCCCAGTTGCGTTCGCCGGGAAACTGCGCCAGCGGCATCAACTCGATGGCGGTGACGCCCAGCTCGGCCAGGCGCGGCAGGTGTTTTTCCACGCCGGCATAGCCGCCCAGCGCGCCAACGTGCAGTTCGTAAATGACCGCCTCGTGCCACGGGCGGCCTTGCCATTGGCTATGTCGCCATGGATAGGCGAGCGGGTCGACGACTTGGCTCCAACCATGGACGTCCGTGGCCTGGGCCCTGGACGCCGGATCGGGTACATCGGTTTCGCCGTCGATGTTGTAGCGGTAGCGCGTGCCCGCCGCGCAGCGTATTTCCGTTTCGAACCAGCCCTCTGCCTGGGGCAGCATGGCGATGGACTTGCCGTCTTCCAATTCAACGCTGACGTAAAATGCGTCTGGCGCCCACAAGGCAAAACGCGTGTGTTGCGCGTCCAGCATGATTGCGCCGTGGGGCCAGGTTTCCAGAGTCCGTGACGGCATCTATGAAGCCCTCCCTTGATTATTTAGCCGATTTCCCCAAGGCCTTGGCCACCAGTTGTTCGTACAGTTCGGCGTAGGGTTCGACCGCCTGGCACCAGTTGAAGGGTTGGGTCATGGCGCGGCAGCGCATGGCGTTGAGCAGCCCGGTATTGGCAAATACATTGAAGGCACGGCTCAGCGCTTCTTCGTAGCTCTCTACCGTGGATTCATTGAACAGGAACCCGGTGACGCCATTCTCGATGGTGTCGGCCAGCCCACCGGTATTGCGGGCTACCGGCAGTGAGCCGAAGCGCTGTGCATACATCTGGCTCAGGCCGCAGGGCTCATAGCGCGAAGGCATCAGCAGGAAGTCGCTGCCGGCGAACATGCGGCGGGCGTCGGTTTCGTTGAAGCCGATGCGCACGCCCACCTGGCCAGGAAAACGCAGGGCCAGTTCACGCATGGCTTGTTCTTCTTCCGGTTCGCCACGGCCGATAATCGCGATCTGGCCGCCATGTTCGACGATAAAGCTGGCAACGGCTTCGGTGAGGTCCAGGCCTTTCTGGTACACCAGGCGCGAGACCACGGCGAACAGTGGGCCGGTGGAGTCGTCCAGCTCGAACAACTCGCGCACGTGGGCGGCGTTGACGGCCTTGCCTTCCCAGTCACCGATATTGAAGTTGTGGGTCAGGTGCGTGTCGGTGGAGGTTTCCCAGCTTTCGTCGATGCCGTTGGGGATACCACTGAGCAAGCCTTGTTGAGTCTTGCTGGCGAGGAAACCATCGAGGCCGCAACCGAATTCAGGGGTGGTGATTTCCTGGGCGTAGGTGGCGCTCACTGTGGTGATGTGGCTGGAGTACGCCATGCCAGCCTTGAGGAACGACATCTTGCCGTAGAACTCCATGCCTTCTTGTTGCAGGGCATGGGGTGGAATGCCCAGCTCCGGCGTCGAGGCCAGGCTGACCACGCCTTGGTAGGCCAGGTTATGAATGGTGAACAGGGTCGGGGTGCGTGACCCACGCCAGTGCATGTACGCCGGGGCGAGGCCTGCTGGCCAGTCGTGGGCGTGCACCAGGTCGGGGCACCAATGAATCTGTGCCAGGTTGGCGGCCATGTCAGCGGCGGCCAGGCCCAGGCGGGCGAAGCGGATGTGGTTGTCCGGCCAGTCGCGACCGTTGTTGGCGCCGTAGGGGGTGCCTTCGCGCTCATAGAGTTCGGGGCAGATCAGCACGTAGATGACCAGGCCGTCCTTGAGGTCCATGCGCCCGATCTTGCACGGCGGCAGCGCGGCATGGCCGCCCAGTTCGCCGACGATGTGGATCGGGTTGTCGCTTTCCATCACCTGCGGGTAACCCGGGATCAGCACCCGCACATCGTGCAGGTGGGCCATGGCGCGGGGCAGGGCGGCGGACACGTCACCCAGGCCACCGGTCTTCACCAGGTCGGCAAACTCGGAGGTTACAAACAGGACTTTCTTGCGATTAGGGTTCTGGCTCACGATCGGCCGCACAGTGGTGGGCAGGTCGGCCAGCGAAGGCCCCCCTACCGGCTGACTGACACGCTCTCCCTGAATATCTACAGCGGCACTGATCATAGTTCTCTCCTACATGTCTGTCGGCTAATGGCCCGCTGCCATTAGCTCCGATGACCGCATCCTGCGGTCAGGCGCACAAGCACTGTACAAACTGGCAAGGCGTATGCCAGTTGCACGCTCAGCTGAAAAAGATTGGATGGACGGGCATTTGCGACAGAGCGCGTGTGCTCGCCTTACCTTAAAACTGGACCTACGGCAGGTTTGGAAAGTTTCGATTTTTTGCGGGGTTTTTGTTTTCGAACGGACCCATCGGTCATCAGTCTAGGACAGATCCTAGAGCGTGTAGGGTTTGTGAGAAGATTTTGTAGGACAAAAAACTTGTAACTATATGCAGCTTTTGAAACATGATCCTTGTAGTGAGCGGGCTTGCCCCGCGCGGCGGTGTGTCAGCCAAACTTGAGGTGGCTGGTATGCCGCCGCGCGGGGCAAGCCCGCTCACTACAGGTACTTTTTCAGCCGAGGGGGCGGATGGGCGCGCCGTTGGCCCAGGCCTGGATGTCTTCGATCATCTGTTGGTAGAACTGGCGGTAGTTTTGCTCGCTTACGTAGCCGACGTGGGGAGTGGCCAGCACGTTGGGCAGGCGGCGGAACGGGTGATCCACCGGCAGTGGCTCTTCGGCGTACACATCCAGTGCAGCCCCGGCCAGCCCGCCACTTTCCAGTGCCTGCACCAGCGCCTGCTCATCCACAATGGGGCCGCGAGCGGTGTTCACCAGGCGCGCGGTGGGTTTCATCCAGCCCAACGCCTGGGCATCTACCAGCCCACGGCTGCGGTCGCTGAGCACCAGGTGCACGGTGAGAATGTCGGCCTGTTCGAACAGTTCTCTCTTGCTGACCCAGGTCACGCCCGATTCGGCGGCGCGCTCGGGCGTGAGGTTTTCGCTCCAGGCGATCACGTTCATGCCAAACACTTTGGCAAACTGTGCGACCTTCTGGCCGATGCTGCCCAACCCCAGGATGCCCAGGGTTTTGCCGTACAGGTCGCCGCCCAGGCCAACCTGCCAGTGGCCGGCGCGCAGGGAGTTGGCTTCGGCCAGCAGGTTGCGGGTGGACGCCATGATCAGCGCCCAGGTCAATTCCGGTGCGGCCTGCTTATAGCTGTCGGTGCCACACACCTGGATCCCCAGGGCCTTGGCGGCGGCGATGTCGATGGCCGCGTTGCGCATGCCACCGGTCACCAGCAGTTTCAACTGGGGCAGGCCCTGCAACAGGGCCTTGTCGAAGGTGGAGCGCTCGCGCATCACGCAAATCACCTCGAACCCCTGCAAACGGTCGATCATCGTGGCGGTATCGGCGGGGTAGTCGTGCAGGAAATGCACCTGGCCGACGGTATCAAGCACCGACCAATCCACCACGCCACTGGCCACATTCTGCCAATCATCAATGACTGCGATCTGTACCGACATTCACGAGTGCCTCGAAAAAGGTTGGATTAAAGGGCGTTCAAACCCTGCAACAGCGCTTTATGAAACTGGGCCGGTTCTTCCATCTGCGGCGCATGCCCCAGGCCCGGGAACTCCACCAGGGTGGCGTGGGGGATCAGCTGTGCAGCCTGCTTGCCCAGCACGTCGTAGTGACCGAGCTTGGCCTTGACCGCTGGCGGTGCGATATCACTGCCGATGGCGGTGGTGTCGGACGTGCCGATCAGCAACAGGGTGGGCATCTGCAAGTCCTTGAACTCGTAGTACACCGGCTGGGTGAAGATCATGTCGTAAATCAAGGCCGAGTTCCATGCGACCAGCGTATGCCCCGGGCCTTTATTCAGGCCGGCGAGCATGTCGACCCAGCGGTCGTACTCGGGCTTCCAGCGGCCCACGTAGTAGGTGTTGAGTTCGTATTGTCGAATGCCCTCGGCGCTCAGCTTCAGCTCGCGCCCGTACCACTGATCGACACTGCGATAGGGCACGCCGAGAGCCTTCCAGTCTTCCAGGCCGATGGGGTTGACCAGCGCCAATTGTTCGGTCTGGGCCGGGTAGAGCAAGGCGTAGCGGGTGGCGAGCATGCCGCCGGTGGAGTGGCCGACGAGGGTGGCTGTGTGAATGCCGAGTTTTTCCAGCAGTTGGTGGGTGTTGGTGGCCAGTTGCTGGAAGCTGTATTGATAATGCTCGGGCTTGCTGGAGGTGCAGAAGCCGATCTGGTCCGGCGCGATCACGCGGTAACCGGCATCGCTCAAGGCTTTGATCGAGTCTTGCCAGGTGGCGCCGCAGAAGTTCTTGCCGTGCATCAGCACCACACTGCGGCCGTTGGCTTTGCCCTTGGCGGGGACGTCCATATACCCCATCTGCAGGGATTTGCCCTGGGATTGGAACTGGAAGTGCTCAACCGGATACGGGTATTGGAAGCCTTGCAGCTCGGGGCCGTAGGTGGCGGCGAAGGCGGGGGCGGCACTGGCGGTCAGCAGGCCGGCAATGCAGAAAGCGCGGATCAGAGGCATCGGCTGGGCTCCTAGAGAAGGTGCTCGGATGCTGTTGGGAGGCGATTAAGTGGGGATTAACACCCACTGCAGGGTCAAGGCAGCGAGCACGCCGTAACGTACGCCTTTGGCGAGGGTAACCAGCAGCAAGAAACGCCACAGTGGCTCACGCATCACCCCGGCCACCAGGGTCAGTGGGTCCCCGATGATCGGTACCCAGCTGAGCAGCAAGGTCCAATGCCCCCAGCGCTCGTAATGGTGGCGGGCCTTGCCCAATTGCTTGTCGCTCACCGGAAACCAGCGTCGGCCCTTGAAGTGCTCCACCCAACGCCCGAGCCACCAGTTCACCAGCGAGCCCAGCACGTTGCCCAGGGTCGCAACCCCCAGCAATAGCCACAGGCTGTAATGGCCGCTGAGCAGCAGGCCCACGAGCACGGCTTCCGATTGCAGGGGCAATAATGTCGCGGCGCCAAACGCCGCAAAGAATAACCCCAGGTAACCCGCGATCATTGCGCCGGGTAGTCAGCCACCACCACGTCGTTGCCTTCACGGGTCAGGCCGATGACTTGGAAGGCCTCGCTGCGGCCTGGGACTTCCATGCCGGGCGAACCCATGGGCATGCCTGGGGCGGCGATGCCCAGCAGGTCATTGCGTGTGCGCAGGGCCAGGACCTGTTCGGCAGGCACGTGGCCTTCGACGAACTTGCCGTCGATCACGGCGGTATGGCACGAGCCCAGGCGCGGGGCCACGCCCAGGCGTTGTTTGACGGCGCTCATGTCGGCTTCGACGTGGTCATTGACCTTGAAGCCGTTGCTTTCCAGGTGGCTGATCCATTTTTTGCAGCAGCCGCAGTTGGTGTCGCGGTGGACGTCGATGGGAATGAGGTCGGCGGCTTGGGCCAGGGTGGTGGTGAACAGGGCTGAGAGCAGGACCAGGCGCAATGGGGTTTTCATAGGATCTCGCGTGCAGGAGGTGGCCGTTGGGATGGCGGGGATCATGACGACGTCATCGCAGGCAAGCCAGCTCCCACAGGTCAGCGAAAGGCGGAGTAATGTTTCTAAATTATACGGAGGCGCCGTTTTCCAGGCGGTGCTTGAGCTGGTCGAGGGCAATGCCCGACAACTCGATCATGCGCTCATGCAGGGTGGCCAGTTGCAGCTCGGTCTCGTAGGTCAGCACACGCTTGAACAGCGTGCCACCGCGATGGGGCTGCAGGAAATAATGGATGGAACCGTCCACGGCCAGGGAGGTGAACACGGTCTTGAACTCGCCGGGGCGCCGAGCGATCTGCACGCGGTAGCTCATGGGGACGCGTACGCCCAGCAGGTCGATGATTTCGGTAAACCGCGTGCCCGCAGGGAGCGAGCCGGTGGTGCCGGTGTCGGCACTCAGGGACGTGGGGTGCCACTCGTGCCAGCGGTCGGGCTGGGTCACATAGTCATAAACGGCATCGATGGGGGCCTGGATAAAGCGTTCCTGACTGATCCGCTCCAAGCGGACCGATTGCTCGGCAGCGCGCATGGCACACCTCCTGTGTGACGACTAGGAAATGTCAGAATAGTCCTACTCCCGCGCTTTGCACGGGAGCATCCAGGCAATTGATCAACGGACTTTGAAGCGGCTCATCAGGGCAATCACCCGGCCATTGGCGTCCAGCAGGCTCTGGGTGTTGGTTTCGGTGGCATGGCCGCTGTGCACCAGCTCTTCGACCATTTGTCGGATCTGCACCATGCTGCGGTTGATCTCCTCGGTCACCGCGCTCTGTTGCTCGGCCGCCGTGGCGATCTGGGTGCTGAGGTTGTTGATGTGGCTGACCGAGCCGGCCATCTCATCCAGGCCGGTGTTCACCCGCGCCGTTGCATCCGCCGCCGACTGGCAACTGGCCTGGGTGTTTTCCATGGCGGCCACCGACGAACTTACGCCGGTGGTCAAGCGCGCCAGCATTTCGTTGATCTGCGAGGTGCTGGCTTGGGTGCGTGCCGCCAGGGCGCGTACTTCGTCGGCTACCACCGCAAACCCACGGCCTTGCTCGCCGGCACGTGCCGCTTCGATGGCGGCGTTGAGCGCCAACAGGTTGGTCTGGCCGGCAATCGCGCCGATCACGCCGAGGGTTTCGGTGATGCGTGCAGCGTCCTGGCGCATGTTTTCCACGGTGTGGGTGGCGCTGGAGACTTCGCCGATCAACGCGCTGACGCTGGTGGAGGCTTCACCCACCACCACGCGGGAACGGTCGGCGTGCTCGTTGGCGCGCTGGGTGAAGGCGGCGGTTTCGGCGGCATTTTGCGCCACGGTCTCGGCGGTGGAGCTCATTTCGGTGATGGCGGTGACGGTCTGGTCGGTTTCCGAGGCATGACGCACCAGGATCCGGTTGGTCTGCGCCGAGGCCTGTTGCAGCTGCTCCAGGCCCGACGACATGGCGCCGGTGGCCTGGGTCACTTCGCCGATCATGTTTTGCAGGTAGACGATAAAGCGGTTGACTGAATGGCCGATGGCGCCCAACTCGTCTTCCGCACGGATGGTGATACGCCGTGTCAGGTCCGCATCACCGGCCGACAGCGCGTCAATGTTGGTCTTCAGCGACTTCATGCGCTGCACCAGTTGACGAATCGCGTACACCGCGAGGAGCACCAGCAGCAACACCATCGGAATTTGCAGCAGGGCTAGGGTGCCGAGGACATCGTCGCGCTGGGCGGTGATCAACGAGGTGGGCAGGGCAGTGGCAAGGAACCACGGGGTGCCTTCGATGGGGCGCAGGTAGAAGGTGCTGGCCACGCCGCCGTTGTCGAACTCACTGCGTTGCAGCCCCTGGTCACGATGGGCAAGGGCTTTGCTGACCTGCGCGGCAAACGCCGAACTGCCGGCCAGTTCGCTGATGTTTTTCAACACCACCGGGCCATTGATGCGCGAGCTGTTGCTGATGATCTTGCCGTCGCCTTCGACGATGAGCATCTGGCCGCCGATGTCTTTTTCCTTGCTGGCCACCAGTTCATTGAAGAAACCCAGGGTCACGTCGATGGTGGCCACACCGTAGGCCGCACCGTCGCGCTGGATCGCCATGGCGCAGTTGGTGCGCGGCTCCTGGCTGGCGTCATCCTTGTAGGCAGCAGCCCAGGCACACTGGCCGCGTGGCGAGGCGAGGCCGCCGTTGTACCAGCTCTGGTCGTAGTAGTTGGGGGCGGCGTCGCTGTTCCAGAAGGTGTTCACCGTCAGCTTGCCCGAGGCATCGCGGTGCCAGAACGTGCTGTGCTTGTTGCGCCCCGGGGTGCGCTGGTTCGGCAATGGCCAGATCCCGCCACCGAAGACTTTCAGCTCGCCATACTGGTCCACCAGGCCCGGCAGGACCTTGTCGATGGCATCGCTGTCGAGCAGGGGAATGGTCTGGGTGATGCTGCGTTGCTGGGCTTGAACCTTGTTCAATTCGCCCTTGATCTGTTCGGCCACCTCAGCGATGCGGTTGAGCACCACCTGTTCTTCGGTGTGGCGCAGCGTGGGCGCGACCAACTGGCCGATACCCACTACGGTCAACACGAATAACACCAGGACGAACAGCACCAGAAACAGGGTATAGCGGGCTTGGATGGAGCGCAGTGGGGGCATGGGGTCGTCCTTACGAAGCGTTTATGACCGACGTGGCTTTGTTAGAGCTTCGTAGGGCTATCGGCTTGGCAGGACGGAGCTTTAGGTACGATCGTACAAGAAAGTGCGGGCGCCGTTGACCGGCGCCCCACGGGTCAGATATCCAGCATCGCCATGACCGCTTCGGGGTAGCGCAGGCCCGCGGTAGCGTTGGCGGGGAAGATCGTTTCGAGCGCCGCCAACTCAGCCGGGTTGAGGCGGATGGACACGGCGGCCACGTTTTCTTCCAGGTATTTGCGTTGCTTGGTCCCGGGGATCGGAAGGATGAATTCGCCCTGGGCCAGCACCCACGCCAACGCGAGTTGCCCGGCTGTCACGCCTTTATCGGCGGCCAGTGCCTCGACCTGTTTCACCAGCAACAGGTTCTTTGCAAAGTTCTCGCCCTGGAAGCGCGGGCTGAGGCGGCGGTAGTCATCGGCGGCAAAGTCGTCCGGGCTTTTCAGGGCGCCGGTCAGGAAGCCCCGGCCGAGTGGGCTGTAAGGCACAAAGGCGATGCCCAGGCGTTGGCAGGCGGCGAGGCAGCCGTTTTCCTGCTGGTCGCGGCTCCACAAAGAGAACTCGCTTTGCAGGGCGCTGATGGGGTGCACTTTATGCGCTCGCTCCAGAGTGGCGGCGGACGCTTCGCTCAGGCCCAGGTAGCGCACTTTGCCTTGTTTCACCAACTCGGCCATGGCGCCGACGGTTTCTTCGATGGCCACTTCCGGGTCGATACGGTGCTGGTAATAAAGGTCGAGCGTCTCGATGCCAAGTCGGCGCAGGGTGCCGTCGATTGCATTACGGATGTACTCGGGTCGGCCATTCACGCCGCGCAGTGCCGGGTTGGCCGGGTCGCGCACGATGCCGAACTTACTGGCCAGGAACACTTGGTCACGCTTGCCGGCGATGGCCTGGCCGATCAGTTGCTCGTTGGTGTGGGGGCCGTAGATGTCGGCGGTATCGAGAAAATTGACCCCCAGTTCCAGCGCGCGGTGCAGGGTGGCGGTGGCTTCTTTGGTGTCGGCGCCAGTGGTGTAGAAATCGGTCATGCCCATGCAGCCGAGGCCAATGGCGCTGACGTGGGGACCGTTTGTTCCGAGTTGACGAGTGTGCATGGGTACAGCTCCTGGGTGAGTAGGCGCCTATTGTTATCCTCGACAAAACTGCGATAAACCGGCTAAAAGCACTATCACTGTTTGTGATTTCTAAATAATCGCCCTGGGAGCCTGTCTTTGGACCGATTCAACGCCATGCGTGTGTTCACCCGAATCGTCGAGTTGGGCGGGTTTGCCAAGGCCGCCGACAGCCTGCAGTTGCCGCGTGCCTCGGTGACCATCCTGATCAAGCAGTTGGAAGCGCACTTGGGCGTGCAATTGCTGCAGCGCACAACGCGCCAAGTCAGTCCTACGCCGGATGGCGCCGCTTACTACCAGCGCTGCGTGCAATTGCTGACGGACCTGGAAGAAACCGAGGCGGTATTTTCCACCCATCGCCAGAACCCACGGGGCACTCTGAGTATTGATATGCCATCGGGGATTGGGCGGCTGATCGTGATTCCCGCATTGCCGATGTTTACGGCGCGCTACCCGCAGATCGAGCTGGAAATCGGCCTCAACGACCGCCCCGTGGATCTGATTCGCGAAGGTGTCGATTGCGTGCTGCGCGGGGGCCTGGCCCTGGATGAGTCGCTGGTGGCGCGGCCCTTGGCGATGATGGACCAGTTGACCCTGGCCAGTCCTGGCTACCTTGAGCGTTTTGGCGTGCCCGAGACACTGGAAGCATTGGCGGGGCACCAGATGGTCGAGTACGTCTCCAGCGCCAGTGGCAAACGTTTTGGCCTGGAGTTTCAGGTGGGTGCTGAATTGCGCGAGATCAATTTAGCCAAGCAAGTGGCGGTGAACAGCTCTGACGGCTACTTCTGTGCCTGCGAGGCCGGGTTCGGCCTGATCCAGGCGCCGCATTATCACGCGATGCGACAACTGGCGGCTGGCACATTGGTGGAGGTACTGCCCCAGTTGCCGGTGCCGAAGATGGCACTCACCGCCCTGTACCCGCCGCATCGGCAATTGTCACAGCGGGTCAGGGTGTTTGTGGATTGGTTGGTGGAGCTATGCGCTCAGCCCGGCACTGGGTTGCGACGCTAAATCGCTGTCAGTGGATCAGCGACGTTCGTAACCGTGACCGCCGTCATCGTAACGGTGGTCATGCCAACCGCCACCGCCGCCATGTGGGAAGAAGAAGCAGCCGCTCATGCTCAGCATGATCAGCAATGGAATCAGCAGTGTGATTCGACGCAACATTTGAAAATCCTCAAGGGTACACACAAGGTCAGTCAGGCAAGCTCAATCAGGCTTGGAACAAGCCAAAGTTTTACATCGCCTGTAACATAGGACCCTGCCGACCCCCGTCCATCCCCGTAACCGGGTATGTGCTTGGCATGTTCGGCGATACAAAGTGGATACATCTATCAGGTTCAGGAACCCGTCATGACTCAAAAGCAGCGTTTGAAATATTCGATTCTGATTGCCCTGTCGGTACTGGCGATCATGTTTGGCCTGTCCTACCTGCAGAACACCGGCGTGATCAGCGAGAAAACCTTCCAGTACATCGCCATTGCCGTGGCGGTGATCGTGGTGGTGATCAACGGCATCATGCGCCGCAAGGTCAAGCCGCACTTCTGATTCAGGCGCCACCTTCGAGCACTTTGGCAGCCTCTTCATGGAGGCTGTAGCTTTTATCGGCATTGAGGGTGATCACGCCCTCGCTGCACAGGCGCTTGAGCACTTCGCGCACGCTGAGAAACGACAGCGGAATGCCCAGTTCCAGCAAATGGCTGTGCACGCCGCGCACCCCCAGGGTGCGCTGGTTGTCGGCAGCGGTGAGCAGGGCGTCGATGACCTTCAGCCGAATCAGGCTGGTGCGCAAACCGAAACACTTGAGCAAATGGCGAATCCGCTGGTTGCCTTGCTGTTCGGGCGCTTTGCCGAACGCATGTGTGCCGTTGCCAAAATTGGCATCGGCAGTCGGTGAATGTCCGTCCGTGGGCAGTTGCGAGTTGTACATGCAAAAAACTCCTTATCAGAGCCTGATCAGGAAAATGATGGCGCTCTTATTAAGTAAGACGTATGAGCGACAGAAATCATGAAGTCCCGGATGTAGAAATTTTGTCGGTATCCGGTTTGTGACCTTGTGGTTGCCCTAAATAAACGTGCCCGCCCGCTAAATTATTCCTGGCTTATTGCGTCCTTACGGTGGGGTAGTTACCCCTCGTGAGGGTGTTCAATTTGACGGTGGAGTCGGCGTGATTATTTCCAATGGGTTGTCCAGGGCGTGCATGGCAGGGGTGTTGCTGGGGTTGAGCTTCGCCGCGTCGGCACGCGAGCCGGTGGCACAGGCATCGGCGGATATCCGTCGCACCACATTCGGCTTACCACACATTCGCGCCAACGATGAACGTGGCCTGGGCTACGGCATCGGTTACGCGTATGCCCAGGACAACCTGTGCCTGCTGGCCAATGAAGTGGTCACGGTGAACGGCGAACGCGCCCGTTACTTCGGCCCCGATCAGGCAACCCTGGAGGAGCGCAACAACCTCGCCAGCGACGTGTTTTTCACCTGGCTCAATACCCCACAGGCGGTCGCGACCTTTTGGAATGCGCAAACCCCGCAGATGCAGCAGCGCATGCAAGGCTACGTCGCGGGCTACAACCGTTACCTGAAAGAGCAGGGCGCGCCGGTGCAGTGCCAGGCGGCGTGGGTGCGGCCACTGGTTGTTGAAGACCTGGTGAAACTGACCCGTCGGCTGCTGGTGGAAGGCGGTGTCGGGCAGTTCGCCGAGGCCCTGGTGGGCGCGACGCCACCCCAGGCGACTGCCGGCGTGACAGTCGACGGCAAAGCCTTCGCACTGGCCGCTGCCAATCAGCAGCGTTTTACCCTCGACCGTGGCAGTAACGCGGTTGCGGTGGGCCGAGACCGTTCCTTCAATGGCCGGGGCATGCTGCTGGCCAACCCGCATTTTCCTTGGGTGGGCGGCATGCGCTTTTATGAAATGCACCTGACCATCCCGGGCCAACTGGATGTCATGGGCGCCGCGTTGCCAGGTTTGCCGGTGATCAATATCGGCTTCAACCAGCACGTGGCGTGGACGCATACCGTCGACACTTCCAAGCACTTCACCCTGTACCGCTTGACCCTCGACCCCAAGGATTCCACCCGCTACCTGCTGGACGGCAAATCCATCCCGCTGGATAAAAAACCGGTCACCGTGCAGGTCAAGCAGCCCGACGGCAGCCTCAAAACGCAAGCCCATACGGTCTACAGCTCGCAGTTCGGCCCGGTGGTGCAATGGCCGGGCAAGCTCGATTGGAACAACCACTACGCGTTCAGCCTGCGCGACGCCAACCTCGGCAATGACCGCGTGCTGCAACAGTGGTACGCCATGAACCGCGCGACCAGCCTCAAGGAACTGCAAACCTCGGTGCACACCCTGCAAGGCATCCCGTGGGTCAACACCCTGGCGGCTGATGACCAGGGCCAGAGCCTGTACATGAACCTGTCGGTGGTGCCCAACGTCAGCGCCGCCAAGTTGGCGCAGTGCAGTGACCCGCGTGCCGGCCTGCAACTGATCCTGCTCGACGGCGCCCACAGCGCCTGCGCCTGGGATGTCGACCCGCGTGCGGCCCAGCCCGGTATCTTTCCGGCTGACCAACTGCCGCAACTGGAGCGCACCGACTACGTGCAGCATTCCAATGACTCGGCATGGTTGGCCAATCCCAAGGCGCCGCTGACCGGGTTCTCGCCGGTGATCAGCCAGGACCACATCGGCCTCGGCCCGCGTGCACGCTTCGCCTTGCAACGCCTGCAATCCCTGGAATCGCAGCCCATCACCGTGGCCGCGCTGCAACACATGGTGATGGACAACGAGGTGTACCTCGCCAGCCAGGTCATGCCTGACCTGCTCGCGTTCTGCGCCAAACGCCTGGGCGCTGATGCAGTGGCCCTGCAACCGCTGTGCACCAGCCTCAAGGACTGGGACCAACGCGCCAACCTCGACAGCGGCCTGGGCCTGGTGCACTTCATCAACCTGGTACAGCACCTGCAGCAAATCCCCGATGCCTGGCGCGTAGCCTTCGACCCGGCCCAACCGCTGACCACACCACGCGGCCTGGCCATCGACCGCCCAGTTGTAGCCAACGCCTTGCGCGAGGCCATGCGGGCCTCGACCGCCGAAGTGGCCAAAAATGGCCTGACCGCCAACAGCCGCTGGGGCGACGTGCAGGTCAGCGGCCAAACGCCCATCCACGGCGGCCCGCAAGAACTGGGCATCTACAACGCCATGCAAACCGTCCCCCGCGCCGACGGCAAGCGCGAAGTCGTCAGCGGCAGCAGCTACCTGCAAATCGTCACCTTCGACGACAAGGGCCCCAACGCCCTCGGCGTACTGGCGTTCTCACTGTCCAGCGACCCTGCATCGAAATACGCGAAGGATCAAACCCAGGTTTTCTCCGAGAAAAAGCTGCGCCCGCTGCCGTTTACCGAGGCCCAGATCAAGGCCGACCCGCAGTACCAGGAGCAGGTCATCAAGGAGTAGGGCGGCCACGCAACCCCTTGATGTCCCTACGAAATATTTTTGAAATCAAGGGGTTGCACGCATTGGCAAATACGTACATAATGGCGCCCATCGAACGCAACGAAGCATTAAAAACTTCAATGTATTCAATGAGTTAGAGTAGAGGCAGGGTTTTACAGCCCACTCAAGTTTTTATGCGGTGAGTGCCAGCAATCAGGGCATTGATCGTTTGAGGCCGAGTAGCAAAATGGTTATGCAGCGGATTGCAAATCCGCCTACGCCGGTTCGATTCCGACCTCGGCCTCCACTCTTAAAAACCCCGTAGATTAGCGTCTACGGGGTTTTTTATTGCCTGCAATTTAAGAACCGTTCCGCAACTTTTGGCATGTGTTCCGTAACTCCCTGGGATTTTGGTCGCATCTAGGGAGCGGAGCGGCACCTGGTCATGTGGTGGGGATTTGCACTCCACCTGGCCACCCATCTGCATTTTACTTGACCAGCACAGTCCAACTTCGATCCAGAATAGTGGGACAGGTCAGACAGGGCACCAGAAGCGATAGCCGATTGAATGCATTGTCCCTGCGTCATACCTATATTGCACCCGTATTGCGCCATGGCATTAAAACTCCCTTGCTGCCACCGGAATCGACCTGTAAAAAGTACCCATCTTCGATAGGTGCGACCGCAAGCAGCGGGACTCACCACCACACTGAACCCGGTCATTGCGCCGGGTTTTTATTTTTCAGGATTCTTCCTCTCCAGAGATTCACGCAGGTGGCACTTTAGGAATACGCCCGTTGCCAATAAGACCAGCACGCCTATCGCTGCCACGTTTAGTGTCAGGATTCGAAACAGAGTCATTGGCTCAGTGCTGCTGCACAACAGGTAGAGGCTGTGTGCATGGCTAATAACTAAAACTGCAAGACCGCACCAGGTAGCGAAAACTTTCAAGTCAATCAGCCGCTGACCGCTAATCGAGAAATAAGTGAGAACGCCGGAAACGATGGCTGTGGCAACAGTAAATTTTTCCATTTAACACCATTAATTAATTAATTAATTGAGTTGAGGACCCGAGATTAACGCTCGCGCTTTTGCTGACAGCCTGCGCGGAGCGGCAGACGGCCTTGCCGCTCGACTCGCAGCCAGTCAAACCAGCAGCCATTCCTGCACTGCCGCCGCAAGCGCGGCAGCTTCCCGTGCCGTCCTGGTGCTTACCGACGTGCTCAAGCGCTCTGATGCGAGATCGGGCGATCTGGCAGGATATGCTGATCAAAGCCGGAGCAGGGGAGTGACGTGCGAGCAAGCCTTTGACGGCGTAGTGAAGGCCACCAGCAGCAGACCTTGATTCGACCGGGATGCATTAATAGCATCCCAGGGCTTGGCTTATCTGCTGGACTCTAGAGCCTTGGCAAACATGGGGACAAGATAGGATGCGCCGTGCTCACTCAGATGATCGTCATCATAATAAATAGGAAGACCGCCCTTGGATCCCTTGCACCACTTCTCATCGCAGAAGTAAGGGATAGGGTCTAATATTTTTATTCCGCATTGTTCAACTGCTGTATCTTGAGCTTTCCGTGCAAGTTTTTGCCTTTGTGTATATTCATCAACTGATAGCATTACTTCTGGGTCTCGGCCTAGAAGTAAGGATTTCCCCATGGATTTAGGGACGAGAACGTGCATTTCTGGAATTGGGCGGACCATAAAGACTTGTCTTGTTTTGGATAGCCTGCAAGCTGTGTTGACAATTCCGTCTGTTAGTTCTTTGTTGAATTCTTCAGTTCTTGTATCTGATCTTTTGCTAATGTGGTAGCTAGGCTTTGTTATTTCGGCTTCAAGCCCTGCCTCTGTTGGGCCAACAATATAAAGGGACAGCCTATTCATTATGATTATCGGCGCTTTGCGATCCAGATTTTCCTGCTCGCTCACGGCCCAAGAAACAAAATCGCCGCATCGGTAGCCATCAATCTTGTCATTATGGATTCCTTCAATTGTGGGGCATTCACTTAGGCTCCAATCGAGCACATATAAATCTTTAGACGGCAAAGACTTTTCGACTGCGCGCATTATTGATGCCGAGTGACTGTCACCTATGACAATAGCCCCTAGCTGTTTGTCTCCGCCGTATCTGCATTGCGGTACGGGCTTCGCGCCATCCGCGAAGCATTCTGAGAATCTAGGGTTTTTATCTGCTGATTCGTTGAAGACACTATCAATATATGGATCAATCCTGTTTTTTATCCCCTTGTTAAGCCATATGAAAAGCGTAGGGACGGCTACTAGCAAAGATGCTGTCAACAGTATGGTGGTGACATTTTTATTTGATTTGCTAGCTATTTTATTTGTCAAGAATCTTTCTATAGTGGCATGCGATATGAAGCCGAGTAAGAAAGATATCAGTAAGCCTACGATGATGGCGGCGGGCTCGCTCTGTAGTTCAAGATACCTAATGAATACAATGACCGGCCAATGCCACAGGTAGAGTGAGTAAGAAAGATTCCCAGTCAGCTGAAGAATGGGTGTGGATGACAGTGGCGAGCTATGCATGGATGATATGATGACCATCGCAGCTCCAGCAGATGGAACTAAGGCTCTCCAGCCCGGCCATGAACTTGATTGGTCAAACATAAATATTGAAGCTGCAATTAGTGAAAAACCTAAAAGCTCTAGTGATTTTCGTAAGTTAACTGACAGTGTTCTCGGATCGAAAAAGAAAATTATTCCGCCAAGCAACATCTCCCAAGCTCTTGTTGGTAGCATATAAAACGATGCGGCTTGCTTGATGGGAGTTAGGTATATGCACAGGGCTAGTGAAAAAATTAGTCCTGCAGCGGACGATAAAAATATTGCCCGCCTGTTGCTTTGCAGCTTCCAGATTATGCTCAGGGCTATTGGTAGTATTAAATAAAACTGCCATTCTGCGGAAAGAGACCAAGTATGAAGTAGCCAGTTATATTTTGAGTCTTCAAAGAAGTAGCCGGTCTCTCTCCAGAATTTAATGTTTGAAGTGAAGGTGAGTGCGGCAATTGTATTTATACTTAATGTGCTGTATTCGCCGGCTGGTAGTAGCACCCAGCCAATAGAAATTAGCACTGCGCAGAGTGCGATTAGCGCCGGTATTATACGGCGCGCTCTGGCCATGTAAAATGATGAGATTGAAAAGCCATTTTTGCTTTCTAATCCTTTTATTATTATTCCTGTCATCAGGAATCCGGAAATAACGAAAAATACGTCTACTCCGACAAAACCACCGTTAAAACCTGGAACTCCAAAGTGGTACAGAACTACCGAGACTACCGCCCACGCCCTTAGTCCGTTTATATCCGTTCGGAATTTGCCTGAATTGTTACGCATAAAATCCCTTTACATAGGGTGGTGATGTCAAATAAATATCGCGCTGCATTCTACAGCGAGTAGCAAAAAAAGGTTCATTTCTGATGCATGCCGCTTTATGGGGCGCTACGTTCGTGCCGGGCGCATGTTAGTGGTAGCCCGCCGGGTTCTACGATGCGAGCGGTGTATCGCAAAAGATTGGATGAGCTCCCCTTTAAAAAAGGGGAGCCTGCATGGATGGAATGACGCTCAACCCAAAGATCGAACGCGAGGAGGACAAGCTTCTGGCACAGATCAGCAGGTCGGACTCAATGATTGTTGCGGCGAAGGCTGGCGCTAGGGCCATTAGTAGCTGTCCCAATGACGGCGCCTCTTAAATGCCTGCTCAGGGCCGATTTGTACCTGCCGCCACCGTCCGCTTTGGGTCATCTTCTGCCCGTCGCGAGACGGAAGAAAACCACCCTTGGCTGCCGGTGGTGAAAGGAAGAAAAAACGCACAAAACTCAGGAGTAAATCTATTTTTTTGCGCAACTACTCGACGGGACTTCTGCGATAGGGCCGGGGGTCTCTAAACCGGAAAGAAGTCGAATCACCCCGCCGCATTTCCCGTCGTGACGGTCAAGGTATGCCTCATAATCCTTACCTGCCTCAGGAGTAAATACTCGGGTGCTTGGCACACAAGTAGCTTGGGCGGTGACCATTTTCATCAAGACCACAGAAGGGGCTCCTGCGGGGATGACAAACTCTGAGTACGACTCGCCATAGGTCAGATGGTCACTCCTCCATGATGCAGGCATTCCTATACTTCGTCTGGTGTGTTGTCCTACGGAGGAATTGACCTTATCTGCAACGGTATAGCCGTAGGCATAAAGAGGTTCTTTGCTCGAAGCGCAGTCTTGCCCAGGATTGATTGCGACGGGCAAACCATTGTTTCCAAAAAGACGGATCCTCGCGGAGGTTGCCTGATCGTAGGGCTGTTCTTGTATGGATTGCTCGTAATTCGTAGAACCACAGCCACTCAGCAACAGCGCAGAAAAAAGGGTCAGCAATCGGATGTTCAAAGATAACTCCTCGGTTCAGGTATCACACCGTATCGGCAAGTTTTTGCGTACCTTAAATGTCCCTGCCAACGCTATTGGAAAGCAATCTCCGGGGCAGGGCTTTGAAGCGGGGGCTTCTCGGCGTCCCGACGCACCAAACGAGCAAAAATTATAAAGCTGCCGTGGCAGCATGGATGGGGGCGTGTTTCACACAACAAGATGTGTGGAGCAGACGCTTATTGCTCCTGGGCGATGGCTGCCGGCTGTGCTGGTTTTTTGAAGGTGCAGTTCAGGTCGTGCGTTTAGCGACGGCGATGATGCTGACTAGCTAATCCCGCGACACTTGAGGGTCACCTCAACTGCACAATTTGAGAACCCCACTCAGGCTCCGGAGCCCCTCGTGCCGTCAACTCTGCGAAGACTTGCGCAGAGCACTCACCGTAACCCGAATAGCCGAGTTTGATAGCAGACATACCATCTTTCTTCCGAACATAGGTAGCGTCCGCTCCTGCTTGCAGAAGCAACAGCGCCGCCCAGACTTGCGCCTGCATCCATTAGCAACTTGTCCGTAGCAATCGTCCCGTTGTATACCGCCGCTCTCATTGCGGTACCGCCAAACTCATCTTTCAGTTCGACCTCTGCTCCGCGTTTGAGCAGCAACTTAGCAAGCTTCAAGTCGCCCCTTGCGCAGACCGACGCCAGCGGCGTTGAGAACTCACCACTACCGTTGGGGTTTCCTCCATGGTCGAGCGCATGCAGGAGTATTTCTTCCCTGCCGTAATGGGCGGCTTTGTCGAGCACGCTGTGGGGATCAGCTTCAAAGTCATAGTCATGCCCAATGAAATCCAGAAGCTGCTGCAGGTCACAATCACGCATCAGATTGCCGAGATCGTTTTTAAACCTAAACTCGCTCATTCAGACAAGTCCATTTGTTGGCGGTGAGATTTCGAGTAGTTAGCTGATGGCAAAACAGTAGCAGACGATTGCGGGTCGTGGCTGAAGTGGAAAGGGCATCCGCCTGAGCCGTTGCAGCAGATACCAGAAAATCTTGTTACAACACCCACCCCAACCCCAACGCCTTATGCAACGACGCAAAATCCTTCAACAACTCCGCATCCCCCGAAATCCGGCTCTCCTGCGCCTGATACCGCGTGCGCTCCGCATCCAGCCAATCCAACGTGCTCGCCGTGCCCGCGCGGTAGCGTTGCCGCGTCAGGTCCGCCGCGCGCACGGCGGACGATTCCACATTGCGCAACAGCACCACGTTCTGCCGCTGGTTCCCATAACGCGCCAACGCTACGTCGGCATCGCGCAAGGCACTGAGCACCACGCTCTTATAGTTCGCGAGTGCCTCGTCACGTCCGGCTTCGGCGCCTTTGACGCTGGCGGCGACGCGGCCGAAGTCGAGGGCGTTCCAGGTGAGGCGTGGCAGGATCAGCCAGGTGCCGTTGTCTTTGCGGGCGAGGTGGCCCGGGTCGCCCGCGGAGAAGGACAGATCGCCCATCAGGCTGAGCTTGGGAAACCAGTCGGCGGTTTTTTCGCCGATCTGTGCGTTGCTGGAGGCCAGTTTGCGCTCGGCCACGCGGATGTCGGGGCGGGCTTTGAGCAGGGCGGCGGGGTCGGCCACGGGCACTTGGTTGGGGATGGCGGGCAGGGCGCGGGCGGTGGCGAGGCGGCTGTCCAGTTCGCCGGGCTCCAAGCCACAGAGCAGGCCCAACTGGTCGAGAGACTCGACGATGGAGGCTTGCAGTGGCAGGCGTTGGGCGCGGGTGTTTTCGGCTTGGGTCAGCACTTGTTCCAATTGCAGCTGTGAGGCCACGCCGCGCTCGCGCCGTTGCTGGGTGAGGTCCAGGGCCTGGTTTTCGATGTCGACGCTGGCGTCGACCAGGGCCAGTCGCGCTTGCTGGTCGCGCAGGTCGGTATAGGCCTGCACGACGTCGGCGGCGAGTTGCACCTGGGCGTCGGCCAGTTGTGCCTGCGAGGCGTCGGCTTCGGCATCGGCGGCTTCGACGGCACGGCGGGTGCCGCCGAACAGGTCGGCTTCCCAGCTGGCATCGAAACCGGCGAGGTACAGGCTCAATGGGCCGCGCCCGCCACCGCTGCTGCCGCCCAGGGCGGAGGTGTCGGGGGAGCGCAACTTGAGCAGCGCCGCGTCGCCGGTGACTTTGGGCATCGCGTTGGCGCGGGCGCCGCTGAGGCTCGCGCGGGACTGGCGCAAACGTGCTTGTGCGGTGGCGATATCGGGGCTGTTATGCAGCGCCTGTTCCACCAGTTCATCGAGTTGGGCATCCCCCAGCGTTCGCCACCACTGGGCAGCAGCCGGTGCGTTTGACGCGGCCTTGTCAGCATGGGGCAGGCGCCCGGCTGCCAGGGTTTTTGGCGCGACGGCGGGCGCCCCTTGGTAGTCCGGGCCGACGGTGCAGGCTGACAACAAACCAACGGTCAGCAGCAGGGGAAAGGAACGAGCAATCATGGTTATACCGTGCGCTTTTTCAGAATGAAGATCAGGGGCAGGCACGCCAGCATTGCGAGTCCCAGTAGGTAGAACGAGTCGTTATAGGCCATCACCGAGGCCTGTCGCGCAATGTCATTGGCCAACTGGGCGAATGCCTCCAACTGCGAGGTGGCGGCATCGCCACTCTGGGCCAGGTAGCTGGCGGTGTTGCTCGCCATGTGGTCCTGGGCCAGTTGGCTGTTGGCGAGAATGCCTTCGCGCAAGCGGTCGTCATGGAAGTGGCTGCGGCGGTCCATCAGCACGCCGAGCAACGCCAGCCCGATCGTGCCGCCGAGGTTGCGTGACATGTTGTAGAGCCCGGCCGCGTCGCCGGCGTCCTTGGTGTCGACTGAGCGCATCGACAGTTGGCTGAGGGGCATCATCACCAGGATCTGCCCGAAGCCGCGCAACAATTGCGACCAGACAAAATCATGGCCGACGCTGTCGGCAGTGAGCTGGGTGTCGACGAAGCAACTGGCCCAGTACAACAGCAGGCCGGCGCCGACCATCCAGCGCAGGTCATAACGGCCGAGCATTCGCGGCAAAATCGGCATCAGCAGGAACGCCGGAATGCCCGACAGCAACATGATCGAACCGGACTGTTGCGCGTTGTAGCCCGACAAGATCCCGAGGAACTGCGGCACCAGATACGCCGTGCCATACAGCCCGGCGCCGACGGTGGTGCCAATCAGCAGCACGCTGCCAAAGCTTCTGTTGAGCAGCAATTGCAGGCGCAGGATGGGCGTACTTGAGCGGAATTGCCCGACGGCGATCAGGAAAAGGCCGGTGACGGTGGTGATGGTCAGCCAGGTGATCAGTGTTGAGTCGAACCAATGTTCACGTTGACCCTCTTCCAGCACCACAGTCAGCGAACTCAAGCCCATGGCCAGGCCGAGAATGCCCAGCCAGTCGGCACTGATAAAGCGTTGCAGGTTCATGCGCTCGGTCGGCAGGCCGGTGATCAGCAGGGTGATCAGGGCGATGCTGATGGGCAGGTTGAGAAAGAAACACCAGCGCCAGTTGATGTTTTCGGTCAGCCAGCCACCGATCACCGGGCCCAGCAACGGGCCGAGGATGACGGTCATGCCGAACATCGTGGTGCCGATCGCCAGTTGGTGCGGCGGCAGGCGCGTGCGCACGATGGTTTGTGCGGTGGGGATCATCGCGCCGCCGGCAAAGCCCTGGCCGATCCGCCCGGCAATCATCGCGCCGAGGCTGGAAGACAAGCCGCAGAACATCGAAAACGCGGTGAACATCAGCGCCGTGCCGATCAGGAAGCGGCGCAGGCCGAACACCCGGGTGAGCCAGGCGGCGAGGGGGATCATGACGATTTCCGACATCAGGTAGCCGGTGGCGATCCAGGTGCCTTCGGTGCCCGTGGCGCCAATTTGCCCCTGGATCTGCGGCAGTGCCGAGTTGGTGATCGACACGTCCAGGGTCGCCAGCAACGCGCCGAGCGCGCCGGCGGCGACGGCGATCCAGTCGGTCAGCGAGGCGTTGCGCGGTTTCTCGGCGGCCACCGTGGCCATCACGGCTTCAGCCATGATGGGCGTCCGCGCCTTGGGTGCGAGTGTCGACTTCCACCGTGGCCGACAGGCCTGGCATCAGGGCGACGCGCACGTCATCCGGTACATCCAGGGCGATACGCACCGGCACGCGCTGGACGATCTTGGTGAAGTTGCCGGTGGCGTTGGACGGTGGCAGCAAGGCGAACTGTGCGCCGGTGCCCGGTGAAAGGCTGTCGATATGGCCCTGCAAGTCGCGGCCCGGCAGCGCATCCACGTGCACGGTGACGCTTTGCCCGGGGCGCATGTCGCCGATCTGGGTTTCCTTGTAGTTGGCGGTCAGGTAGATCGCGCTGATCGGTACCACGGTCAACAAGCGCGTACCGGGCTGCACGTACTGGCCGACACGCACGCCGCGATCCGCCACGCGGCCGTCCAGGGGGCTGCGAATGACGGCGTCATCCACGTCCAGTTGGCTCTGGGCTTCGCTGGCCTTGGCGACGCCGAGTTGCGCCTGGGCCTGTTTGAGTTGGGCTTCCAGCGTGCCATAGCGGGTTTGGCTGGAGCGCAACGCCGCTTGTTTGGCGGCGACGGTGCTGCGCGCCTGGGCCAATTGGTTGTTGAGCTGGGCCAGGCGCTCTTCCGGCTCGGCGCCGGAGCGGGCAAGCGGAGCGTAGCGGGCGACTTCGGTCTGGGCGTGCCGTGCATCGGCCTCGGCGCCTTGCAGCTGAGCGCGGGCCTCGGCGATGGTCGAGTCCTGCTGCACCAGGTCGGCCTGGGCCTTGGCGTAGTCGGCGTTGCGTGCCGCGATGGTGGCCGTGGCTTCGTCGCTCACCGCCTGGTATTTGCGTGCATCCAGGCGCACCAGCACGTCGCCGCGCTTCACGTTCTGGTTATCGGCTACCAACACTTCGGCGACATAGCCATTGATCTTCGGCGCGACGCTGATGCTGTCGGCCTGCAAATAGGCGTCGTCGGTGGTTTCGATGAAGCGCCCGCTGAGCCACCACCAGGCGCCCCAGCCCAGGCCGATCAGCAGGGCCACGGTGGCCAGTGTCAGCAGGATGCGTCGGGCTTTGCCGCGCTGGCCGTTGACGGTGTCTTCAGGAATGACCTGAGGGGAGGGCGGTGCAGCGGACATCGAGGTCACTCCAGTTTTATAACAGGTGGAATAAATTCTATTTTTCGCGAAATTTTGTCAACTGGTATATTTTGGTCCGGTCTTTAAAGGGAGCTGCACATGGCACGACATAAACCGGCCGCCGAAGGTGGCTACCAGCGCGGTGAAGAAACCCGCGCGCGGATTGTCGAGGCGGCGGTCGCGGTATTTGGCGAGCGTGGCTACGACGGCGCGTCCACCCGCGACATCGCCAGCGCAGCCGGAGTCAACGCGCCTGCGATCCAGTACTACTTCGATGGCAAGGAAGGCGTGTACCTGGAGTGCGTCGAACACTTGATCACGCTGCTGTGGCGCAAGATGGCGCCCTCCGTGGAAGCTGCCGAGCACGCGCTGGCCGATGCGGGAACCGACGATGCGGTCCTGATCGACGCGTCACTGGGCATCCTCGGCACGGTGGTGTCGACGATCCAGGACAGCCCCCAGACCAGCGCCTGGCGCGCTTTCCTTGATCGCCACCAGGCCGGCCTGTGCCCGGAAAGCGCAACGATGGCGTTTGAAGAGCGCTTCAAGGCGCGCATCGGCCGGGTGATCCGCCAACTCATCGCGCGCCTGGCCGGTTTTGCGGTCGAGGACGATCGCACGGTGATTCATTCCATGGCGCTGTTTACCCAGGGCCTGGCGTTCCGGTTACAGAAACCCAAGTTGCTCGCGGCCTTGAAGTGGACCGAAATCAGTCAGAAAGAAATGGAGCAGGTCCGTGACGTGGTGCTGATGCAGGCACGCTTTACGCTGGAAGGGTTGGTGAGGCAGCGAGGCCTCAACGGCGCTTGATACAGGCCTTGGAGGGCCAGCCGATCACCGCGCCGAATACGGCACACCCAGCTCCCACCGCGATTGCCAGTGCTCCACATACTGGCGCGCCACCACCGGCTGATTACGGATGACCACCACGTTTTCCGAGTTCAGCGTTTCGGCCGAGGCGGCGTAGTTGAACGAGCCGGTCTGCACCGTGGTGCCATCGACGATGAGGGTCTTGTCGTGCTGCAGGTGGAAGTGATCGCTGGTGCGCAGTTCCACACCGTTGCGGCTCACGAAGTCCATGGCTTTCTTGCTGGCCTTGCCCAGGTTGCGTTTTTTGTCGATGACCACACGCACGTTCACGCCGCGCTGTTTGGCATCAACGAGCGCCCGGGTGATGTCTGTGGCCTGGAAGGAATAGGCGAGCATCTGGATGCTGTGCTGGGCACTGCCGAGGGTGTCGAGCACCAATTGGCGGGCGGTGCCTTCCGGTGAAAAGCCGACCTGGATGTCGCTTGCGGCCAAGGACAAGGTCGGGATGCCCAGTAAAGCAATCAGCGCGATGCAGCGAATATTCCACATGGTTCAGCTCCCCGAAGAGTAGGGTCAATAGGCTTCGCGTGGAATCAAGGAAACGAATTCCGACTTGAAGATAGTCTCCATCACGCGCATGAAATCCGACGCCAACTGTGAACGTTGCTGATGGCCGGGGAACACGATGGACACTTCGAACGGGATGTCCTGGTCGAGTTTGCGGAACGTGATCCCCGGGTATTTCGTATACGACGCTGTAAAAGGATCGCAGATCGTAATGCCCAGCCCGCCCGCGACCATCCCGCATGCCGAATGGGCCGCCGTGGTTTCTACCGATGAAAGCCCAGCCACACCGCGCGCTTCCATGGCGGAGCGGATGCGGCGCTGCAACGGGTTGTTCGCGTTCATCGTCACCAGCCGGCGCCCGTGCAGGTCGTCCAGGGTCACCACGCTCTTGCTGGCCAGCACATCATCTTCCGGCATCACGCACACCGCACTGATCGGCGGCAAGGGAATGGCAAAAATACCGGGGTACTCGCCCGAGGGGATCTGCACAAAACCGATGTCGAGCTGGTTGGCCGAGGTTAATTCCAGAATGCCCAGGGAGTTGCGCACATCGAGCGAGGTCTTGACTTCGGGGTGCCTGCGGGCGAAGCGGCACACCCCTTCAGCCACCACACTCAAGCCCAGTGTGCTCATGGCGCCGATGCGCAAGGTGCCTGTGCGCAGGGTGACCAGGTCTTGCGCCACACGCTCGATACGCTCGATGCCCTGATAGAACTTGTCGACCTCGGCATACAGCACCTGGGCTTCGGCCCCCGGGATCAGCCGGTTGCCTTCGCGGCGGAACAGCCGGATCGACAGCGCCGTCTCGAGGTCGCGTATCAACCGGCTGACAGCAGGCTGGCTGACTTGCAGGGCTTCTGCGGCAATGGTCATGCTGCCGGTCAGCATCACTGTCCTGAAGGCTTCCAGTTGGCGCGGGTTGAGTTTCATTGTTCGGCTCGGTGGTAAACAGGAAAGAGGCACTTTTTTGAGCGTATAACATTTTGTTATGTGCGTCCAACAGGTTGCCGGTTTGCTATCAAGTTGTAACGGGGCGATGATTTAGTTGCGTCATTTTAATCGATCGCAACCCGGTCAAACTGTTGGGCGGCGTGATCGTAAAATAAAAAAAGAGGATGCCACGTGCTGAACTACACCTTGCGTCGGTTATTACTCCTTTTTCCCATGCTATTAGGTGTGTCCGTGGTGATATTCCTGGTCATGCATTTTATTCCGGGCGATCCCGCGCAACTAGCGGCAGGCCCGGATGCAACGGAAGAGGATATAGCGCAGATACGCATCAACTACGGCTTGGATAAACCCCTCGTCAACCAATACTTCATCTATATAAAGAACGTCGTCAGCGGCGATTTTGGCGAATCCTTCCAGACGTTCACGCCGGTGCTGGAAGGCATCTCAAGAACGCTCCCGGCCACTCTGGAACTGACGGCTGCGGGTATGTTACTGGCGGTGATCATCGGCGTGCCGCTGGGCATCATCGCCGCGCTGAGGCCTCGGGGCCTGCTGGACAGCTCACTGACCACATTCGCCGTGTTGGGCATTTCGGTACCCGGTTTCTTCCTCGGGCTGATCCTGATGTCGGTCTTCTCCGCCAGCCTGGGCTGGTTGCCGCCCACGGGGCGCGGCGGATGGCAACACTTGGTATTGCCAGCGCTGACATTGGGCCTGCCGTATGTGGCGACATTCTCCAGGTTATCCCGTTCCACCCTGATGGACGTATTGCAGGAAGACTATATACGCACGGCCTACGCCAAAGGCGTACCCCGTTATAAAGTCGTGATCAAACATGCACTTTCCAATGCGGCAATTCCCTTGGTCACTGTATTTGGTATGGACTTTGGCCGCTTGTTAGGCGGTGCCGTTATTGTCGAAACAGTCTTTGCGTGGCCAGGCATGGGGCGTTTTTTAATTGATGCAATCATGGCGCGCGATATTTATGTGGTTCAAGGCACGGTACTGGTATTTGCCGCCTTGGTTGTCATCATCAACTTAATGGTGGACTTGGTCTATGGCGTCCTCGACCCTCGCATCACCTACAACTGAGGCCAGTATGCTTACTTCCAAGAAGCGTCGGCCTGGGTTTGTCCGTTTCCTTGTTTCCCATAAGCGCTGGTTCGCCTTCAGTGCATTGGTCGTGATTGTGATCATGACCGCCGCTGCGGTGTGCGCACCGTTGTTTTTTGACTGGGATGCGGTGACCAAGATCAACTTGTCCCGCTCTCTGGTCAGCCCCGGCAGCGACTTTCTGTTCGGCACCGACCAGATGGGCCGTGACTTGCTCGGCCGTGTGCTGTGGGGCGCGCGCATTACCTTGACTGTTGCGCTGTCCAGCGTGGCCATCGCCATGGCGATTGGGGTCGCGGTGGGCGCGGCGTGCGGTTACTACAACGGCACCTTGGCCAGCCTGGTGATGCGTGTCATGGACGCCATGATCGCCTTCCCCCGCACGCTGGTGGCCATTCTGGTGATCACCGTGGCGGGCAACAGCATCCTCAGCCTGACGCTGGCCATTGCCATCTCCAGCATTCCCATCTACGTCCGCTTCTTCGCCGGGCCGGTGGCAGCCTTGAGAAACCGCGAGTTCGTGCTGGCCTCCAAGTCGATTGGTGTCAGCGACCTGCGCCTGTTGTGGGTGCACATCCTGCCCAACATCGGCTCGCTGGTAATCATCCAGGCCACCGTGTCGCTGGCCGAAGCCATCCTGATCGGCTCCGGGCTTAGCTTCCTGGGCCTGGGCCCGCCACCGCCGACGCCGGAGTGGGGTTCGATGATTGCCGAGTCACGGCCATTGCTGACCACCCACCCTTACATCCTGCTGGCGCCGGGGTGCGCCCTGGTCCTGACCATCTTGAGCTTCAACATTGTGGGCGACGCACTGCGCGATTACATCGATCCCAAGTCACGCAATGCGTGACGGCGATCGGCGCGGTGCCTGCACCCGAACACTCACCCATTTTTCAGCGAGAACACTGATGGGGCGTTTAAAACTCCTGGCAGCGCTGATCGGCAGCCTGCTTGCATTCAACGTGCTGGCACTGTCGACAGGCAACGCCGCGCTTGCCCAGGCAAAAGAGCAAGGCCAGATCACCTTCGTGCAGGGCTCGGATATCGACACCCTGGACCCGGCGATCTCGCGCAGCGTGCCGTCCTACAACGTGATCGATCATGTCTTCAACCGTCTGGTCGCGTGGGAAGGGCACGACCATGAACGTTTCATGCCTGACCTGGCGCAGTCCTGGTCGAGGACCGACGACGGCAAGCAATGGACGTTCGTACTGCGCCAAGGCGTCAAGTTTCATGACGGCACCGACTTCAATGCCCAGGCTGTAAAATACAACCTTGACCGGATTCGCGACCCCAAGCTCGGTTCGCCCCACCGTTCCTACTATGCCGACATCGTGGCAGTGGAGGCGATCGCGCCCTATGAGTTGCGGATCACCACGCAGCATCCGTCACCCACCATGCTGGAGTTGCTCGCCAAGCAATCCTCGTCCATCAGCAGCCCGGCGGCGGTGGCCAAGTACGGCAGGGCCTACGGGCATCACCCGGTCGGCACGGGGCCTTATGTCTTCGACAGCTGGATACCCAATGACCAGGCGGTGATCGAGCGCAACAACGCCTTTTTTGGCGAGCCCGGCAAGCCGTCGAGGATCGTGTTCCGCCCGGTCAAGGAAGACGCTTCGCGGGTGATCGAACTGCGCACCCAAAACGCCGACATCGCCGCCAACCTGTCACCCGAAGCCGCAATGGAATTGAAGGCGCTGAACACGTCCACATTGCTGCGCGTGCCCAGCACCTTCCAGGTGTTCTTTGAAATGAACCTGACGAAGCCGCCCTTTGACGACTCGCGCATTCGCCGTGCGGTCAGCCTGGCCATTGACCGCCAGGCCTTGGTCAACAAGGTGCTGCTGGGCTACGGCAAGGTGCCCACAGGTCCATTCCCAGAAGGCACACAAGCACGCCGTGCGTTCGCGCCAGCGCAGTACGACCCGCAGAAAGCCAGGCAGATCATCAATGAGGTGTACCCGGGCGGGTACCCCGGCACGGTGGTGCTGTGGACCCCGGCCGGACGCTACACCAAGGACCGCCAGGTCGCCGAGGTGGTGCAGGGCTACCTGAATGCCGTGGGCCTGAAAACCGAGTTCAAAGTGTGGGAATGGGCTACGTACCAGAAAAACCTGTATCGCCAGGAGCCCGGTAAAGGCACCGGCAAAGGCTCCAACGACGCGAACATGTGGTTGCTCGGCACCGGGCTGTCGGACGCCGATATTCGCCTGCGCCGCAAGCTGTCCAGCGGTGACCCGCAAAACCTCACCGGCTACAGCAACCCCGAGGTGGACACGCTGCTCCAGCTGGCCGCACGCGAGCTGGATCAGCAGAAACGCATGGCCTATTACGGCCAGATCCAGCAGATCTTGTGGGAAAAGGACCCCGACAACCTGCCGCTGTTCGATCAGGAACAAGTGATGGGTTTGCGCAAAGGTTTGAACGGTCTCGACGTGGATTACGAAGGGACTCTCGATTTCAAGAATGTAGAATTCAGTGAGCGGTGATTGAAAATGTCTAATGCACATGCCAGCGAAACCTTGTTGACCGACGCCCGTTTGAGCGCGCCCCCGGCCGACCGTATGGTCAAGTACCACGACATTCCGGCGCTGGAGACCGAGAAGCGCCAGTTCCACGAATTCATCGAAGTCGACCTGGCCCACACGGTGATGCTGGTCGAACAGGACATCCTGTCGCGGCCGGTTGGGCAGGCCATCCTCGCCGAGTTGCGCCGGATACGGGGGATGTCTCCCGCAGATTTCCCCTTCGATGTGAAGAAAGGCAGCTTCCTGCTGCAAGTCGAGTCTTACCTGTTCGCCAGGATCGGCGAAGACTCCGCCGGCCAGATGCACACCGGCCGTAGCCGTATCGATCAGGGCGCGACGGTGCGTCGGCTGTATGACCGCACGCGCATCCTGGCAGTGCTCGAGCGTATCAATGAATTCCAGGTGGCCCTGATCGAGAAAGCCGCGCAGCACGCCGGCACCATCATGCCCGGCTACACCCACATGCAGCACGCCCAGCCCTGGGTGTTCGGCCACTACCTGCTGAGTTTCACCTCGCGCCTGCATGACAGCTTCAGCCGGTTGATGCACGCCTATACCCGGGTCAACCGCAACCCGTTGGGCGCGGTAGGCCTGGCGGGCACATCCTGGCCGCTGGACCGTGAACGCACTACGCACTTGCTGGGTTTCGACAGCCTGGTGGAAAACTCCAAGCTGGGCCGCGAAGCCTGGTATGCGGCTGAAACCATCGGCGCTTTGTCCTTTGTCATGGCCGATCTGAATGACCTGGCGACCGACCTGCATATCTGGTCCAGCGTCGAGTTCGCGACGGTGGAAAGCCACGACGGTTACTGCGGCACCAGCAGTATTTTCCCGCAAAAGAAAAACCCCAGCGGCCTGGAGACCATCAAAAAAGCCGCAGGGGGGTCGGTGACCTGGCTCAGCACCGCGCTGGCCACCTTTCGCTCCGAAGGCACCGGCGACCAGGCCATGCGCGACCTGCCGTTGATCCACGACGCCCTTGCCACCACCGAAGGCATGCTGGACCTGTTCACCGGCATCATCGAAACCTTGGTGGTGCACGAAGACCGCATGGCCGAGCTGTTGTCCGGCAGTTGGTGCACGGCCAGTAACCTGGCCGATGTGATTGTGCGTGAGCGCGGTGTCTCGTTCCGCCAGGTGCATCACGTGGTGGCGCGGCTGGTGCGCAACTGCCTGGTGGCGGGTGTCGCTCCGGGCACTGTCACGGGGGCGGCGCTGGATGACGCGGCGTTGGAAACCATCGGCTCCACGCTGGGCTATTCCGATGAGCAGGTCCGTGATGCCCTGAACCCTCGGCGCTTTGTCGAAACGCGTACCTCCACCGGTGGCGTCGGCCCCGGTGAAGTCACCCGCCTGCTGGCGGTCGCGAGAAGCGAGCTGCAGCAGGACCGTGACTGGGTCGCCCAGCACCGGCAACACGTCGCTCGTTCGCGTGCCGACCTGGATGCCGCCGTATCGCGCATCGTCGATTAAAGGAGCAGGCATGGAACAGAATCTGGTAGCCCGTGTGCGTAACCTGAGTGTCGGGTTCGGGCCGCGGGGCAGTGAGTCCGCCGTGGTGCGCGATGTGTCCTTCGAGGTGATGCGTGGCCAAACCCTGGCCATCGTCGGCGAGTCCGGCTCGGGCAAGTCCGTTACATCGATGGCCATGATGGGCCTGGTCAAGCGCGCCGGTGGCCGCGTGTTGTCCGGCTCGATGGAGTTGCACACGCGCAGCAACGCGATCATCGACCTGGTCAACGCCCCCGAGTCGGTGCTGCGTCGCCTGCGGGGGGCGGCCATGTCGATGATCTTCCAGGAGCCGATGACCTCGCTCAACCCGGTGTTCAAGATCAGCGCCCAGCTCACCGAAGCCATCGTGCTGCACAAACGCTGCAGCCGTGCGGAGGCCGAGACGCAGGCCTTGCGCATGCTCGACCTGGTGCGCATCCCCGATGCCCGGCAGGTCATGGGCCGCTATCCCCACGAACTGTCGGGCGGCATGCGCCAGCGCATCATGATCGCCATGTCGTTGGTGTGTGAGCCGACGTTGTTGATCGCCGACGAACCGACCACCGCGCTGGACGTCACGGTGCAGGCGCAGATCCTGCGGATCATCAAGGAACTGCAAGGGGACCTGGCCATGGGCGTGATCTTTATCACCCATGACATGGGCGTGGTGGCCGAAGTGGCCGATCAGGTGATGGTGATGAAGAAGGGCGAGACCGTCGAACACGGCGCGGCCCGCGAGGTATTGCTGGCGCCCCGGCAGCCTTACACCCAGGCATTGCTGGCGGCGGTGCCGAGGATCGGCTCGATGCGCGGCACGTCGTTGCCGGCCAAGTTTGCACTGATCGAGGACAGCACCGAGCAAACCCAGGCATTGCCGCAGCAGGCGCCTGACTACGCCGATGCGCCGATCCTCAGCGTGAAGGCGCTGTCCATCCGCTACGACCTCAAGGGCGGGCTGCTGGGCAAGGTCCAGCGCCGGGTGCATGCGGTCGAAGGGATCGACTTCGATATCTATCCGGGAGAAACCCTGGCCCTGGTGGGCGAGTCCGGGTGTGGCAAGTCCACCAGCGCCCGTGCGGTAGCCGGATTGATGCCGATCCAGGGCGGGGATATCCGGTTCGGCGGCCAGAACCTCGCCACCCTGAGCAAAAGCGGCATGCAGCGCCTGCGCCGGGATATCCAGATGGTGTTCCAGGACCCCTATGCGTCGTTGAACCCGCGCCTGACCATCGAGGACAGCCTGCTGGAACCGCTGCTGGTGCACCGGATAGCCCAAGGCGAGGCTGCGCGCAAGATCGTGCGCGATTTACTGGAGCGGGTCGGGCTGTCGGCCGAGCATGCCCAACGCTATCCCCACGAGTTCTCGGGTGGGCAGCGTCAACGTATTTGCATTGCGCGGGCGCTGACCCTGTCGCCCAAGCTGATCATCGCCGATGAGGCGGTGTCGGCGCTGGACGTGTCGATCCAGGCCCAGGTGATCAACCTGCTGCAGGACCTGCAACGGGACATGGGCATTGCGTTTCTGTTTATCTCCCACGACCTGGCGGTGGTGGAGCGCGTCAGCCATCGGGTGGGTGTGATGTACCACGGGCGCATCGTCGAAATCGGCCCGCGCCGTGACGTGTTCGAGAACCCGCAGCACGCCTACACGCAAAAATTGCTGAGCGCCGTGCCGTCGGCAGACCTCAATGCGGTCAGGACGCCCTTCAGCCTGATGGAGGAGGCGGTGCCGAGCCGTATCTACGGTGTGAATCACCGTGCGCAGGGCATGAGCTATCGGGAAGTCAGCCCCGGCCATTTTGTGGCGACTTCGGCAGTTGCCTGAGGATTGACGGGCAGGGGAGCGGCTGAATGTCGGCCGCTGCCCGCGAAATATTCCGGTTCTTGTGAATTGTTGTGAAGCGGGTGATTAATGGCCCATTGCCCATGCTACCGTCCGCGACGGGGTATCGTCAGCACGACGATTTCATTCGTTTCATTGAGGGAGCAGCGCCGATGTCTACTACCGTAACGCCCGCGACCGGCGGGCCGAGCACGCCAAAGTCTTCACCGTCCTCGTTCGATGACAAGTTGAACATCGCCAAGTCCAGCAAGGTGATTGCCGACTACATGCGCCAGTCGGGCAAGTCGGCCATTACCAAGCAAGAGCTGACACAGCTCGCTAACAATGCTTCGGGCAAGGTGCCCGCCAATGTGTCCGATGCGGCCAAGTACATGGAGCGTCATCCGGACGTATTCACCGCCATCGAAACCCACGACGTGGCGGGCGCCGACAACCTGTCCGGCGTGTGGAACTTCGATTGGGCAGCCAACGGTGGCCTGAACGGCACCTCGACCGATGCCATCGCCAAGATGCAGGACACGTTTGACCTGGCGATCGCCAAGTCGGCGCAGATCACCGAAATCAGCACCGCCAAGAAAGCCGAGCTGGATTCGACCAAGCAACGGCCGCAGAACTGAGTGACGGGCGCTGTCAGGCCTGATAAACGGTTCCCGCGAGGTTGGTCGGGAACCGTTTACCCATCTTTCTTCCTTTCGTGATGTGTTCAGCGCCGATTCAAGCGAAGTGCGCAAGTATACCGATCAGTGAAGGCAATCCAATTGCAGTGCGCCCGCGATTGCCGGCCATCCGTTTATTCACCTCGCTGTCGGAGATGCCTTGATGCTTGTCGTGGTTGCTGTGCTTGCCATCGTTGCCGCGTGCGTGTGGTGGACGTACCCACGAGTGGGGGATGTGCTGTTCGAAGTCATCGCCCGTGTCGAATCGCGGCGCTCCCGGCTCAGGGCGATCACCGTGCCGATCAAGGGCATGACCCTGGCCACTTACCAGGGGGGGGAGCGCCACGCGCCAGCCCTGTTGCTGCTGCATGGGTTCAGTGCCGACAAAGGCGTGTGGCTGGGGTTTGCCCGGCACTTTGTCGACGACTACCGGCTGCTGATCCCGGACCTCGCCGGCCACGGTAAAAATGCGTTTGTGGCGGGCGGCGACTACAGCATCGCGGCCCAGGCGCGGCGCATGGTGGCGTTGCTGGATGCGTGCGAGGTCGACAAGGTGCATGTGATCGGCAGTTCCATGGGGGCGTATGTCGCCACCTGGCTGGCGACCCATTACCCGCAGCGGGTGCTTTCCCTGGGGCTGATCGGTGCAGCCGGTGTGCACTTGCCGCAACCCAACGAAGTGGAAGAACTGGTCAACCGCGGCGACAACCCGTTCCTGATTCATTCACGGGCACAGTTCGATCGCTTTTTCGCCATGACCATGGCCGCGCCACCCTACATTCCTGAAGTGCTGCTGGCCGCCGAAGCACATACCTACATCCGCCGTCGCGAGGCCTTGACCGAGATCTTCGCCAACTTCTCCGACAGCCCACGCCTGGAACCCTGGCTGCCACAAGTGCGGGTGCCCAGCCTGATCCTGTGGGGGCGCGAAGACCGCATGGTGCCGGTGGCCAGCGCGCACACCTGGCTGGCGGGCATTCCCCATGCGCACCTTGAGATCCTCGACGGCATCGGCCACCTGCCGATGATCGAGTGCACCGAGCAAACCGCGGCGCACTGTCGCCAGTTTCTCGACCGCGCCAAAGTGTATTCCTCGATCCGCCCTTAGCTGTACGGGGCGGTTGGATCCAGAAACCACTACTGTCGCAGGCATACCTCTTCGCTTGGATGCCGCGCCATGTTCATGTCTACCAGCCTGTTGTCGGCCTTTGTGCTGTTCGCCTTTGTGTCGTCGATCACGCCGGGGCCCAACAACACCATGTTGCTGGCGTCGGGGGTGAACTTCGGTTTTCGTCGTTCCATGCCTCACGCGCTGGGGATCAGCGTGGGGTTCATGCTGTTGGTGATTTCGGTCGGGCTGGGGCTGGGTGAGGTGTTCAAGGTCTTCCCATGGGCCTACAGCATATTGCGCTATGCCGGCGCCGCGTACTTGCTGTACCTGGCGTGGAAAATCGCCAACGCCGGGGGCATGTCCGAGGGCAGTGATGCACAGGGCAAGCCGATGACATTCCTGGGCGCCGCAGCCTTTCAGTGGGTCAACCCCAAGGCGTGGATCATGGCGTTGGGGGCGATCACCACCTACACGCCGGCCGAGGGCTACGTGACCAATGTGCTGGTGATTGCCCTGGTGTTTGCCGTGGTCAACTTGCCCAGTGTCTGTGTGTGGGTGGTGTGTGGCAGTGGGCTGCGCAATGTGCTGCGCGAACCGCGCTGGCTGCGGCTGTTCAACTGGTCGATGGCGGGGCTGTTGGTGGTGTCGTTGTACCCGATGCTGGTTGCCAGCTGATATAGCCGCGTGCCGCCATTGACGGGGTTTGATGGGCTACTGCATGCTCGGCGCTGCATGTCAGGCCTGCTACGGGATGTTGCGGCACGAAGCGATTGAACGGGCGTCGGGTTCGAAGTATCGCTTCAGAATCCTTCTATGAGAAACCCGAGCGTGAAGCGTCCCCTCGTCCTTGCTGTGCTCATGGCGGCGTCCGTCGCCGCCCATGCCGACAACCTCGTCGGCATCCGCGCCATCGAAACCACCTACCACCAATTACTCACCGAGCTTGACCGCAGCCGCGGTGGCCGGCCGGATGCCGACACCCGTCAACGCATCACCACGGCCGCCCAGGCGTTCCAGGCGACGATGCAGCGCGATGGCGGTGCGCGTGACAACCTCAACACCGACGTGAAGAACATCGTCGCCTCCCTGAGCGACGGCAGCTACAGCGCCGACGGCAGCATTCGCGCGTTGCAGCGTGATGCCAAGGGCAGCGTGATCGACGCCGGCCCCTGGAAGCCGGCCCTGGCCGGTAACCCCATCGCCGAGCCGATCGGCACCCATCTGAACCAGACCAGCGAAGGCGACTGCGTGGGCATTTCGGTGGTCAAGGCGTTCTCCAACACCCAGATGGGCGCGCAGATCCTGCAACGCGGTGTCACGCTCAATACGGACGGCAGTTTTAATGTGAGCCTGCCGGGCGCGCCTTCAACGGTGTTCCACCTGCTAGCCGCCGACCTCGACCAGTACGGCAAGGGCGACGCGCCCGCTGCGGCGGTGGTAGGGGCGATGTTCCAGTACTTCCACCTCGACCCGGCCAAGGGCTCGCTGCCAACCAACAAGGTCATGGAGCTGCTGGCCGGCCAATACGGTGATCACCAGCGCCTGGCCGATGCCCACAGTTCACCCCAGGACATCACCCAGTTTCTGCTGAGCCACGCGAGTGTGGTGGGCAGCCGGGCGGCCATCGTGTTCGGCGGCAAACCGGCGCGTAATGGGGATTGGTCCAAAGGCGACGGGCATGCCTTTGCGATCATTCATATCGACCCGGCGAGCGGCCAGCTCAGTTACACCAACCCCTGGAACGAGGGTGTGCAGGTGCGCACGATTGCGATCAGCGACCTGGCGGCGCAGGCCGCGGGTACCTCGGCAGATTTCGAAATGGTGACGTTCCGCTGACTACTGCTTAAACCGGGGAGATGGTTGCCAGCAGGCCGATGCCGATGGTCAGCACCAGAAAGCCGAACAGGAAAAGTGCCATCTTGGTCATAAGGCCTCCGAAGGGAAGGGGACGGCAGGGAGATTCCTGCCGTGCTCGACAAGGGTGTCGGGAGTGACGCCATTGTCCGCCCGGGGCAGATTTCGATACAGACGCAGATGCAAAAGAAAAAACCGTATCAGATGGGGTTGTGAGGGCTCAGTACAGGGCTTTGCAGAGCACCGGCTTTATGAAGATCAGGCGTTGATGCCGTGCATGGCGCGCCTGACCCTGTGCCTTAATGTAATCTTCATGCCGGGCAGTGATTGTTGCCAAAAGTGACCGTGGCTGGCGTAGAGACGGCTCTACGCCGATTGATGCAGAGCGAGGATGTATGCGACGTTGGCTGAGCAAGTACCGTTACGCGATCATTTTTTGGCTGTGCTTCGGCATCTTCCGTACCTCGTTGGCCGACTGGAACCCGATCCCCTCCGGCTCCATGCGCCCGACCCTGGTGGAAGGCGATGTGGTGTTGGTCAACCGCGTGGCCTATGACCTCAAGCTGCCGCTCACGGACATCTCCGTGGCCGAGTTGGCCAACCCGCAACGCGGCGACGTGGTGACGTTTTCCTCGCCCAAGGACGGCGAGCGCCTGATCAAGCGCATCGTCGGCATCCCCGGCGACACCCTGCAAATGAAGGACGAGGTGCTGTGGGTCAACGGTGTGCCGGCCATCTATCAGGATGAGCAGGCGATCAGCGAACCCATGGGGCCGGGGCAGACCATCCCGGGCATCAAGCTCACTGAACTGGCCAACAGCAGCCGGCGCACCGTGCAGTTCATGCCGGCCGTGCGCGCCGCACGGGACTTCGGCCCGGTGGTGGTGCCGGCCGACAGCTACTTCATGCTCGGCGACAACCGCGACAACAGCGCCGATTCACGCTACATCGGCTTTGTGCCGCGCCGCCTGTTGATCGGGCATGCGCACCATATCCTGGCCTCCGCGAAGATCCTCGATAACTGGATGCCACGATTTAGCCGCTTTGGCTCGCCAATCCTCTAAGATAGCGCCCACTGCATCAACAATAAGAGTGGGCCAACCCTCGATGGAAAGACGCCAATTCAGCGGTGGCATGAAAGGCAAGAACCTGCGCTACCTGAATGAAAACCCGCAACAGCCGACGCCGGCCACCCGCGTCGGCTTCTTGTTGCTCGAACATTTCTCCCTGCCGGCCTTCACCCAGACCCTCGACACCCTGGTGACCGCCAACCTGTTGCGCCCGCAACTGTTTGCCACACGCACCTTCGGCTGGGGCGATGGCGAAGTCATCAGCGACCTGGGCCTGGTGATCCGCCCGGATGCGCGCCTTGAACCGGCAGTGATGCAAGACCTTGACCTGCTGGTGATCTGCGGCGGTTTTCGCACCGAGCTCAAGGCCAGTGATGAGTTCAACCAGTTGCTGTGCAGCGCCGCCGAACACGGCGTGAACCTCGCCGGGTTGTGGAATGGCTCCTGGTTCCTCGGCCGCGCCGGGTTACTGCAAGGCTACCGCTGCGCCATCCACCCCGAACACCGCCCGGCGCTGGCGGAAGTGGCCAAGGCGGCGCAGGTCACCAGCGAACCCTACGTGATCGACCGCGACCGCCTCACGGCCTCCAGCCCTTCGGGCGCTTTCCACATGGCGCTCGACTGGATCAAGAGCCTGCACGGCAAGGCGCTGGTCGAAGGCATCGAAGACATTCTGTCCTTCGAAGAGTCGCGCTACCGGCGCATCAAGCCGACCGAAAACGTGTGCGTCAGCGCGCCCCTGCGTGAAGTGGTCAAGCTGATGGATTCCAACCTCGAAGAACCCCTGGAGCTGGACCAACTGGCGGTCTACGCCGGTCGCTCGCGCCGTCAGTTGGAGCGGTTGTTCAAGGAGCAACTGGGCACCACCCCGCAACGCTATTACATGGAACTGCGGGTCACCGAGGCGCGGCGGCTGTTGCAGCACACCGAGCTGTCACAGGTGGACGTGCTGGTGGCGTGCGGGTTTGTGTCGCCGAGTCATTTCAGCAAGTGTTACAGCGCGTATTTCGGATATCGCCCCTCCAAGGAGAAACGGTTGGTCAAGTAGCATGGCCCCTGTTTGCCTGGATGGGCTTTTTATCAAGGAATGCTGATGTCGAGCGCAGATTGATAAAAATCGCAATGGGCTAAAGCCTATGAGTTGAGCGGCAGTACGGATAGAAATTCATCTGTGGCGAGGGAGCAAGCTCCCTCGCCACAGGTACAGTGTTCGCCCTTGACTCCGGTGCAGGTTTTCTCAGAATCGGTCCAGCCGATAGGGCGCAAGGGCCGGTAGGCTTGATGCTGAGGGGGTTGTTGAGACCAACTGCCCCACCATCTCCGCCGTCACCGCCGCCTGCGTCAACCCCAGGTGCTGATGCCCGAACGCAAGCAGCACCTTGCCGTCGCACACTCGATCGATGATCGGCAGCGAGTCCGGCAGGGAGGGCCGAAAGCCCATCCAGGGGGTGGCTTCGCAGGTGCTCAGGTCTTCGCGGAACAAGCCCTGGCTCAAGCGGTGCAGTTGCCAGGCGCGTTGCATGTTGGCCGGGCGTTCCAGCCCGGCGAATTCCACCGTGCCGGCCAGGCGCAAGCCACCGGCCATGGGCGTCATGATGAACTTGCGTTCCAGGGAGGTGACGGCAAACGGCAAGCGTTGATGTTCATGGGGCAGCATCAGGTGGTAACCGCGCTCGGTGTCCAGCGGCACGTGCTTGCCCGTCAGCGCCGCGGTGAGTCTGGCCGAATGGGCGCCGCAGGCGATCAGCACCTGGCGGGCCGCGAAGGTGCCTTGATCACAAACCAACGAAACGCCATCGGCGTGCACTTGGCCATCCACGACGCGTTGCTTGAGAAACTCCACGCCCTCGGCTTTGGCGGCGCTGACCAGCTCGCACACCACCTGGTACGGGTCGAGAAAATGCCCGGTGGCGGGGAAGAACAGCCCGCCTTGAATACCCTCGCTCAATTGCGGCGCGGCTTCACGGATAGCATCACCAGGCCAGTAGGCCACCGGCACGTTTTGCTGTTGCATGCGCACCTGCACCGCATCAAGGGCGGCACGGGAGTCGGCGCGTTCATACACCAGTAGCGAGCCGTCTTCGCGCAACAACTGCGGGCGCCCGATAGACCCCAACACACGTTGCCAGGCACCCAGGCTGCCTTCGTTCAGCGCGCGGATACCCGCCACGGTACGCCGGTAGCTGGTCGGGCGCAGGTTGAGCAGCAGGCGCACAAACCAGGGCAGGGCGCGGGGCAGGTATTTCCAGTCCAGGCGCAGCGGGCCCATGGGGTCCAGCAGCATGGCGGGCAGGCGCTTGAGGATCGATGCGTCGGCGATGGGAAACACCTGCTCGGTTGCCAGGTGCCCGGCGTTGCCGTAGGACGCGCCCATGCCCGGTTCTTGCGGGTCTATCACAACGACGCGCAGGCCCTGACGCGCCAATTGCAGGGCAGAGGCGACGCCGATGATGCCGGCGCCAACAACGGCGATGTCTGCGCGGTGGGAGTCGGGCATGGTTTAGGCCTCTCTCTGGCCGTTGAGCAAGCGTCGCAACAGCAGCGGGTTGCCGTGTTGCAGGGCGTCGGGCAGCAGGGTGTCGGGGAAGTCCTGGTAGCACACCGGGCGCAGGAACCGCAGGATTGCCGCCGTGCCGACCGAGGTGCTGCGCGAGTCGGAGGTGGCTGGGAACGGCCCGCCGTGGACCATGGCGTCACACACTTCCACCCCCGTCGGCCAACCGTTGACCAGCAAGCGTCCGGCCTTGCGCTCCAGCACCGGGAGCAATGCCTTGGCGCAGGGCAAGTCAGCCTCATCCAGGTGCAAGGTGGCCGTGAGTTGGCCTTCGAGGTGTTCGGAAACCTCGCGTACTTCAGCTTCGCTTGTGCAGATCACCACCAGCGAGGCCGCGCCGAATACTTCAGCTTGCAGGTGCGTGTTGGTCAAAAACGCCTTGGCCTGGGTGACGAACAGATGGGCTTGGCCCTGGTTCGGTCCCTGGGCTTCCAGGCCTTTGGCGACAACGTTGGCATGGGCTGCCAAGCCGCCGACGCCCGTTTGGTAAGCGCTGAAAATGCCGGGCGTGAGCATGGTCTGGGCGGCGCACTGTGCGAGGTGTTCACCGGCCGCGCCGATGAAGCGATCCAATCCGGTTCCAGCGATGGCAATCACCAGGCCGGGGTTGGTGCAAAACTGCCCGGCGCCCTGGGTCAGCGAGGTGACAAACCCTTGGGCCAAACCTTCAGCCCGCGCTTCAAGTGCCGCAGCAAACAGGTACACAGGGTTGATCGAACTCATTTCGGCATACACCGGAATCGGCTCCGGCCGTGCCTGTGCCGCCTGGGTCAAGGCAACGCCACCGCTGCGCGAACCGGTAAACCCGACCGCCTTGATACGCGGGTCAGTCACCAGCGCAATGCCCACCTCACGGCCTGAGCCGTACAGCAGCGAAAACACACCGTCTGGCAGTCCGCACTGATTGACCGCCTGGGCCACCGCGCGCCCCACCAGCTCACTGGTGCCCGGGTGTGCACCATGGGCCTTGACGATCACCGGGCAACCCGCGGCGAGTGCCGACGCCGTATCGCCGCCTGCTACGGAAAAGGCCAGCGGGAAATTGCTGGCGCCAAACACCGCCACCGGGCCCAACGGCACATGGCGTTGGCGCAGGTCTGCACGGGGCAGGGGCTGGCGCTCGGGTTGTGCGGTGTCGACGCGCACGTCCAGCCATTCACCGGCGCGCACGGTACGGGCAAAAGTGCGCAGTTGCCCGCAGGTCCGGCCGCGCTCACCGAGAATGCGCGGGCGCGGCAGGCCGGTTTCGGCCACGGCGCGTTCAATCAGCTCATCGCCCAAGGCTTCGATCTTGTCAGCGATGGTTTCAAGAAACGTCGCGCGGTCCGCCAGGGAGGTTTCACGGTAAGTGTCAAAAGCGGCCCAGGCCAAGGCGCAGGCTTGAGCGACATGCTCGCCGTTGCCACCGGCGTAGGCCGGTTCCAACGCTGTGTCGGTGGCGGGGTTGATGGCCCGGATCGCTTCGCGATTGCCAGAGAGTGAGTGCTGACCGATCAGCATCTTGCCCGTCAGAGTCATGGGGTCGTCCTGGAAAAAAGAGGGTGGGCCGCTGTGAGAACCACAGCGGCGCGCAGGGTCAGGCTACGTTTTGTTCGGCCGACCAGTTGGCGTACCACTGGCGGAACAGCGCGTATTGCTGCTCGGCATAGCGGCGCTGGGCGTCGCTGAGCACGTCGGTCTCGTTGAAATGCAGCGCGTAGCCCTGGTCGCCGTTGAGCACCATCAAGTGCTTGTAATACAGCACCAGGTCGCAGCCTTCGTCGAAGGACGACAGCACTGCCAGCGCCGCTTCCAGTTCACGGGCCAGGCGACGGGCCTTGGCGTCGCCCTTGGCGGCTTTTTTGCTCAGCGCCACCAGGTGCAGCACTTCTCGTGGCAGCGCATTGCCGATGCCGGTGATGGCGCCGGTGGCGTTGCAGTTGACGAAACCGTGCACCACTTGGGTATCGACGCCGACCATCAGGGTCACGGCATCGTCCTGGGAGGTGATGTTCTCTGCGGCGTAACGCAGGTCGGAACCGCCGCCGAATTCCTTGAAGCCAATCAGGTTAGGGTGTTCGCGGCGCAGTTCGAAGAACAGGTCGGCGCGGGTGGCGAAGCCGTAGTACGGGCTGTTGTAGATCACCGCCGGCAGGTTAGGCGCGGCATTGAGGATCGCGGCAAAGTGGGCCTTTTGTGCGGTGGCCGAAGCACCCCGCGACAGCACCCGTGGAATCACCATCAAGCCGTGGGCGCCGACCTTGGCGGCATGGGCGGCGTGGGCCACGGCTTCACGGCTGTTCACCGCGCCGGTGCCGACGATAGTCGGTACGCCGGCCGCAACCAGGCGCGCCACGCCTTCCTGGCGTTGGGCTTCGGTGAGCAACGGCCAGTCACCCATGGAGCCGCAATACACCACGGCGCTCATGCCGATGTCGATCAGTTCACGGCCCTTGGCGACCAGCGCGTCGAAGTCTGGCTGGCGGTCGGCGGTGCACGGGGTCATCAGCGCGGGGATGCAACCGGTGAAGATGTTGTCGCTCATTGTTCTTGCTCCTTACAACGTTCAGATAAACACGGCTGGGGCTCAGATGCCCCAGGCGAAAGGGTCTTGCTCGTCGATCAGCAGGGTGCTGTCGGCGGTCATGTAGGCGCGGCCGGTGATGAAGGGGCGCACGTGTTCGCCGTCCCATTCATAACGGCCTTCGAATTGGCTGCCGGTGATGCTGGCTTGTACCCAGGTTTCACCGGGCTGCAATTTCCTGTCGGCGGCCAGGCAGGCGAGCTTGGCGCTGGTGCCGGTGCCGCACGGCGAGCGGTCGTAGGCTTTGCCAGGGCACATCACGAAGTTGCGGCTGTTGGCGTGGTCGTCGTCGGCGAACAGTTCGATGTGGTCGATCAGTGCGCCGTCCGCCCCGTGGATGCCCTGGTCTTCCAGGGCCTTGAGCATCGCCCAGGTGTAGTCGGTGAGAACGTCGACATTGCCCATGTGCAGGGACTGGCCGTGGCCCGACACCAGGAAAAACCAGTTGCCGCCCCAGGCAATATCCCCGAGTACCTCGCCGTAGCCCGGAACCTGTACCGCCACCTGTTGGCGCAAGCGGTAGGCCGGCACGTTGCGCAGGGTCACGGCGCCGTCGGCGTGCAGGGTGGCAGTCACCGGGCCCACTGGCGTATCAATCGTGTGATTCCCCGGCGTGATGCGCCCCAAGTGGTGCAACGAGGCAACCAGGCCGATCGTGCCGTGGCCGCACATGCCCAGGTAACCGGCGTTGTTGAAGAAGATCACCCCGCAGGTCGCCCCGGGCGTGACGGGTTCGCAGTACAGCGCCCCCACCAGTACGTCATTGCCACGCGGTTCCAGCAGGCAGGCACGGCGCCATTGATCGTGCTGGGTGCGCAGGTTGTGCAGTTGGTCGGTGATGGTCGCGCCGGTGAGTTCGGGGAACCCGTTCATCACCAGGCGCGTGGGTTCACCACCGGTGTGGGAGTCGATAACGTGCAGCCGTTTCATAGAACGCTCCATCAATGGGTGGCCGGGGACAGTGGGGCGCTGTAAGGGGTTTCGCTGACGGCTTCGCTTTCGTCGTCTTCGGTTTCCAGGCGTACCAGGTGCGCCGGCACACCCGTAGCCGCGCCCCAGTAATAGATGCCCAAGGCGCAGACCGCGACGACCACCGTGTCAAACGGATGGCTGATTACGCCGATGCCACCAAAACTGCCGAGCTTGGACAGCAGGATGGTCACCGCGTAAAAGCCGATCAGCCAGGCCGACGAGCGCACTTGTTGCTTGAGATTCAGGTGGGCGGTGGGCACCCAGCGCGCGCACAACAGGTACACCACGAACATCAGGATCTGCAGGCCGAGCAGCCAGGACACGGTGCTCCAGCCCGACCAGTACACGATCAACGCGGCGATGATGAACGACAGCGGGCCGAGCACGCCCAGGCCCTTGACCCGAAACGGGCGCGCCATGCCCGGGGCGTTGCGGCGTAGGGCGGCGACGGTGACCGGGGCCACGGCGTAGCTCAGGATCAGCGCGGCTGACACCACGTTGATCAGCGCTTCCCAGGACGGGAACGGCAGGGTCCAGAACACTGACAGGCCGAAGGTCAGCCACAGCGCCGGGCGCGGGATGCCGGATTTCTCATCGATACGCGTGAAGATTTTGAAGAACGTGCCGGTCTGCGCCCAGCCATACACCACACGCGGCGTGGCATTCATGTAGATGTTGCCGCAGCCGCTGGGAGAGATCACCGCATCGGCCACCACCAGGTAGGCCAGCCAACCCACGCCCAGGGCCAGGGCAATGTCGCGGTAAGGCAGGGCCAGTTCCTTGCTGATCCCGGCCCAGCCGTTGGCGAGCATTTCGGTGGGCACGCCGCCGAGGAAGGCGGTTTGCAGCAGCACGTAGATGGCGGTGGACAGCAGTACCGACAGGATCAGGGCGATGGGAATGGTGCGTTGCGGGTTCTTCACTTCGCTGGCCACCGAGATGATTGGCGTCAGCCCCAGGTAGGCGAAGATGACGCCACCGGCCGAGACCGCCATTTCAATCCCCGACAGGCCGAACGGCGCAAAACCGTGGACCTGGAAGTTCGCCGGCTTGAAGAAGGTGAACAGCACGCCAATCACCAGCAACGGCACGATGAACTTGAACACGCTCACCAGGTTGTTGGCGATGGCGAAGGTCTTGACGCTGCGGTAGTTGAGGATGAAAAACAGGCAGAGCAGGGCGAACTGCACCAGCCAGCCGAGGGTGGTCGGGTCACTGGAACCGGCCTTGGTCAGCTCGGGGAACCACGCCGCTGCGTATTGGCGCGAGGCGACCACTTCAATCGCTACCAGGCTTGAAAACGCGATCAGCGTGATAAAGCCCATCAGGTAGCCCAGCAACGGGCCGTGGGAGTAGACCGGGTAGCGCACCACGCCACCGGCACGAGGCAACGCGGCCCCCAGTTCGCAGTACACAATGCCGAGCAACAACACGGCAAAACCGCCGAGCAACCAGGAAAAAATCCCGGCCGGGCCTGCGATGGCAGACACGTGGCTGGCCGCGAATAACCAGCCCGAACCGAAGATGGCACCCAGCCCGATAAAGGTGAGGTCCATCAGTGAAAGTTGTTTCTTGAACTTGCCTTGACCTGACATGTTGGCGCCTTCTTGTGAGTTATTGGATAGGCATGCAGTGGCGATATCGTGAACCGATCAGCCCGGCGGCGATTGATGTTTTACGCAAGCGTGAATGACGAATTCGGCACAATGGCCGGCGCTCGACAGCGCCCTGGGCATGGGGCAATCTGCTCGGCGTCAGTGCCAGAATCGGGGAGTGAAAGTCATGCTGCAAAGCGCGTTTGCAAGCCTTTGCCAGGGGGACGAGGCCAATCGACCCCAGAGCATCGAGCAGCTGTTGGCCGGGGTGGCGCAGCTGTTGCCTATGCTGGATGTAATCCCCAATGCGGCGATCTTTATCAAGGATGTCGACGCGCGCTACGTGCTCGCCAACCGCACCCTGGTGCAGCGCTGCGGCCTGCGGCAGCTGCAACCGTTGCTGGGCAAAACCAGCGCCGACGTGTTCCCCGCACAACTGGGGCCGGGCTACACCGAGCAGGACCGGCGCGTGCTTGAAGAAGGCTTGGTGCTCGAAGATCAGTTGGAGTTGCACCTGTACGGCAGCCGCGAACCCGGCTGGTGCCTGACCCACAAGTGGCCGCTGTACAACCACGCCGGCCAGATCATCGGGTTGGCCGGTATTTCAGTCGACCTGCAATCGGCCAGCGAAACCCACCCGGCGTACCAGCGCCTGGCGGCGGTGGACGAGCACATCCGCCAGCACTTCAACCGCCGCGTCACCCTGGGTGAACTGACCCGCATCGCCGGGATTTCCGTGGCGCAGCTGGAGCGCTACTGCAAGCGCGTGTTCCACCTGACACCGCGCCAGATGATCCAGAAAGTCCGCCTGGAACACGCGCACCGGCTGTTGCATACCGACCTGCCGATCACCGAGGTGGCGCTGCAATGCGGCTACACCGATCACAGCGCGTTTACCCGCCAGTTCAAGGCGTTGACCGGGTTTACGCCAAGGCAGTATCGGCAACTGGCCTGACTGCCCCGGATATCCAATGCAACGAATGCCGCCCGTTGCCGCTCCTATGCTTACGAATAACCTTTCACGACGGCAGGTATCAGGCTTATGACGGCGGCGGACAAGGACCATGTGAACTGGCTGGTGGAACAATCGATGCTGCACGCGGCGCGGCAGCGGGCCAGGCTGTATTCGGGGCAGGGCCGGTTGTGGCAGCAACCCTATGCGCAGACGCGGCCGCGCGATGCGTCGGCGTTGTCATCGGTGTGGTTCACCGCGTACCCGGCGTCCATCGTCACCCGTGAAAACGGCACGGTGCTAGAAGCGCTGGGCGATGAGACGCTGTGGCAGGCCTTGTCGAAAATCGGCATCCAGGGCATTCATAACGGGCCGCTGAAAAAGTCCGGTGGCTTGTCGGGCACTGAGCACACACCGACCATCGACGGCAATTTCGACCGCATCAGCTTCGAGATCGACCCGCAACTGGGCACTGAGGCGCAGTTGCAGGCGCTGACGCGCATGGCCGCCGCGCACAACGCGGTGATCATCGATGACGTGATCCCGTCCCACACCGGCAAGGGCGCCGACTTCCGCCTGGCCGAGATGGCGTATGAGGACTATCCCGGCCTGTATCACATGGTGGAAATTCGCGAGGAAGACTGGCCGCTCCTGCCTGAAGTCACGGCGGGGCGCGATGCGCAGAACTTAAGCCCGCAGCAGGTCGATGCGCTGCGCGACAAGAATTACATCGTCGGCCAGTTGCAGCGGGTGATTTTCTTCGAGCCCGGGGTGAAGGAAACCGATTGGAGCGCCACGCCCGTGGTAGTGGGCGTGGACGGCAAGCCACGCCGCTGGGTGTACCTGCACTATTTCAAGGAGGGCCAGCCGTCGCTGAACTGGCTGGACCCTTCGTTTGCCGCGCAGCAGATGATCATTGGTGATGCCCTGCACGCCATTGATGTGATGGGCGCGAAGATCCTGCGCCTGGATGCCAATGGCTTTCTCGGCGTGGAGCGCAAGCTGGACGGCACCGCATGGTCGGAAAGCCACCCGTTGTCGATCACCGGCAACCAGTTGCTTGGCGGTGCGATCCGCAAGGCCGGGGGGTTCAGTTTTCAGGAACTGAACCTCACGGTCGACGATATCGCCGCCATGTCCCACGGCGGCGCCGATTTGTCCTATGACTTCATCACTCGCCCGGCCTACCAGCATGCGCTGTTGATGGGCGACACCGAGTTCCTGCGCCTGATGCTGCGCGAGATGCACAGCCAGGGCATCGACCCCGGCTCACTGATCCATGCGTTGCAAAACCACGACGAACTGACCCTGGAGCTGGTGCACTTCTGGACCTTGCACGCCCACGACAGTTACCCCTACCAAGGTCAGACGTTCCCTGGCAACAGCCTGCGCGAGCATATCCGCGAGCAGATGTACGAGCGCCTGGCCGGAGAACAGGCACCGTACAACCTCAAGTTCGTGACCAACGGCGTGTCTTGCACCACCGCCAGTATCATCACCGCCGCGCTGGGTATTCGCGACCTGGAAGCCATCACGCCGGCCGATATCGTGCAGATCCGCCAGATCCACCTGCTGTTGGTGATGTACAACGCGATGCAGCCCGGGGTGTTTGCCTTGTCCGGCTGGGACCTAGTGGGCGCTCTGCCGCTCGCAGCCGATGAGGTGGCGCACCTGATGACCGATGGCGATACGCGCTGGATCCATCGCGGTGCCTATGACTTGGTGGACCTGAACCCCGAGGCGGTGCTCTCCGCAGGGCAAATGCCGCGTTCGAAAACCTTGTATGGCAGCTTGAACAGCCAGCTGCAGGACCCTGAATCCTTCGCGTCGCAGCTGCAGAAAATTCTGGCGGTACGTCGGGCCTACGACATCGCCGCCAGCCGCCAGATCCTGGTGCCCGATGTGGAGCATCCCGGCTTGCTGGTGATGGTCCACGAACTGCCGGCCGGTAAGGGCACGCAAATCACCGCGCTGAACTTTGGCGCGACACCCATCACCGAAACCTTGCATTTGCCCGACATTGCGCCTGGGCCGGTGGTGGACATCATCAATGAACGGGTCGAGGGCGACCTGACTGCCGAAGGGGATTTCACCATCACCCTGGATGCCTATGAGGGCCTGGCGCTGCGGGTGGTCAGCAGTACGCCGATGCTGTAGCAGGTTTCATGGAATAAAGGCGCGCACCGAGGCGTTCCATCAGTAACCGTCATCGCCTCGGAGCACGCACACCATGTCATCGATCACCCGACAAGCCCTCAAGAGCTTCGAAAACGCGCCCAACCCGCGTTTCAAACAGGTCATGCAAAGCCTGGTGCGCCACCTGCACGCGTTTGCCGACGAGGTGGAACTGACCGAGGAGGAATGGTGGGAGGGCATTCGCTTCCTGACCGATACCGGCCATATGTGCGATGGGTTTATCCGCCAGGAATTCATCCTGCTGTCGGACACTCTGGGGCTGTCGATGCTGGTGGATGAGATCAACCATCGCCAAGTCGCCAACGGCACCGAAACCACGGTGTTCGGGCCGTTCTATATCGACGGCATGCCGGACCGCGCCTTTGGTGAAAACATGGCGCTCACGCCGGGCGACGCCACGCTGATCCACGGGCGTGTGCTGGATACTCACGGTCAACCCGTGGCCGATGTGGTGCTGGATGTTTGGCAGACCGCCAGCAATGGCATGTATTCCGGGCAGGATGTCGATCAACCCACCGGCAACCTGCGCGGCCGCTACCGCACCGACGCCAACGGCAATTTCGCGATTCGTACCATTTTGCCGGTGTGCTACCCGGTGCCGACCGACGGGCCGGTGGGGCGCATGCTCGACGCCGCCCAGCGCCTGGCCTGGCGGCCGGGGCATGTGCATTTCGTGCTGGAACGTCCGGGTTACACCCGGCTGGTCACGCACCTGTTTACCGAGGGCGACCCGTACCTGGGCTCGGACGCGGTGTTTGGGGTCAAGCAGTCATTGCAAGTGGTCTATGAGGACCGTGCTGAGCAAGATGAGTTGTCTGCTCAGGTCGGGATGCCGTTGCCGTTCAAGCGGGCGTATTACGAGTTTGTGCTGGAGAGCGAGTGAAGCGTCTGCATCAGCACGTCTTTCAGGCACGTCGCCGCCGGGGTCAAGACGCGCCCGGCTGAGCTGAGGAACACATGCACAGGAGGCAGCGCTGGCAAGGCTTGGGTGGCACTGATGGCTTCCAGGCCCTGGGGCGCACTCATCTGCGTGCGCAAGGTAATACCCAGGCCGGCATTGACCGCCGCCCACAAGCCGGAGACGTTGGCGGTGGTAAACGCGATTTCCCAGGGGATCCCCGCTTCATCCAGCGCATTGATCGCCGCCGTGCGGAAGAAACACGGCGCTTCCAGCACCGCCAGTTGCACCGGTTCGCCGGCCTTCAACTGGTCGCCGGGGCGGCCGATCCACGCCATCGGCACGGTGGACAACACCTGGGCTTCCACGCTGACCTTGCCACTGAGCAACACACTCAGGTCAAGCTGGCCCTTTTCCAGGCGCTCGATCAGCGCGACGTTGCGGTCTACCGTGGCTTCGATGCGGATGTTCGGGTAGCAGCATTTGAACTGCTGCAACGCCAGGGGCAGCCAGGTGTGGACCAGGTCTCCGGAAAAGCCGAAACGCACCACGCCTTTGACTTTGATGCCGCTGATCACGGTGACGGCCTCGTCGTTCAGGTCAATCATGCGCCGGGCGTAGGCCAGCAATATTTCTCCGGCCTCGGTGAGCACACGTCCGCGACCTTGCTTGCGAAACAGCGGTTGGCCGATGCGGTGCTCCAGCTTCTGGATCTGCTGGCTGACGGCCGACTGGGAGCGCCCGACCTTATCGGCCGCACGGTTCATGGCCCCCAGTTGCTGGGCGGCGATCAGGGTGCGTAGCACGTCCAGGTCCAGATCGATGGGCATGGGGTTCCTGCCTGTGAGTGAGTGGGTGGAACCGCCGAATCCCTGGCGGTGACTGGCGTTGGATCAGTGGGTGCGCACGTAGGCGATCTCGCCGTACACGCCCGGGCCACCAATCGTGGGGTGCGGGACGGTGAACGTGGCGTGCTCGGCATCGACGGTGTAGGGCCAGGTCAGGTTGGCGCCTTCCCAGTTGGCATAGGTGGCGTGCTCCACGTGCAGGGTGAGGGTGTGGTCCTTCTCGTTGACGGTGTAGGTGCCGAAGTGGCATTGGGTGCCCACGACTGTTGCGCGGTACTCCTCGGGGGTGCCTTTGCTCTTGTCATTGGCAGCGAACCTGGGGCGCACTTTGCTCATGATCTGCAGCGAGTAATGACCGGTGGCGTCGAAATTCAACGTGCCTTGCGGGTCATCGCCGTACAGGTGGACGCGGGTGCCGTCGGGGTTGATGTTGTCCGAGGCGGTGAGTGTCCAGGTGCCTTGCAGGGGAACGGCAGCGTAGGCGGGCAGTGTCAGTGCCAGCGGCACCAGGCACGTCAGGGTGCGAATCAGGGTTTTGCCAAGCATCATGTTTTTCTCCAGCCTTTGGGTGAATGCGAGCGCCGAGCCTAGCAACGGCGCTTTCACCGCACTAACGGATAGTGTGAACGTGAGACTGTTGAAAAACTGAAGCCTTGGTGAACAGTGAACCTGTGGCGAGGGGTAAACGAGGGGCGTCATAATCCGTTTTCCAAAGCATTCAGAGGCGCATAAGCCGTTCGGGGTGCCCGTCTGCGTTATGCTATGATAATCATAGTTACTTTTCAGAGGCAACGTCCGTATGTCGTTGAAGAAGAAACTTGCGCCTGAAACCCTGTGCCCGGTCTCCCGCGCGGAGGAGATCGTGGGCAGCAGTTGGACGGTGCTGGTGCTGCGCGAATTGTTCATGGGCAACCATCGGTTCGACGAAATCCAGGTACAAAGCGGCGGCACGCCGCAAATGATTGCTGCGCGCCTCAAAGGCCTGGAAGCCGATGGGATGGTGGAGCGCCGGCCTTATAGCGAGCGGCCTTTGCGCTACGAATATTTCCTCACGCCAAAAGGCGAGGGGTTCTATTCGGTGGTACTGGCGTTGCGCGCCTGGGGCGAAACCTGGTGCAAGTCCCCGGGCGAGGACAGGGCGGTGAATTACATCCATGTGCCCTGCGGCCAGCCTGCAGGCTTGGACCCATTGTGTGAGCATTGCGGTGAGCCACTGCGGCGGGGCGAACTGGTGGGTGAGCTGAGCGAGGGGTATGCCCTGGAACGCCAGTTGCGCCGTGAGGGCGTCTAACCCAGGCCGTCGGTGATGGCCTGGATCAGCAACTGATTGGCCAGTCGCAAGTTGCCCGGGCGTGGCGAGTGCGTGACCCAGATGCCCATCTTGAGCTGGAAGTCCTCGATGCTGACCACCGACAACGCGTGCGCGTACGGGTTGCCGGGCAGCAGCGTCGCCGGGATCAGCCCCAGGCCCAGGCCTGCCGCGACCATGCGCATTTGCATGGCGGCGCCGTGGGTGTCCACCGCGAGCTTGAGTGTGTGCCCGCGCCCGCCCATGGCCGCCTCCAGGGCCGCTCGATAGCCGCAGCCCTTGGGGTTGAGCACCCACTCTTGAGCGGCCAGGTGTTTGATCTGGGTGGCAGCATTCACCAGGGGTTTTGATTGGCTCTGCACCACAAGGATATCGAGGGTGGTCACCCGTTGACCTTCCAGCGCAGCGGGTGGGCGGCTGGACGCCGGCAACATCAGCGTGGCGGCATCCAACTCCCCGGTCAGCATCTGCTGCTCCAGTTCGGAACTCCAGTCGGTGACGATCTGCAATTCAAGGCTCGGCAGTTGCTCGCGCATGCGGGTGACTACGTCAAACATCACGGCGTCCGCGACGATCTGCGTCAGCCCCACGCGAAATCGCCCGCTGGGCATTGCGCTTTCTTGAGGCAGGCTGAGCAAATGCTCGGCGTCGCGCAACAGGCCCACGGCCAATTCGTACACGCGGTGTCCCATGGCCGTTGGCAAGGGCGGGCGGGTGGTGCGATCGAGCAGCGCTTCGCCCAGGGTCTCTTCCAGGTGCTGGATGCGGCGGGACACGGCGGACTGGGTCAAGCACAAGCTCTGGGCCGCTTTGGTCAGTGAAGCGCTTTCAATCACCGTGACGAAGGCTTTCAGGTCCTGGAATAGCATGCGTATTACTCATCATCTTTTCGAAAATTATGCGCTTGATGAATCATGGCGTCGAGACTAGCGTTGTATCACCGGCCACCGACCTGGATTGGCCATTGACCCGTTAAGGACTCCCCCATGCCTTTAGTTCGAATCGACCTGGCTGCCGACACCAGCGCCGAAACCGCAGCCGCCATCGGTGATGTGGTGTATGCCGCAATGACGAGCGTTGCCAACGTACCGGAGCACGATAAATTCCAGATCATCAACCGCCATGCCAAGGATGAGTTGGTGTACCCGGCGGCCGGGTACCTGGGCATTTCCTACACGCCCAAAATTGTGTTTATTCAGGTCACCTGGAACGCCGGGCGCACCATCGAAGTGAAAAAGGCCTTCTACACGTTCATCGCCGAAGGCATCCACGCCAAGACCGGGCTGCGCAAGGAAGACGTGTGGATCAGCCTGGTGGACGTGAAGCGCGAAGACTGGTCCTTCGGCAACGGCGAGATGCAATACGCGCCCACCGAGTGATCTGAACACGGAAAAAAGGGGCGACTCCTGTGGGAGTCGCCCCTTTTTTTATCCGGCGTTCAGCGCTTGCAGAAACGCGCTGTGCTGCAGGGTCTGGGAAAACATCGGCAAGGTGAACTGCTCGGCGGCGTGCTGTTGTTCGTCACTGAAGGTGGCGGTGCAGTCGGTGAGGGTGACCACGTCGTAGCCCTTTTCATAACCGGAACGCACGGTGCCTTCGACGCAGCAGTTGGTCAGGAAGCCTGCGACCACCAGGTTCTGGATGCCATTGTTGCGCAGTACCAGGTCCAGGCCGGTGGTGGCAAAGGCGTCCAGCCCGCGCTTGCCCTCGATCACGATATCCACGGGATCACGGGGCAGGGCGTCGGTGATTTCAGCGCCCCAGGTGCCAGCGAGAAACGCATGGCCGTCCGACACGCCTTTGAGGATCCCGTAAGAGCGCGTGGTGAGCTCCGGGTAGCCTTTGGCAAAGTGGATCGGCATGTGGATGATCGTCACGCCGAGTTTGCGCGCCTGCTCGACGGTGGTCGCGGTATTGGCGAGCATGTTGGAGGACTGCATGACGCCTTTGACGGCGTCATGGAAGACCCCGCCCGGACTGGTGAAGTCGTTCTGGTACTCGATCAAGACAATCGCGGTGTTATGCGGGTGCATGGGAAGGCTCCTGTCAGTGGTTGCCCGGGATGGGGGCGTTGGGGTGGATAAAACCCTGCTCTTTCATGGCCTGCCAGAACGCAGGCGGGATCACGGCATTGACCGCTTGGGTGTCTTCGATAATCCGCGAAGGGCGGCTGGCCCCCGGGATGACGGCGGCCACGAGCGGGTTGGCCAGCGGGAATTGCAAGGCGGCGGCCTTGATGTCCACGTGGTACTGCTGGGCGAGGGCGTGGATCTTTGCCACTTTGTCGAGCATCGCGGCGGACGCAGGCTGGTATTCGAAGTGTTTGCCGCCCACCAGTACGCCTGAGCTGTAAGGCCCACCCGCGACAAATTCGGCGCCCTTGGCCTGGGCCTTGGCGAACAACCGTTGCAGGGGTTGCTCATGGTCGAGCAGCGTGTAACGGCCTGCGAGCAGGAAACCGTCCGGGCACACGTCCTCCAGGTCCAGCAACAATTCGCAGGGCTCAACACGGTTCACACCCAGCCCCCAGGCCTGGATGACGCCTTCCTGTTTGAGTCGGGTCAGGGCTTTGAAGGCGCCTTTGCGGGCGATGTTGAAGTGTTCGATCCATTCATCGCCGTGGGTGTCCTGAGCCACGTCGTGCACGAACACGATGTCGAGGCGGTCGGTGCCCAGGCGCTCCAGGCTGCTTTCGATGGAGCGCAGGGTGGCGTCGGCGCTGTAGTCGCTGAGCATCTTGTTGGGGTTGCCCTGGCTGAACGGGCCGGAGCCTGGGTTGGGGTTGACCTCGTCAGAGACCAGGCGGCCGACTTTGGTGGCCAGGGTGTAGGAATCGCGTGGATGTTGCGCCAACGCCCGGCCCAAACGGGTCTCGGACAACCCGGCGCCGTAGAGCGGTGCCGTATCAAAGAAGCGAATGCCCTGGTCCCAGGCTGCGGCGACGGTTGCAGCGGCTTCCTCTTCGTCGATTGAGCGAAACATGTTGCCCAGGGGCGCGGTGCCAAAACCCAGGGTGCCGATAATCTTGTCTTTCAAGCTCATTGCCGTTTCTCGTGTGGTGAAGTGGGTGGACTAGTGCTGCGCAATGCGGTTTTCGAGTGTGCCGATGCCCTCAATGGCAATGCGCACGGTGTCGCCGGCCTGCAGGAAGCGCGGCGGGGTGAAACCAATGCCGACGCCTGCAGGCGTACCGGTGCTGATCACATCGCCCGGCTTGAGCTCGATACCGGCAGAGAGGCATTCGATCAGCGCGGGGATATCGAAGATCAGGTCCCGGACATTGGCCTGCTGGCGAAGCGTGCCGTTGACCCAGCATTCAATCGTGGCGTCCTGGGGGTTGAATACATCGGCGGTCACCACCCAAGGGCCCATGGGGCACAAGCCGTCGAGGGATTTGCCGAGGAACCACTGGCGGTGGTTCTTCTGCAGGTCGCGCGCGGTCATGTCGTTGATGAGGGTGTAACCCCATACGTGAGCGTAGGCGTCTTCCCGGGAAATGCCTTTGCCGCCTTTGCCGATGATCACCGCCAACTCCGCTTCATAGTCCAGCTGGCGCGTGACCGAGGCGTGCAAGGGGATCGTAGCGTGATGGCCGATCACCGATTCCGGGGTCTTGGTGAAGATCACCGGAAACTGCGGGGCAATTTCCCCGTCCTTGGCGCTGTGGTCGAAGCCCGATTGGCTGAACTCCGCCGCGTGCTCGTGGTAGTTCTTGCCGACGCAAAAGATATTTCGCGTGGGGGAGAGCGGTGCGAGGAGGGTCACGCCTTCCAGCGGCAGGCCGTCGCCGTGTGGGGTGAGCCCTGCCTTCAGGTGATCCCACTGACGGATCAATTGCTCCAGACTGCCGGAAAATGGCACGGCCAGCTCACTCAGTGGCCAATAGCGCTGGCCGTCGGCATCGATCAACGCAGGCAAGGCCTTACCGTTGCTGCTCAAGACATTGGTGAATTTCATCGTATGACCTCAACCCCTGTGTCGGGTGATGGAGGACCACCCGAGGTGAGATTCAACATACATGATTAGAAACATCTATTGAGAAAAGTGTTGTTGAAAACTATTAATACGTCGATGAAGCAAAACTGATAGGTGAGAACAGGTCGGCTTGACGGCCGTAAAGCCACCTGGCCCTGATCGGCGATGAATCCAAGCGCTTTGCAGAGAAAGACTGAAACACCTGAACTACGCTGCACCCAGGCGATCGTATCTCGATCAATGAAACCGGCGACGGGGCACTATGGATAAGCGGCTTGCAGGTCTTTCGTTTTTGCTGACACTGGGATGGGTCAGCGCGGTTGCATTTGTGATGTGGTTTTTTGGCAAGGCATAACCGGCGCGCGGTCATGACGGCGTCAACGGGGCGTCAACGCCGAAATGCCCTTTGGGAAAAGGGCTTGCGCCACTCAGATTAATCGGTGTTGCGTGTCAGGAAACCCTCGATGACGGTTGCGAAATAAGGCGGGCACTCCTGCATCGGGTAATGACCACAATTGGCAATCACCTGCAGTTCTGCGTTGGGATGCCACGCTAGAAAGGTATGCGCCATAGCTGCCGCATCAAGCCCGGGATCCTTGTCGCCGACCATCACCAGATATGGTGTTTCAAGGCCTCGAACGTCATCAACGAAATTGGCCGTGACCAGCATGTCGAGGTACTTCGCCCGGCAGGCAGGCGAAACCGTATCGCGACTTTGCCGGACCTTGAGATTCACCCACCCGTCACAGAGCCCACCGGTCACGAATTTGAACAGGCGCCCGAGGGCCTCGTCGTTTTCCGTCGTGCTGGCAAAGAACGCCAGGGCGTCCGGGCTCAACCGATTGCCAGCGGCGGAAATGGGACACACCGCTATCGCGCTCGCGATGCGTGATGGCGCATCCGCAGCCATACGTTGGGTGATCATTCCGGTCATCGAATGGCCGACTACGTGGAAGCGCGCCCAACCGAGTTGATCGGCGAGCATCAGGCAATCGGAAGCGGCTTCTTCCACTGTGAATACGCCAGCCAGTTCCATGGATAGCCCGTAGCCACGCAAATCAACGAACACATAGGTAAACGCGTGGCCATCAAGGCAGGGCATGACGGCATCGTAGCTGGAGTGGTCGCCCAGCCAGTCGTGCATGACCAGCACGTGAGCGGGGCCATTGCCGTACCGTACATAGCCTAAGGCGGTGTGAGTTGCGGCGTTGACTTCAATGAGTGCTTTCACTTCATGGTTCCTTTGTAGGGGGAACCAAAAAGAAAACGCCCTCCCGGCGAACCGGGAAGGCGTTTTGAAAGAGGGGCAAACTTATCAACCCCGTGAGCCAGGGTCAATACCCCAACCCGGGCAACGGATAGCCTGCGTTCTTGGACTGAGTAGGTGTTCGGCGGGGCGCCGAAAGAGCCAGGTTGCGGTGAAAGGCATGATCTTGCACAGCACAAACAATAAGGGCCTGCATCAGGTTTCCCTGGCAAGCCCTTGATATGTATGGTGCCCGAAGCCGGAATCGAACCGGCACGCCCTTACGAGCGGGGGATTTTAAGTCCCATGCGTCTACCAGTTTCGCCATTCGGGCGGTAGCGCGGTGAAGCAGGGTTGGGAATATATAGACCCAAACGCTTCGACGCAAGGTCGCAGCGCGCCTTTCTTGCACAAATGCCCGGCTGAAAAACCTCGATAGATCAGTGATCTACGGATAACTCTTGGCGCAATGCCGAGGATTCTTACAGCACGGGAACAAGATTACAAAATTCCAGTCATAGCGATATGCCATCCCGGCAGTTACGAAAGGAATCTGTTGATGCACAGTGTTCGCAAGCCTTCTCGGATGATTGCTGCAAGCGTAATGGGGTTGTTGTTGGCCAGTGGCGTGAACGTGGCGCAGGCGGGGAGCGCGGTGCAATGGGGGGATTACAGTTCGTCCCGTGGCGACAAGCTCACGGCCAGTACTCTGGAGGCTGGAAACAAGTACGTATTGAGCACGACGGGTTTTTCGGTTGGGGATATTGAACAGCTGCAGGAAGGGCAAAAGCGTGACAGTGAAGAGCTTCAGCGCTTGAAGAGCAAGCTGGAAGAACAGGCTAAATATTTTGAGGAGTTCAAGCGCAAGGACGGCTCAAGTTCCAGTGCCAGCGACAGTCAGTTGTCCGACTTGAAGCGCACGGTAGCCGACCAGAAAAGCACCATCGACAAGCTCAAAAGCGAAGTGGATGACCTCAAGCGCAACTCAAGTTCCAGCTCCAATTCCAGCAACAGCGAACTGTCCCGGCTCAAGAGCGATGTCAGTGACCAAAAACGCAGCATCGACGATCAGAAACGCAGCCTGGACGACCTCAAGCGCAGCCTGGATACCTTGAGCAGCAAGGTGAAATAACCCGCCATTCAGACTGGCGCCTGCTAGCAGCAGGCGCCTTGTCTGAGCCCGTTATACGAACGGCTGGCCGCTGAAACCCCGTGGCAAACGCTGCAACCCGGGCAGGTCGGTCAGGCGTTGCGTCCAGGCACTGCGCCAGTCACTGGCGGTATGCGTCTTGGCTTTACGCGCGGCGCGGCGAGCGGCATTGCGCTGGGTGCGGCGCGCTTCTTTGTAGGCATCGGTGTTGCGGCAGGTACGGCATTTGACACGGTTCAGCTCGGTGCTGGACGTGAGGTTGGTGCCGTGATGGCCGCAGGCCAAATGCCCGGCGACCTTGAAGTGAGTGACCATGTAAGCGTCTCCTTCTTATGGGGGTACGCACAGCCCGACGAGGCGGGTGTACGTGAGCAGGGCGGGGCAATCTCTCCCGGCGCCTTACAGTTACGACCCTGCGCGGCTCACAGCGTTCGGTTTTGTTATCACCGGGGTTCACGCTACCCTGTGTCGTCAATAATCATAAAAAGGAGTGGATGATGAGCGTCGAACACCAACCGCTGGAAGGCAGTTGCCGCTGCAATCGGGTGCGTTTCAGCGTGAGTTTGCCACCAGTGATCACCATGGCCTGCCACTGCACCGGCTGCCAGAAGATGACCTCCAGCGCGTTCTCCCTCAGTGCGCTGATTCCCGCCAGTGGTTTTACCGTGACCCAAGGCTGCCCGGTGATGGGCGGGCTGCACGGCGTGGACCGCCATTATTGCTGCCCGCACTGCATGAGCTGGCTGTTTACCCGCCCCCATGGCATCGATGAATTCGTCAACGTGCGTGCGACTCTGCTGGACAACGCTGGTGCCTACGTACCCTTCATGGAAACCTGGACCAGCGAAAAACTGCCCTGGGCCTCCACACCCGCCGTCGAACGTTTTGCGCAATTGCCCCAGCCACACGACTTCCCGCGCTTGATGCAGGCCTACGCCGAATTCAAGGCGAGCTGATTTCAGTCGATCAGCGCCAGCAGGTCGGTATCGCCGACGTCCACGCCCGCCTGGGTCAGCAACGTGGTTGCCTGGCCCCGGTGGTGGGTCTGGTGATTGAAAAAATGCACCAGCAGGCTGAAGAACGGTTTGTCCGCCGCCACGCCACGCATGTTGTGGTAATGCAGGCGGTGATCCAGGTCGGCTTCACGCAGCGTGCGAGCCCAGTCGATGATGAGTTCATCCAGCCAGGTTCGACGGGCGCGAAGTTCGCGGAGATTGGCGAAGGCGAGTTGCTTCAGGTTTGTCGGCATGGCCAGGTCGTTCAAGGGGGCCAGCGCGGTGAAGCCTGCCGGGTGTTGGGCAAAGCGCTTGAGCCATACGGTGTCGCCCAGGGTGAGGTGATTCAGCGTGCCGAGGATCGAGCCGAAAAATGCCTGCCGGTCCATCGCCAGCTCAGCGTCCGTCAACGTGGCGGCCGCGTCATAGACCTTGCGGTTCATCCACTGGTTGTAGCGGGCCATCAATGCGATGTGTTCGATACGGTTCACCTGCGTTCTCCCTCAGCGGCGCAATGGCGCCATCATAAGGCGTGCCCGCCCGGCGGTCATGGTATTCGCGCAACGGCGGGCTATGGTTGTTGGACGCCTACACTGCGCCCTGGGAGGGTGAAACCATGAACACCAGCGATCTTCTCGAACAACTGCTGCGCGCCGGGCAGCAAGGCGGCGGTGCCTCGGGCGGCGGCCTGGGCGGCTTGCTCGGCGGCTTGTTGAAGGGCGCTGGCACCGGCACTGCGTCAGCCGGTGGTGGTGGCCTGGGTGGATTACTCGGCGGCCTCGGCGGCTTGTTGGGCGGTGCACCTTCGGGCAACGCTGCGCCCAGTCGTTCCGGCGGGATGAATTATGCCGCACTGGCCTCCCTCGGCATGGCGGCCTTCCAGGCCTATCAAGCGTGGCAGCGCCAGCAGGCCACAGCACCACAGCAAGCCTTCCAGACCGTCGACCAGTTGGACGGGCCGCAGGCCGAAGCCCATAGCCATGCGGTATTGCGCGCATTAATCGCGGCGGCCAAGGCGGATGGCCGCATCGATGAGCAAGAACAGCAGATGATCGGCACAGAGATCGGTCGGCATACCGATGACCCGCAATTGCAACAATGGCTCGACGCCGAAGTCGCCAAGCCACTGGATGCTGCCGATTTTGCCGAGTACGCCCATGACCTGGCGCTCGCCTCAGAGGTTTACCTGGCCAGCGTGATGCTGGTGGACGACCAGCAGGACGCCGAGCGCAATTACCTCGACGACCTGGCCGCGCAGTTGCAGATCGACCCTCAGATGCAACTGCACCTGGAGCAGCAAGCCAAGGCTTAGAAGCGCACCGTGGCGCCCGTTGTCAGCCATTGGGCCCTGTCAGCGATCAGGCTGCGCCCGACCACCACGTCCACGTCGACGAACTCACCCAAGTGAAAGCGTGGCCCGGCCTGCCAGGCCTGGTCACCGTCTTGCTGGCCGTAACGCTCGGCAATCAGGCTCAGCGCGGGCGCTACCTGGTATTCAAAACCGGTGCCCCAGGTCAGACGGTGCTTCTGGTCGCCGTCGTTGTAGGCGTGGGTCCAGCCGGCGTCGAGGTTCAGGCGCAAGGCTTCCACGGGTTGCCACGTCAACGGGATATTGAAATCGGCGCCGTCGAAGCTGTGCTGGCGGTCCAGCGCAAAATGCGCCCCAGCCGACAGGGCCAGCTCCAACCCCAGGTCTTTCTGTGTGTAGACCTGGGCTTTGACTTGCGGGTTGACCTGGGTTTCGCCGCTGCTCGCCGTGTCTGCCCGTGAGAGCGCTGCTGTCCATTGCACCGTGGGCATGTCGGTAAAGGTGCACGCTGGCGACAGGGTCTGGCTGTGAGTGCTGCCGTCATGCCGGTTGGCGGTGAACCACGCGTCGATATTGCATTGCCCTGGGTCGTTGATAGCGCCGTCGTCCACCACATAGGAACCGCCCGCCGCATGGGCTTTCGAAAACAGGGCGATCAGCAAGATTAAACCCAAGGTCACGCCGATAAAGATCAAGTTGCGTTGCAGCGCGCGCCGTTTCGCCGGTGGCAGCAGCAACAGGGTGTGGCGAGCGCCGCGATAGTGACGCGCACGGTATTTGGCGAACCCGTCCTGACGGTTCGGTGTGTGTTTTTTGTGCATGATGCACCTCGCTTGAATTCAGCTTTCTACGGTCAGCACCGAAATGCCGCTGGCTTTGGCCAGGCAGACCAGTTCCGACGTGTCGTCACCACCGGGGAGGGCGATGATCACGTCGGGTCGGCTGTCGGTCAGCATGAAATGGTTGCGTTGGCGTTCTGCCTGTTTGCCATGGCGTTGCCAATTGGGCGGGTAACGCACCACGTCGATGCCGATTTCCCGCGCCCATTCCTCAATGTCGCTGCCCAGGAATTGGTTGCCGCCGTGGATCAATACCTGCACGGGGCGCAGGCGGTGGTAGGCGTCCAGCACTTGGCGGGACTTTTTGGTGTCGGCGTAATGACGACCTGCACAGATCAAGACGCGCATAAAAAATTTCCTTACATGGCATACGCTGCCTTTGTGTAGGAGCCGGCTTGCCGGCGATGGGGCCCTTGATGTCGCCGTTGTTCAAGAGGACGCCATCGCCGGCAAGCCGGCTCCTACAAGGGATCGCAGCGCGAACTCAGTACCACTGCTTGAAGCGGCGGATGTAGATCGTCTTCATCAGTTGGGCCACGCAGCAGTAGCTGAGCAGGGTGCCCACTAACCATGGGAAGTACGCCAGCGGCAGCGGCTGCAGGCCTACCAGGGTGCCCAGCGGCGAGAACGGCACGTAGATCCCCAGTGCGATCACGATGCACGTCATCATCAACACCGGCCAGGCGGCCGTGCTCTGGAAGAACGGGATCTTGCGGGTACGCAGCATGTGCACTACCAGGGTTTGCGAGAGCAGCCCTTCGATGAACCAGCCGGACTGGAACAGGGTCTGCATTTCCACGCTGTTGGCGGAGAACACGTACCACATCAGCGCAAAGGTGGTGATGTCGAAGATCGACGAGGTCGGCCCGATCCAGATCATGAAACGCCCGATGTTCTTGGCGTCCCACTTGCGTGGCTTGGCCAGGTATTCCTTGTCCATCTTGTCCCACGGCAGGGCCAGCTGGGAGATGTCATACATCAGGTTTTGCAGCAGCAGGTGGATCGACAGCATCGGCAAAAACGGAATGAACGCACTGGCCACCAGCACCGAAAACACGTTGCCGAAGTTGGAGCTGGCGGTCATGTTCAGGTACTTCATGATGTTGCCGAAGGTTTCGCGGCCCTTGAGCACGCCTTCTTCCAGCACCATCAGGCTCTTTTCCAGCAGGATGATGTCGGCCGACTCCTTGGCGATGTCCGTGCCGCTGTCCACCGAAATGCCCACGTCAGCATCCCGTAGCGCCGGCGCATCGTTGATCCCGTCACCGAGGAAGCCGACGGTGTGACCGTTGGCTTGCAGCGCCTTGAGCACGCGAGATTTTTGCAGCGGTGTCAGCTTGGCGAACACCGTGCGTTCTTCCACGCGACGCAACAGGGTGGCGTCGTCCATCGCTTCAATTTCCACGCCCAGCAGCGGCTGGCCTGGCTCGAGGCCGACCTGGCGGCAGATCTTGCTGGTGACCACGGCGTTGTCGCCGGTCAACACTTTTACGGCGACGCCGATTTGTTGCAGCGCGGCAATCGCCGGACCTGCGGTTTCCTTTGGCGGGTCCAGGAAGGTCAGGAACCCCTGGATGACAAGGTTGCGCTCGTCGGCCGTGGTGTACTGCTGACGGGCCAGGGATTTGGGGATATTACGGGTGGCCACCACCAGCACGCGGAAACCGTCTTCGTTGTAGTCGTTTGCCAGGGCCAGCAGCTCGTCACGACGGCGATCATCCAGCGGCACAGCCTCACCGGCTTCCATCACATGCGTGGAAATGCTCAGCATCTCCTCCACGGCACCCTTGCACACCAGCAATTGGTCGCCGGCGGCATCCTTCACCACAATCGACAGGCGACGGCGCACGAAGTCGAATGGCAATTCATCGACCTTGCTGTAGGCGAACGGCACCTGAAACTTGGGGTTCTGTTCCGAGAACTGCACCACCGCCTGGTCCATCAGGTTTTTCATGCCGCTCTGGTGATAGCTGTTGAGCCACGCCAGGGACAGCACGCTGTCATCCCGCTGGCCATGGGCATTGACGTGGTGTTCCAGGATGATTTTGTCCTGGGTCAGGGTGCCGGTCTTGTCGGTGCACAGTACATCCATGGAACCGAAGTTCTGGATCGCGTTGAGGCGCTTGACCACCACTTTGCGCTTGGCCATGGCCGTAGCGCCCTTGGCCAGGTTGGCGCTGACGATCATTGGCAGCATTTCCGGCGTGAGGCCGACGGCAACCGCCAGGGCAAACAGGAACGCATCGCCCCAGTCGCCTTTGGAGAAACCGTTGAGCAGGAACACGATCGGCACCATCACCAGCATGAAGCGGATCAGCAGCCAGCTAACGCTGTTCACCCCGCGATCAAAGGCGGTTTGCACCCGTGAGCCCACAATCGCCTTGGCCAGGGAGCCGAAGTAAGTGCGCGGGCCGGTGGCCACGACCACGGCCTTGGCGCGGCCGCTGACCACGTTGGTGCCCATGAAGCAGATGTTTGGCAGGTCGAGCAGGTTGCCCTGGTCGGCCGCCATCGTTGAGGCAGATTTTTGCGTCACATCACCGAGGGTGTCGTACTTCTCCACCGGCAAGGCTTCACCGGTGAGCACCGCCTGGCTGATAAACAGGTCGCGGGATTCGATCAGGCGGATGTCGGCGGGGATCATGTCGCCGGCCGACAGCTGCACGATGTCACCGGCCACCAGGTCGCGCATCGGCACTTCCCGCAGGGTCGGTGCGGAGCCAACTTGTTCACGGCGCAGGACGGTGGCGGTGGTGCGCACCATGGCTTTGAGGGCTTCGGCGGATTTGGCCGAACGGTGTTCCTGCCAGAAGCGTAGCAGGCTGCTGAGCAGGACCATGGTCATGATGATCACGACTTTGGTAGGGTCAGCCTCTTCGCCGGCCTGCATCGGCAGCCAGCAATCGGTGACAAAGCTGATACCGCCCAGGGTCAGCAACACATAGATGAACGGGTTGTTCAGCGCCTGCAGGAACTGGACGATGGCGTGTGGCGGCTTGTCATGGGCCACCTCGTTGTAGCCTTCGCGTTGCAGGCGCGCAGCGGCGTCCAGTTCGGTCAGGCCATCCTGGGTGGCCCGCACGTTGGCGAGGGTGGCCGACAGGCCGTTCTGGGCTTCGCGGGCAGCACGCATCGACAGTTTGGTGCTGTCGTCGGTGCCATTTTTCTTGTGCAGAGGCGTGTTTTTTACGGCGCTCATTGTCTGTACTCCTGTCGCCAATTCTCGACAAAACATACCCGGTACTTACCTGAATACAGGCGAGCGAAAGCATGCCGAGCCGCGGACTTCGCGATCGGTTTAAATAAGAGTTTCGATAACTTCTACAGGGCCCGCTTAGTGCGCGTTAGTTATTGTCCGCGCAGCGGGCTACTACTGGATGTGTTCATAAAGAACTCCAGGTTATAGATAAGAAAGTTGCTGTTTCCAGCCGGTTTAAGCCGCGCGAGTGCTCAGGTACAGATCGAACATCAGGCGGGCGTAGGCCAGTCTGGAAACGGTCGGTCTCTGCGGGTCTTGAGGGTCGGCGTGATCCCAGTGCTGCAGCAGTTGGCCGCTCGCAGGGCAGACACGCCAGTGCGCCAGCGGGGGAGCCGGGCGCACTTGGGGGGAGGGTGCAGCAAAGGTCGAGCGGGTAGGGGAAAAGCCTACGGGCTCGCGGCACAGCTTGGCGCGCAGGGCAGCGGCCAGCGTACGAATATCAGGCAAAACAAGTAATTGAAAGGTCATAACACACCTCGGGACCGGACGAGCGACCGGCGAGGCAGTTACGGTGGAGCATCGAGCTCTAGCGCAGCTTACCGGACCTGGAAGGCGAGTCCTGTCATATTCTGGGTTTGGCGCCCGAAGCCCGCAGAGGCGGTGCTCGGACAGCGACTAGATACTGTGTCCATTGGCTTCTTTTGTGAGGTTTAAAAAAGGCCCCAGTTGCGGGCACGGGCAATCTACTCAGACGGTTACTAAATGTCAACGCATGATTAACTAAATTAACCCGTGTTCAGAGTTCATTCAGACAAAGGGCACGGATAAGTTGCATGCCCGATAGCGTTATATACCCAGCGCGGCCAATATCGCCAAGTACAGTAATACCAACCCGCAGGCGCCATAACTAATGCGTTGCCACAGCGGCGACGCCGTGTTGCGCAATACATTCACCAATCCGGCAATCAAAAAACATGACAGCACCGACGCCAGCATGAAGCCGGCAAAAAACATCAGCGTCTGCCCATGGCTGGGCGTGGCGCCGACAATGCCGGTCAACGCACTGCCAAGGGCGCCCCAGTACACAATGTTCTTCGGGTTGGCGAGGGAGATGGCGGCACCCACCGCCAACGCATTCTGCCCTGAGCGGGCGGGCGCGCTGTCGGCGGCGGGTAAGTGCCAGGCGTCGATCAGGCTGCGCAGCCCCAGCCAGGCCAGGTACAGCGCGCACACCACGGTCAGTGGCACGCGCACCGCATCATGCTGGATCAGCAGGGCGATGCCGGTCAGGCCGATCACCGCCCACACCGCGTCGCCCACCAACGAGCCAATCTGTACCAGCAGCGCCGGGGTAAAACCGTGAAGCAAGCCACGGCGCAGCGTCTCTGCCAGCACCGCGCCGGGTGAGAGGCAAAACACAAAACCAAAGACCAACGCGTAGAAAAAGATCGTCAACATGCCTGCTTTCCTTCAAGAGATGGCGGGCAGTGTGAAGAGGGCGCGGGCGGCTGTATTGGACCAGATTGCACGGATCAGCGCTTGAGCACGGTTTGATAGCGCCCAGGCGTCATGCCGTAGGCGGCGCGAAAATGCCGGTTGAGGTGGCTCTGGTCGGCAAAGCCCAAATCATGGGCCACGTCGCTCGCGGCGGCGCCGTTGCGCAGCAGGCCTTTGGCGCGCCGGGTGCGCAGTTGCATGGCCCATTGCCGTGGGCTCAAGCCGGTTTCTTTCTGGAAGGCGCGCAGCAGATGGAATTTGGATAGCCCGAGTTCATCGCCCAAGTGGTCCAGGGGCAGCGATTGATGCAACTGCTCGGCGAGCAACTCCTGGGCGCGGCTGATCAGGTTCCTACCGGTCGCCGTGCTGCCAGGTACACGCACACCGCTGACCGCAACCACTTCACCCAACAGCAGCACCAAGGCTTCTTCATTCAGTTCACGAACCAGTGGGTCGTGGCTCAATGCGCCTTGCACCGCTGCCGCCAGGCGTTGCGCCAGTTGCGGTTGGAAGCACAGCGAGCGATCGAATTCCAGGTGGACCAGGCCAAGGTCTGTCGCCAGCTGATCCGCCATGGCGTACAGGCTGACAAATTGCCAAGGTGCGCCCTCAGCCGCGCCACCGCCTTGAATCTGCCCCGGGTTATACAAGGTGATGGTGCCCGGGCCGGCCTCAAACTCACGACGGTCGAGCCAGACTTTTTCCTCGCCGACCAGATTCACGCCGATCACGCACTCATCGTGGCTGTGCCGCGCAAAGGACAGGCCAGTGCAGGTGGTGCTGGTGACTTCGTAGTTGCCCAGCCAGGCGTGTTGCATGGCGCTCATCGTGTCGGCTCGAGGCAGAATGAGCGCCGAGCATAACTAAATACTCAGGCGCAACGCGAGCGCAGCGAGGGTGATCAGCAACACGGGCAACGTCAGCACAATCCCGACTTTAAAGTAGTAGCCCCAGGTAATGTTGATGCCTTTGCGCGCCAGGATATGCAGCCACAGCAGGGTGGCCAGGCTGCCGATCGGCGTGATCTTTGGGCCCAGGTCGCTGCCGATGACGTTGGCGTAGATCATGGCGTCCTTCACCACGCCTACCGCATGGCTGGCTTCGATGGACAGCGCGCCGATCAATACCGTCGGCAGGTTGTTCATCACCGAGGACAGCAACGCCGTCAGCACCCCGGTACCCAACGCGGCACCCCACACGCCATAACCGGCGAAGCTGTCGAGCCAGGTGGCCAGGTAAGTCGTCAGGCCGGCATTACGCAGGCCATAGACCACCAGGTACATGCCCAGGGAAAAGATCACGATCTGCCAAGGCGCTTCCTTGAGGACCTTGCGCGTGGAAATCTTATGGCCCTTGGCGGCGATCACCAACAGCAGCACCGCACAGGCGGCCGAAATGGCGCTGATGGGAATGCCCAAGGGTTCCAACGCAAAACAGCCGACCAGCAGGATGCCCAGCACCCACCAGCCGGCGCGAAAGGTGGCGCGGTCATGGATCGCATTGGCGGGATCGTCCAGGTCCGCCGGGTCGTAGGTGGCGGGGATATCACGGCGGAAGAACCACAGCAGCACTGCCAGGGTGGCGGCGACACTGACGACGTTCACCGGCACCATCACGGCGGCGTATTCGTTGAAACCGATCTTGAAGTAGTCGGCCGAGACGATATTCACCAGGTTCGACACCACCAAAGGCAGGCTGGCGGTGTCGGCGATAAACCCTGCGCCCATGACGAACGCCAGGGTGGCCGCTGGCGAAAAGCGCAAGGCCAACAGCATCGACATCACGATGGGCGTGAGGATCAGCGCCGCTCCGTCATTGGCAAACAGCGCCGACACCAGCGCACCCAGCAGCACCATGTAGGCAAACAGCTGCCGACCGCGCCCACGCCCCCAGCGCGCCACGTGCAGGGCGGCCCAGGCAAAAAAGCCGGCTTCGTCGAGCAAAAGGCTGATGACGATCAGCGCGACAAACGTACCGGTGGCATTCCAGATGATGTGCCACACCACCGGGATGTCTGCCAGGCTGATCACCCCACAGGCCAAGGCCAGGATGGCGCCCATCGTCGCGCTCCAGCCGACGCCCAACCCCTTGGGCTGCCAAATGACCAACACGATGGTGAGTAGAAAGATGCCAACGGCTACGAGCATTGAGTGTCCCCGGGAAGGATGAAATCGCGTAAGGATTGACCTATGGCATGGCTTTTTAATTCAGCGGCAAGTGCCTGAAATTAAAATGAAACACTACTGTCCTAAAGTGCCCGACCATTGGTGATAAAGGAAGTAACCGCGTGACCCGTGCCACTCGCAACCTGCGCAAGACCCTCGATTCCGTCGCGGAAAATAACGAAACCGCGGCGTTTGACCTGATGCGCGCCGTCGAGAAACTCGGCGATGAAGTGCTGCGCCAGCGCCTTCTCAATACCATTCACCGTCTTAACCAGGACGCCTACGAACTGCGCGAAGCCCGCGATTCGGTGGAACAGGTGTCGGTCAAGCTCGCCTGAGCACGATCGTTCAAGACAAGCCTTTTTTCCACTGGCATGCTTGTCGACTGTTTGTCGATGAGCCGTTTCCATGCCTACTGCCGTCCCTTTCAACGCCTTCGCTCGCGGCGCCATCGCCGTCATTCCGTTATCCCTGGCCTGCGCACCGTGGGGGCTGCTGGCCGGCTCCATGGCGATCGATGCGCAATTCAGCCCGCTGGAAGCACAGGGGCTCTCCGCCATCGTGTTTGCCGGCGCCGCACAATTGGTGGCCATCGGCATGGTCAAGGGTGGCGCCAGCCTGATTTCCATCGTGCTGACCACATTGCTGCTGACCTCCCAGCATTTGCTCTACGGCATGCACATGCGCCCCACATTATCGGCACTCAACACCCGCTGGCGCATGAGCCTGGGCTTCTTGCTGACCGATGAATTCTTTGCACTGGTCAACCACTATGACCGCGAAACCTTTAACCGCTGGTATGCGCTGGGCGTGGGCCTGACCTTCTATATCGCCTGGAACCTCTTCACCCTGGCCGGCATTGTGCTCGGCAAAAGCATCCCAGGGCTTGATCAACTGGGGCTGGAGTTCTCGATTGCTGCGACGTTCATTGCCTTGATCACGCCGGTGGTGCGTGACGTGCCGACGGTGGTGTGCGTGGCCGTGTCCTTGCTGTTCTCGGTGTGGCTGAGTTACCTGCACTGGGAATCGGCGGTGGTGGTGTCCGGGGTATTGGGGATGAGCGCAGGGTATGCCTGCAAGCGGCTGGGAGTCGGGCAGCAATGATCTACGTCATGATCGTGGCCATGGGCCTGGTGGTATTTTTCAACCGTTACCTGTTTATCGAACCGCGCCTGCCGGTGCGCCTCAACCGTGGCGCGCGGGAGTTTCTCGGGTTCGCCGTGCCTGGCATGCTGACGGCGATTTGCGGGCCAATCATTTTCCTGGCTGACCACAAGCTCAATCTGAGCCCGGCCAATCCTTACCTGCTGGCGGGCATCAGTGCCGTCGCGCTGATGTTCTGGACGCGTAGCGTATTGATCACCGTGTTGCTGAGCATGGCGTTGTTCTATCTGTTTCGCTGGTGGCTCTGAACCGCCGGCGAAAAAAAGCCCGCGGGAGAGCGGGCAGAAGGGAGACTTCTTAAAAATGAGCCTGCCGACTATAGGCGGGCCCTTGTCCTTTCACAGTGAAACTAAATTCATCCAGCTGTCAGCGAAGCAGCCCCCACGGGAGCTTAATGGTAGAGTCGCGTTTTTTTTCCAAGGAAGCGATGGCATGCACAAGCTGGTGATTGGCGCGTTGGTGGTGGCAGCACTGTCCGGTTGCGCGGGCTCGAAGATGAAAGACGCGCGCGCTGGCACGCCCTACAAGACCCTGGCGTCGGACAAGGCTCCTCTGGTGGTTGCCCAATGTGTGCAGTTCGGTTGGCAGGATGAAACCGTATTCGGCGTCGACGCCGGCGGGTTCAAGGAGCCGATCGAGGCGGGTGGTTTTACCGTCTACACCACCGGTGGCGATTACTTCGTCGACGTGCGCAGCGCCGGTGCCGGCTCCACGGTCAATTACTTTGCAGCCGAGACCAGCATGGTCGCCCAACGGCGCTTGGCGGCCCTCGCGACCTGCCTGTAATCCTTTGCCTTAGTCATATTCGGAAAAACCCGGCGGGACAGCCGCCGGACATTGGCCTATCATTCTTCCGCTCGCTCGACGTGATGGCTCTTTACCAGTACACGGACGTCGAGGCCGAAACGTCGGGCGGGCCTCTTCCTCATTCCCTCTGTTCCAAGCACCAGCCTTCGGCGTGCCACCCCAACACGTGGGTCGGCTTGATCGCCTGCATGAACGCTTCATCGTGGGAAACCACCAGCATTGCCCCGCAAAATCCCTGCAACGCCTGTTCAAAAGCCCGCACCGATTCCAGGTCCAGGTGGTTGGTCGGCTCATCAAGCAACAACAACTGCGCAGGCACCTCGCGCCATAGGGCAATGGCCATTGCGGCCTTCAGGCGCTCGCCGCCGCTCAATTGGCCACACGGTTGGGTCACACGTGTGGCATCCAGTTGCAGCAAGGCCAGGCGCGTGCGCAATTGAGCTTCAGCCAACGGCGTGTCGAGCAGGTTGAGCTGCTCAAGGACACTGCGTTGATCGTCCAGTAGCGCCAGGTGCTGATCGATATACGCATTCGATACGTGCACCGCAAACTCGCCGCTGATGGCTTGCCAATGGCCTGCGAGCAGCTTGAGCAAGGTGGATTTGCCGCAGCCGTTCGGCCCCTGGATAGCCACGCGCACAGGCCCTGACAGGTTGAGCGTGACGTAGCTCGCGGGTGCCCGCGGATCGAGCCAGGGTAATTGGGCATTTTCCACGGTCAGCACGCTACGGCCGTTGGGCAGTGCCGAGCCGGGCAGGGCCAACAGCGTAGGCGTTTCATCGATCACCCGTTCATAGGCCTGGCGCACCTGGGCATCGAGCTGGTTTTTTTGGGCGTGATGGGCACTGCGCACGGTGCTGACAATTTCCGTGGCGGCACCTTTCCAGCGAGCCTTGGTAAACCGGTCGACGTTGGCGGTTTCTGCGTGTTTGCGCGAACGCGCGGCATTGCGTTGCAGGCTGTCGTGGTCTTTTTGCAGGCGCCGCCGTTCGCGACTGCGCTCCAGGCGGGCATGCTCGAGGGCCGCGACAGCCGCGTGTTGTTCGGTATCGCGCTGCAGGCGATACGCATCGTAGTTGCCGCCAAACACTCGGGCGCCGAGGGGTGACAGTTCGATGATGCGCTGCATCGTGTTCAGCAGCTGTCGGTCATGGCTGACCACCACCAGCCCACCACGCCAGTCCTCTAGCACCTGGAGCAACCAGGCGCGGCCGGCGCTGTCGAGGTGGTTGGTAGGTTCATCGAGAATCAACAGTTCGGTTGCGGCCATTAGCGCACCGATCACCGCGACCCTGGCGAGTTGGCCGCCGCTGAGCTGCTCAGCCGGCGTATCCGCGCATAACTGAGACAAACCTGCCGCATCCAGCGTCGCGCGCAGGCGCTCGGCGAGATCCCAGCGCTCGTCGATCAGTTCCAGGTCGACAGCCTGCGCTTGACCCTGTGCCATGCGCTCAAGGGCCGCCAGTGTCGTGGCGGTCCCAGTGATGTCCGCGATGCTTTCGCCGGGTTGAACGACCAGCGTCTGGGCCACGTAAGCCACCGTCGTCGCCCCCTCTACCGTGCCAGAAGAAGGGGCCAGCTGGCGGGCGAGCAACTGGGCCAGGATACTTTTACCCAGGCCATTACGGCCAACAATGCCGGTGGGTGTGCGATCAATGGACAGGTCAAGGTCTTCCAGCAAGGTCTCGCCATTGGCGAACTGGAAGCACACGTGGTGCAGGGAAACGAGAGCGGGCAGCCGTTTGACGTAAGTCATCAGCACCTCCAAAAAAATGTCTAACAGGCCAACAAGCGCGCCGTGCGGCTTGTCGCAGATACATTTTGGAAGGCTTAGTTGTTCACGTTTGCGGTCGTCCCGTAAGTCAGAAGGGAGGCAAAGGCTAGCGCACCCGGGCCGTCTTCGGCAAGTCAGCGGCCAGTTGCTCGAGAAACATCGCCAAGGCGACTTCCTCGGCTTTCAGGCCCTTGCGCACCCGAGGCTTGGGCAGTTTGGACAGCTCGCCCAGACTGAAATGCTCCAGCACGGCCGGGTGGATATAGCACTTGCGGCACACCGCCGGCGTATTCCCCAGTTGCTTGGCAACCGCCTTGACCATGGCCACCACGTGCCGCTTGGCATCCGATTCTGGTTGCCACTCCAGCTCACGCAACACGGCCAGGGCGAGTGCCGTACCGGCCCAGGTGCGGTAGTCCTTGGCGGTAAAGTCTGCGCCGGTGAGCGTATGAAGGTAGGCGTTGACGTCGTGGGAACTGACGGTATGGCGCTCGCCCTGTTCATCCAGGTATTGAAAGAGATTTTGCCCTGGCAACTCCAGACAGCGTTTGACCACGGTGGCCAAACGGCGGTCTTTAACGCTGACCTGATGCTCAACGCCGCTCTTGCCGCGAAACTGGAACAGGATCTCGCTGCCCTTGATGTCCACATGGCGGTTGCGCAGGGTGGTCAGCCCGTAGGATTTGTTGTCGCGGGCGTATTGGGTATTGCCGACGCGGATCAGCGTGGCGTCGAGCAGCATCACCACGGTGGCCAGGACTTTCTCACGGGTGAAACCAGGCTCGGCGATCTGTGCTTCCAATTGCTTGCGCAGCTTGGGCAGGGCTTCTCCGAACGCCTGCAAGCGCGAGTACTTATCGGTGTCGCGTACTTCGCGCCAGCGCGCATGGTAGCGGTACTGTTTGCGGCCACGGGCATCACGGCCGGTGGCTTGCAAGTGGCCGCGCGGGTCGGCGCAGATCCACACATCGGTATAGGCCGGCGGCACCGCCAGCGCATTGAGGCGCTGGATTTCGTCCGCGTCAGTAATACGCGTGCCTTTGGCATCGAAGTACTGGAACTTGCCGCGCAACGTTTTGCGATGGATACCCGGCTGGGTATCGTCAACGTAATGCAGGTCGCGGGGCAGGTCGGCAAGCAATGCAGAGTCGGGCATGGTGCAACTTCCTTGGCAACGAATCAGACCGGTATGTCTGATGGACCGCACGCGCGTGCGGTCGTGCCAAAAGCTTTGCTAGGCCAGTACCGCCACCGCCTTGATCTGTGCCCATAGCACCTGACCGGGGTGCAGCTGCAACTGGTCGCGGGAGAAGCGCGTGATGCGCGCCAGCAACGGCGTGCCACCAGCCTCCAGGCGCACCAGCACGTGGGCGTTGTTGTCGGCCGTGATGTCTTGAGTGACTGTCACTGGCAAGCGATTGAGGATGCTGCTGTGCTCTTCGGCCTGCAGGCTGAGGCTCACATCCCGCGCCTGGACCTTGACCCGCAGTTGCTTGCCCAACGCCAACGGCGCATGGGCCACGCGCATCTGCAAGGCGCTGTCGGGCAGTTGCAGGGTGAGCAGTTGATAGTCCGCGTCGTAGGCGCTGACGGTGCCGTTGACCACCACACCGGCGTCGTCGCCCAGGGCCATGGGCAGGTCGAGCCGCGCCAGGGTTTCGCCGATCGGCCCGCTGGCCAGGGCCTTGCCGTCGCTCAGCAACACGATGTGGTCGGCCAGCCGCGCCACTTCGTCCTGGGCATGGCTGACGTACAGCACCGGGATGTCCAGCTCATCGTGCAGGCGTTCAAGGTACGGCAGGATCTCGCCCTTGCGCTTGCTGTCCAGCGCCGCCAGTGGTTCATCCATCAACAGCAGTTTCGGACTGGTGAGCAAGGCGCGGGCAATGCCGATGCGCTGTCGCTCACCACCGGACAAGTGCTGCGGGTGACGATCCAGCAGGTGACCGATCCCCAGCAATTCGGTGGCCTGGGCCATGTCCACCCGGCGTTGCTCGGGTTTGATGCGCTTGAGGCCGAATTCCAGGTTGGCGCGCACCGATAAATGAGGAAACAGGCTTGCCTCCTGGAACACATAACCCAGGGCGCGCTTGTGCGGTGGCACGAACAGGCCGCTGCGGCTGTCTTGCCAGATTTCGTCATTGATCTGGATAAAGCCGTCTTCGGCGCGCTCCAGCCCGGCGATACAGCGCAGGCAAGTGGTCTTGCCGGAGCCTGAGTGCCCGTATAACGCGGTCACACCCCGGCCGGGCAGGTGCAGGTCCACGCTCAGGGCGAAGCCCGCGTAGTTTAAGTTGAGGCGTACATCGATCATCGCAGTCAGCTCCAGCCCATCTTGGATTTACGGCTGGAGTACAACGCCAGCAACACAAGGAACGCGAACACCACCATGGAGCCGGCGAGCCAGTGGGCCTGGGCATATTCCATGGCCTCGACATGGTCGTAGATCTGCACCGAGACCACGCGGGTCTTGTCGGGAATATTGCCGCCGATCATCAGCACCACGCCAAACTCACCGACGGTGTGGGCGAAGCCGAGAATCGACGCGGTGATGAACCCGGGGCGGGCCAGGGGCAGGATCACCGTGAAAAACGTGTCCCACGGGTTGGCACGCAACGTGGCGGCCACTTCCAGGGGGCGCGTGCCGATGGCGGAGAAGGCGTTTTGCAACGGCTGCACCACAAACGGCATGGAATAGATCACCGAGCCAATCACCAGCCCGGCGAAGCTGAAGGTCAGGGTGCCCAGGCCCAGCCATTGGGTGAACTGGCCGAAGTAGCCATTGGGGCCCATGGTCAACAGCAGGTAGAAGCCGATCACCGTGGGTGGCAGCACCAGCGGCAAGGCCACGACGGCCCCGATGGGGCCGCGCCACCAGGAGCGGGTGCGCGACAGCCACAGGGCAATCGGAGTGCCGATGACCAGCAGGATCACGGTGGTCAGTGACGCCAGTTTGATGGTCAACCAGATAGCGGAAAAATCGGCACTCGACAGGGGCATTTACAGCTCGTAACCGTAGGATTTGATAACCGCGGCAGCTTTTGGCCCCTTGAGGTATTCAACCAGTGCCTTGGCAGCGGCGCTGTCTTTGCCTTTGTTGAGGATTACCGCGTCTTGTTTGATCGGGTCGTGCATCGAAGCCGGCACGATCCAGGCCGAGCCGCTGGTGACTTTGCCGTCTTTGTAGATCTGCGACAAGGCCACGAAGCCCAACTCGGCATTGCCGGTGGAGACGAACTGATAGGCCTGGGTAATGTTCTGGCCCTCGACGATCTTGTCCTTGACCTTGTCGGTCAGGCCTTCTTTGGCCAGCACTTGGGTGGCGGCCAGGCCGTAAGGCGCGGCTTTCGGGTTGGCGATGGAGAGGTGCTTGAATTCGTTCTTCTTCAGCACGTCGCCTTTGGCATCCACGTAGCCTTCTTTGGCCGACCACAGCGCCAAGGTGCCCACGGCGTAGGTGAAGCGCGAGCCTTTGACGGTGTCGCCTTCGGTTTCGAGTTTTTGCGGGGTGGTGTCGTCGGCGCTCAGGAACACTTCGAACGGTGCGCCGTTCTTGATCTGGGTGTAGAACTGACCGGTGGCGCCGTAGGCGGCGACCAGCTTGTGGCCGGTGTCTTTCTCGAAGTCGGCGGCGATGGCCTGGATCGGTGCGGTGAAGTTGGCGGCCACGGCCACCTGTACTTCATCGGCCTGGGCCGAACCGAATGCGAAGGCGGCAATCAGGGTGGCCAGGGCCGTGGGGGCCAGGCGTGAGGCGCGGATCATCATGAAGCAGCTCCTTGGGGTTGTACGGCTTGTTATAGGTAGAAGGCTTAACCGCTATGTATGGGAATATATAGCGGTTGGCCATTGCCGGTACAGTGCAAAGTTGCCCCAAGTGTCAGATCTATTTGAGCTTGGCCAACGCCTGCTCGGCCAATTGACGTGTGAGGTCATACGTGGAGATATCCTTACCCAGGCGCAGCGCCTGGCCCGACCACAGGTTGCTGAAACCCGCTTCATCTTTGGCTTTGAGTGGAATCAGCGCACCACCGGACGTGGGGAAGGCCGGCGCTGCCGGGTTGATCGCGCCCAGCTCACGCATCACCCGGTTGACGATGCCCCGTGCCGGGCGGCCGGTGAACAGGTTGGTCAGCGCGGTTTCGCTGGCCTGGGCATGGCGCAGCGCGTAGTGATGAGACGCGGTGACATTGGCCTCCGGGGTAAACAGGTACGCGGTGCCGATCTGCACCGCCGAGGCGCCCAGGGCGAAGGCCGCGACGATACCGCGGGCGTCACCGATACCGCCTGCGGCAATCACCGGTACGGCGACGGCGTCGACAATTTGCGGTAACAGGGCGAACAGACCGATCTGGGTATTGAGGTCGTCACTCAGGAACAGGCCGCGATGGCCGCCAGCTTCAATGCCCATGGCGATGATTGCGTCGCAGCCATGTTGCTCCAGCCAGATCGCTTCTTCCACCGTGGTCGCTGACGACAGCACCTTGGCGCCGGTGGCTTTTACCCGGTCCAGCAAGGCTTTTTCCGGCAGGCCGAAGTGAAAGCTGACGACCTCGGGGCGGAATTCTTCTACTACCTGGCAAGCAGCCTCGTTGAATGGCGCGCGGTTGGACACCGGGGTTGGCGCTTCAAAATCGGCGCCCAATTCGCGGTAGTAGGGTTCCAGCAATGCCTTCCAGCGACGGTCACGGGCCTCGTCGGGCGCCGGTGGCTGGTGACAGAAGAAATTCACGTTGATGGGCCGCGTGCTGGCCTGGCGGATGGTAGTTAACCCCTCGCGCAGCTGCTCGATGCTCAAGGCTGCGGCGGGCAGTGAACCCAGTGCGCCGGCGTTGTTCGCAGCGATCACCATGGCGGTGGTCGTGCCCACGGCCATGGGGGCCTGGATGATGGGCAGGTCGATGCCCAGCAGGTCAAGAATGCGCGTGTCTGGCCAGGTGGTCATGGGGTGCGTCTCCAGCGTGAGTAAGACTTTTCGCTGTTTTAACAGGGCCCCTGGCACCCGGCCAGTCTGTTTTATTCACTGGACGAAGGCGGTGTTTCGTGCCGTGCCATCAGTCGATGGCCTGCCCCAGTACGGCGTGAATGCGCTGGGCAATGTGGGCCGCATGGGTTTCCAGGGCGAAGTGGCCAGTGTCCAGTAACTCGACCACGGCGTTGGCGTTGTCACCCGCGTAGGCGTGGGCGCCCGGTGGAATGAAGAAGGGGTCGTTCTGGCCCCAGATCACCAGCGTTGGCACCTGGGTGGCCTTGAAGAACGCCTGGAACGCTGGGTACAGCGTGAGGTTGTTGCGATAGTCGAGGAACAGGTCGAGCTGGATCTCATCGTTGCCTGGGCGCTGCATCAACAGCACGTCCAGCATGTACGATTCCGGCGCGACCAGCTCGGGCTGGCTGACACCGTGCAGGTACTGATAGCGCGTGCCTTCCAGGCTGATCACTGCATGGCGGATCACTTCGCGATTGGCCAGGGTCGGCTCGGCCCAGTATTGGCGGATCGGCGCCCAGGCATCCCCCAGGCCTTCGAGGTAGGCGTTGCCGTTTTGCGAGACCAGCGCACTGACCCGCTGCGGATGCGCCACCGCCAATCGCAGGCCGACCGGCGCGCCGTAGTCAAAGACGTACAAGGCGTAGCGGCTCAATTCAAGCGCGTCGACAAAGTGCCCCACGGTTACGGCCAGGTTGTCGAAGCTGTAGTGGTAGTCACGGTCGGCAGGCACCTCGGTGAAGCCAAAACCTGGCAAATCCGGCGCGATCACCCGGTAGCGGTTGGCGAGCAAGGGAATCAGGTCGCGGTACATGTGGGACGAGCTGGGAAAACCGTGCAGCAGCAACATGACCGGGGCCGCGGGGTCGCCGGCTTCACGGTAGAACATGCGCACGCCATCGACATCGACGTGCTGGTAGCGAATGACAGGAGCTTGGATAGACATGATGAGGGCGCCTTTTGTAACTTGATAAAGTGTGTTTACGGGTTAGCTTTTTTTAAAGCTGCGCTCAAATATGTAACCTGTCAACGTAATTATTCAGGTTAGCTTTTCGCCACTTGTAACTACCCATCCTGATGGTTAGCGGTTACTATCGCGTGATGTTCAAGAGGATCCTCCATGGCAATCACCGTCCCCCCAGCCGTCCCTGACGAGCCCTATGTCCTGGCCGATGATCCGGTGCTGGACATGCTCAACACCCTGGCCAACATCGACGGGGTGCCGTGGGATTTCTGGCAAACCGATGCCGACGTGGAGCGTTGGCTGGTGCGCTTGCAGTGGGTCGAGGAGGGCAGAGCTCCCTCGTTTGAAGCTGGCACCTTGCTGAACGCAGCGCGGCAACTGCGTGAAGTGATTCGGGAGTTGGTAAAGCTGCGTAAGGACGACCAGCCCGGCAATCCGGCCGCCCTCAACAGTTTCCTGCGCAAGGCGGTCAGCCATCCGCAACTGGTGTGGCCTGTGTCGGGGGCGCCGCAGTTGGAGCGCCAGCGCAAACAGCAGACGGCCGAACAATTTCTGTCGCCGATTGCCGAGGCAGCGGCTAATTTATTGGTGGCGGGCGATTTCACCTTGATTCGCCGCTGTGAACATCCGGAATGCATCCTGTGGTTTTATGACCGGACCAAGGCCCACAAACGCCGCTGGTGCAGCATGGCGTTGTGCGGCAACCGGCATAAGGTCGCCGAATTCCGCAAACGAAAACTCAAGCTTTAAAAGGAGAAGGCTTTGCACGTCACCAAGGAACAACTGAAGGCAGCATTCACCGTGTCGGGTCTGAAGGTTCGGACACGTAACGCCGATGAATCGCAGCCAGCGAGCGCAAGAATCGGCCCGATGTGGCAGCGGTTTTACAGTGAAGGGTTGTATGAGGCGATCCCCGGTAAACAACCGGGCTCACCGGTCTACGGGGTTTATAGCGGCTATGAATCCGATGCCAGTGGCTTGTTTGATGTGACCGCAGGTGTGGCGACGGACACGCCCGCATCGGGTTTTGAAAGCCTGGTCATCCAGCCGGGGGATTACCTGGTATTTGAAGCACGCGGGCCGATGCCTCAGGCGATTATCACCGCCTGGCAGCAGATCTGGACGTACTTCGAGCAACCTGACGTGCCGGCTCGTGCGTTTGTCACGGACTTTGAGGCTTATCAGGGCCCGGACCTGGCGTTCATCCATATCGGCATTCGCTAGGCTTCGGACGGGCTTTCCCGTTCCAGCAGCTGCCGCTTGCGCTCCACGCCCCAGCGGTAGCCAGACAGGTCACCATTACTGCGCACCACGCGGTGGCACGGAATGGCGACCGCCAGGCTGTTCGCGCCACAGGCCTGGGCCACGGCTCGAAAGGACTTGGGCGCGCCGATTTGCTGGGCGATTTGCGCGTAACTGGCGGTGCTGCCCACCGGAATGGTGCGCAGCGCTTGCCATACCCGTTCTTGAAAGGCTGTACCGCGCAGGTCCAGGGGCAAGTCCAGCCCCAGCGCGGGCGCTTCGATAAAGCCAACGACCTGGGCGATCACTTGTTCAAAGTGTGGGTCAGCCCCCACCAGCTCGGCCTTGGGGAATTGGTCCTGCAGGTCGCGCACCAGTTTGTCGGGGTCGTCCCCCAGCAGGATCGCGCACACGCCGCGCATGCTCTGAGCTACCAGAATCGCGCCCAGTGAGCATTGGCCTACGGCAAACAGGATTTGATTGTTGGTGCCGCCAGCCCGGTAATCGCTGGGTTTCATGCCGAGCAGTTGGTCGGCAGACTCATAAAAACGGCTATTGGAATTGAAACCTGCGTCATACAAGGCGTCGGTGACCGAATGCGGGCCCTTGAGGCTGTTGCGCACTTTGCGCGAGCGATGAGCGCTGGCGTAGCCCTTGGGCGTCAGGCCGGTCACGGCCTTGAATACGCGGTGGAAGTGAAAGGGGCTCAGGCCGGCCTGTTTGGACAGGGTTTCCAAGTCAGGGGGCGTTTCGGCTTGCTCGATCAGCCGGCAAGCGTCAGCGACCAGCCGGGCATGGTGCAGGGCAACTTGAGTCTGGTCGCCGGCGGCCCGTTTACTCGGGCGATAACCTGCTGCTTCGGCTTGTTCGCCGGTGTCGAAGAACTCAATGTTTTCCGGGCGTGGCAGGCGGGAAGAGCTGCTGGGGCGGCAATACACACCGGTGGTTTTTACGCCGTAGACAAACTGCGTATCGGCCTTGGGGTCGCGGGCCACGATGGCGGCCCAGCGGGGATCTTGTTCGTTGCTCATGGCCAGCACTCTTGACGGTTCATGGGCAGGTTAGCGGGGCTGACCGTTCCTGGCACTCTGAACCTTGCGGTCAAATCAGCCCGCGGTGCGAAATGTCAGGTTGATGCGCTGGGGGCCCATGACGGGATGCGTGCCGTCCTTGATCGGCATCACGCCGTGGAAACGCAGGCGGTCGACGCCACCCCAAACCACCACATCGCCATGGAACAGCGAGATTTTCTGCGTCTTATCGCTGCGTTCATGACCACCGAACAGGAAGATCGCCGGCAAGCCAAGGGACACGGACACCACCGGGGCATCGTAGCGGCGCTCGTTCTTGTCTTGATGCAACGACATCTTGGCGCCCGGCACATACCGGTTGATCAGGCAGGCATCAGGGGAGAAATCGTTGAACCCGGCCTCGGCGGCCGCCTGCACGGCCAGTTGGCGCAACGCTTCCGGCAAGGCGGGCCAGGGTTGCTGGTTGCGTGGGTCAAGCGGGCTGTAACGGTAGCCGCTGGCGTCCGTCGTCCAGCCCAGTTCGCCGCAACTGCTCAGCGCCGCCGACATGGTAAAGCCACCGGGCGTGGTCATTTTACGAAAGGGTGACTGGGCCAGGATGCGGCGTAGTTCAGGCAGAAGCCGGTCGATCCAGGGCAGTGCTTGGCCCCTGAGCACGTAGGACTCTGCGCCAATCTGTTCGCGCCCTGCGGGTTGTTGCAGGGCTTCTTCAGCAAACAGATCGGCTGTAGGGCCGGGCATGGCTTACAGCGCCTTGCTCACGTTGATGTCGGTAATTTCATCGGTGGTGTCGTGAATTTTAGCCAGGGCTTGCTTGGCTTCTTCTACGCTGTTGCTCTGCAGTTGCGCGAATTCGAAGCGACGTTCGCCGTTGAGTTTGTATTTGATGACGTATTTGGTCGTGGTGTTCACAGCGGTTTCCTGTCGAATATGCGGATCAGCTCAGCTTGGAGCTAGTGCGACGAACGATGCGGATCTTGTGGGACAACGCAGGTTTGCGGGTGACACTGATGGCGCGGCGTGTGACCACGTCCAGGGTAATGTTCCAAAAACCGGTGCTGGGTGCGGTGATCTTGGCCGGGAACTTGTCGAAGGCGCCGCCGTGGTAGGTGTGACGACCACCGTTTTTGAAGCTGCGAAAATTCGCATCGCTCATCAGACGGATATTACAGGTCTGCGAGCATTCGATGACGACAATGTCTCCCTCGTTGAGGTGCTCACGCTGGTGGATGAATTTCATGAGGGTGTCTCCAGAAGGGCTTTTTCTGAAAAATCAGAATGATACGTAGGTTAAGATAGAGTTTATCAGCCCCAGCGCGTTTATTATCGGGCCGTCGTCGACGACTTCGACAATTTAAAACAGTTATTTACCGAGTTATCAGGGATAAATCCTACTTTGGCGGGAGAAAATTACCATCCCCGCTGTCGTAGGGTCTTTATCGGAGGTTTTTGTATGAAGTGGAGTGTGTTGGTTCTGGCCTTGGCAATAGGTGGGTGTGCTTCGGTTGCAGATATCAAGCAGACCCCGCCGACGTTGTCGGTCATTTCCGGGAAGAAACCACAGGAATATGCCGCCTGTGTCGTGCGTAAGTTGTCGACGACTCGCCGGCCTCCACAGATCGAGCCCCACAAGGATGGTGTGCAGGTAATTGTGCCGCAGAAGTATTCGGCTGACCCTTCGGCGATCTTCGAGATTGAAGAACGCTCCAGCGGCAGTAGCATCAAGCTCTATGAGAGCATGGCCAACGTGCCTATCCGCCCAGGTGACGTGAAAAAAGCCGGTGAGGATTGCATTTCCGGCTGATTCCCCGCGTTTCACCCATGCGCCAACATCCGATAAAGAAGCCCGGCCCCGCTGTTGTGGGGCCGGGCTTTTTAATGCATGAGGTTTGACGGTTATCGTCAGCGGATCATTACCCTACCACTTGTAGGCGTATGCGCTTAAGGCCTAAGCATATAACTATAAGAATGGAGTCGTGATGATTCGTTTGAGCGAGTTCTGCTGGGAGGTGCGCTGCTGTTGCTTGGCCGAGTATGTGCGCAAGCAGTTGGCAGATTTCAGCAGCGGGGAGCGCATCAATCCGGTGATGCAGCCGCTGGCCAAAGTCCTGACCGAGGCGGAAATTTCTGCACTCAGCCTAACATTGGCGGCGATGCCTGCGCCCGTATCCGCAACCGTGCACCGTAGCGAAATGCCGAGTACTGCTGCGCAAAAGCTTGCTTTGCAAGGGGCGTGGGAGCGGCAAGTTCCTGCGTGTGTCAGTTGTCACGGGCCTGCAGGTGCCGGTGTGGGAAGTGCATTCCCGCCGCTGGCAGGTCAGCCGGCCGCCTATCTGAGCGCACAATTGGTCGCCGGGCAGGCAGGCACGCGGCGCAATGACCCCAATGACCTGATGGGGCACATCGCCAAGGCGCTGACCCCGGAAGAAGTGCAGGGGGGCGCGCAGTATTTCGCGTCGCTGCACCAGGAGGTCAAGCCATGAAGGCCTTCAGGTTTGCACCCGTATTCGCCTTGCTGATTTCACTGCCGACGCATGCGGCAACGGTCGCCATGGAAGCCCAGTCGCAGTCGCAGTTGCACCCAACCGCATCGCCTGTCTCTGCTACGTTCCAGCCGCCCCAAGAAAGTGAATTGCCTGACAACGCCTACGGCAAGCTCGTTAGGCAGGGTTACGCCTTGTTTGTGGACACCAAGCGGTTGGCACCGCAATTTGTCGGCAACGGCCTCAACTGCAGCAACTGCCACCTGGACCAGGGCCGGCTGGCCAATTCGGCACCGCTGTGGGGCGCTTATCCGATGTACCCGGCCTATCGAAAAAAGAACGACAAGGTCAATACCTTTGCCGATCGTCTGCAAGGCTGTTTCCAGTTCAGCATGAACGGTGGCACACCGCCTGCGGCAGATAGCCCCGAAATTACCGCGCTGTCGGTGTACGCCTATTGGTTGGCCAGCAAGGCGCCCTTGGGTGTCGAGCTGCCGGGACGAGGTTACCCGGACGTGGCGCCCCCCGCCAAAGGCTAAAGCCTGGCCCGGGGCGCCGAGGTGTACAAAGACCAGTGTGCGGTGTGCCATGGCGGCGAAGGGCAGGGACAAAAGGGTGGCGACAGCTACGTCATGCCACCGTTGTGGGGTAAAGACTCCTACAATTGGGGCGCAGGCATGCACCGTTTCAATACGGCGGCGTCCTTCATCAAGCACAACATGCCGCTGGGCAAGGGTGGCAGCCTGAGTGATGAGCAGGCCTGGGACGTGGCGGCCTACCTCAACAGCCACGAGCGGCCGCAAGACCCATGGTTGATAGAGGGCTCGGTCGAGAAAACCCGTGTGAAGTTTCACGCCAATGACGGCGTCAATCTGTACGGGCAAACCGTTGAAGGCGTGCTGATCGGGCAGGGCATCCGTTAAACTGTCGGGTAATGCATACAAAAATGCCGCGCAACCTTAAGGTTTGCGCGGCATTTGTCTTTAAATCGGGAAAACCTAATGAAACGTGAACACGTCAGGGCGCGCCATGCCGACGGCCAGATCTCAGCCACCCATGTCATCCAGAACCCGGCTGACCTGGGTGAATGGATCGTGTTTTTCAAGAAGAGCGGCGGGCGTAGTTACTTCTTGGTGGACGAGCAGGACGAGGTAGAATCATTTGCGCGCCTGGATGAGCTGATCGAAACCCTGCGCGGGCTCGGCATCAAGTTCGCCGAAATCCACCTGTAGCCTATGGCTTACTTGCAAACCACCACCACGCTGCGGCTTTTGTAGTTGCCCACGTCCTTGCCCAGGGTCTTGTCGTCCTCTTTGAGCGATGGCGTGCCTTCAGTGCCGACGATGCGGTAACCGGTGCCGGCGCAGGAAGCATCTGCCTTTTCATAGCAACTGGCCCAGGAATTGGCTTCGCCGGAACAGTCGATGGTCAGGCCTTGTTCGCCGTTCTTCAGGTACGTATCGGAGGTGGTGGTGCAGCCGGTCATCAGGACCAGTGCTGCAGTCAGCGTCAGTATCTTGTTCATGGTGGGGTCGTCGTCGAGGTATTGGAGGGGCGCTGACACTGTCGTGGGGCGGTCGTGCGAGATTATAGCCATCTGCCACATACGCAGTCTCCAGAATAAACGCCTTCGACTGCGTAGCTTCGGCCGTTGATGGGCGTTACGGCACGCCCATCACCAGTACACCACTGCCGCTGACGGCGCCGGCAGCGGGTAGCGACCCATTGCGTCGAACCAGGGTGAACATCACATCATCCCCACCCACGCTGTTGGTGATCTGTGTCCGGAATGAGCCGTTGACCTGAACCGCAGCCCCCGAACGGACCATAGCGGTACCCACGTTCGGGTTCGTCATACTCAGCAGACGTGTGTCGAATGACGAAGGTGTTCCTTTGTAGGTGATAGTGATCGGTGTCGTGATTCCCCCATCGGGGCACGAGTAAGTGAGCCTGCGGTTGCTGCGGATGGGGCTCGTCAGCGGGTCGGTGCCTATCTGTCGCTGCTGGACGGTGCCGAAGTCCACCGTGATCGGGTTGTTGTTATTGATCGTGCAGGTTGACGGCGAAACAGTAAAGTTGTTAGCCGACGTGTAAGTGACAGTGAGTTGCGGTCTCGAAGCGTCCCAGTTGTTCGAGCTGGTGAGACGTAACAGGCCGAGATTATCCCCGACACGGACATTGATAGGGTTCGACGGACTGTTACGCATCAGAATATAGGGGGTGATATTGATAGGATAAACGCCACCGTTGTTGGGCATGGTCGCGACCAGGATGCCGCTCAGGACCGGGGTGTTGTAGAAGGTCCCATTGATTCGCAGCCCGGTCCTTTCAAAGGAAAACTTGGGGCCGGGAGTCCACGGAGTGCCTGAACTATTGCCTGTTGCCCAATTGTCCTGACCCCACGCCGGACCCTGGCCAGGTGAGTATCGACATTCCAGCCTTGCGCCTTCGAGCATGATCCTGGTTTTGTCTGGGGTCAGCGTGACCGTAACGGGAACTTGCAGGTTGGGATTTCCCGTCTGCCATGCGCCACCATTCACCCTGCAGTCAACGGCCTGTGCAGTCGGAGCCAAACCAAGCAGCGTAAGAAGCATGCTTTTTTTATATAGTCGTTTCATTTTATTTCTCGTTGCTCCTCTCCCCGGAAGGCTAAATCCGCCCGGCGAGAGGTGAGGTTTGTCTGGGGCTGTTACGGATAGTCCAGCGTAAACGTTGACGTCACCGTATATCTGCCGTGCCCGATGGTTTGGTCCCGGATCGCATCCGGTTCGCCCTGCACATAGGCTTTGAGCTCAATCACATTGCTGCCGGTACTCAACACCTGTTTGTCGCTGACGGTGTTGACGGGTAAAGGTTTATTGCCCGGGGTTTCTATACCAAGGCCAATCCCCGTGGCGCCGCTGCCACCATCGAGTGCGAACAAGCCTGGCAACTTAGTGTTTTCCGTACCGCTGAGCAGGAGGGTGACCGAGTCGCCAATCGTGGTGTCGCAGTTCTCCAGATGCACCCTGAACCCCTTACCCTGGGTGCGCGTATTGAGGTAGAGGTGCTTGCTGGTGACGTCCCAGAGTTCCAGCGTGATCGCATCGTCACCCGGGCGAATCGTGCAAGCCTCTTCCACCAGGTTGCCCTTGAAGCTCAGGTTGTCTGCCGCAGACCCCTTGTCCGGCAAGCCGAAGGTCATCAATAACGCGAGCCAGGCACACGACCACTTTTTATGATCCATTTCAAATCGCATAGACGTGGTTCCTACTGGTATTCAGCCAACAGCGTGGCCACCGCTGCAAACCGTGTGGGGGCCAGCGTTGCACCGGCTTGTTTGACGGGCACGACGTCCAATGTCGGCGGTGTCGACAAAGTAATGTTCATGGGCGTGTTGAGTGGAAACGGCACGTTATTCTGAAAGACCCGGATACCCAGCGCCGGCACATTGGTCTGTGCCGCGGCGCCATCAAATGCCGTGGGTGTGCCGTTGACGCTCAACTTAAGGGCCCAAGGCAGGGTGGCCGGCCCACAGCTGATAGTGTAGGGGACCGATTTGCGGTACTTCACACCGTCGACGCGCTTTACGGCCACATCGCCAAAGTCCACTTCAATCGTGTTGCCTGCATCAATGGTGCAAGGCGGCGGCTCGTTCAAGGTTCCGCTGAACGTCAGGTTGGCCGATGCACCACTGCACAGGCCGATGGAGCACAAGGCGAGCAATGCTCGCTGTTGCCAGCATCTCATTGATCAATCCTCTTCATTGATAATCGACCAGCAGAGTGGCGGTCGCATCAAATGCCCCCCCGGTCAGTTTGCTGCCCGCACGTTTGACCGGCACCGCCTGCACGACTGGGATGTTTGGGTAGGTAAAGTTAACCACCCTGTTCAGCGGCCAGGCAGCACCATTGACGAACAGCTTTACGCCAAGATCGGCTTTGCGAGTCATGAGCACGGCACTGTCAAACGCCGCTCCCGCTCCCCTGAGCTCCAGAGTCAGCGCATTGCTGAAGGGGGAATTGCAGGTGACGGTGTAAGGCACATCTCGACGGTAATTGACGCCGTCCACTCGCGACGTCAGAAGGTCATTGCCAAACGGTACATTGAGCGTGGTGCCGCTGTTGATGACACAGGGCGGGGGCGCAATGATGACCGCGCGAATGGTCAGGCTGGTCTCGGCCTGCACACCCTGGCAAACAGCCCATAGCAGGCTGCCTCCCATAAGAGCGGCCCGGGGGCCAGTTGATTTCGCCATCGTCGCGCCCTTACTCATAGTTGAGCCTGAAATCCACCACGGCCCTGAATGCCCCACTGCTCAATTGAGCGGAGGTGCGCGTAGGCTGGACCTTCCAGGTCTGGGTATTACTGCCCAGAGGAAGGAACAGAGGTTCGCCCCTTGAGCCCAGCTGTACATCGCGCCCCAAGGCATCGGTCAATTGCAGGCCCATTCCGCTGATGCCTTGTACTTTGACTAACCGGGGGTCATCGGCATCAGCCGGCGCATAAAACGCTACCGACACCACCGGCTGGAATGCGCTCCACACCAGGTTTCCCATGCGTTCACTGCGGATGCCGCCGGCTTTGCGTTGGCAATCGGCAAAACGTAACTGGAACGCGATCGGGTTGGCCTGGTCGCCAGGGCGCTGCAATTGGCTGGTCGAAAAGGCCCCCAGATCGATGGCTTGATGCAGTGATGTCATTTCCAGGCTGCAAGGGGTTTCGTGCATGGACCCACTAATGTTCAACATTCCGCTCATACCCTCGACATCATCCTCCTGAGCCTGTGCTCCCCCCATAGAGGTCAGCAGCAGAGCGCCCAGGACCTTCATGCTATGCAACTTCATGACGTTCTCCGGTGCCTGGCACTACTCATTAAGTGATGGTGCTTGCGCGTTGACCTTGCAGGTGTTGCCACTGCAGGTGAAAGCCATCAGTGGGCGTCCACCGTAATCGTTCACATAGGCCAAATGCGGAGTTTCGCCGAGCGCCTTGGCGCTAGGCCCCAGGGCCAGCGAGCCTTTCGGGGGGATCATCAGCGGTTCAAAATCGGGCAAGGTTTTGCCGTCCTTGGCGCTGCGCGCATCGACCAGGGTGACGTAGTAGGGCGTCGGGTTGTTCACCTGGTAGCGCTCGCCTTCGCGAGTGAGGGTCAGCTTTTCCTGCCACGGGTTGGACAAGTCTTGCTGGGTCGGCGCAATGGCTTGCGGCCGGTAGAACAACTTGATTCGGGTCTGCAGCGCGATTTGCAGGGTGTTGGGTTTGTCACTGCGTGGAGGGATTTCCCGCAAATTGAAGTAGTAGACCGTCTCTCGATCCTGCGGCAATGTCTTGGCGGCCGGTAAGGCTTGCACTTTCAGCTGGCTTTGTTTTCCCGGCTCCAACCGTTGGACCGGTGGCAACACGATCAAGGGGGACGTGATTTTTTTACCCGCTTCATCCTCAATCCACCCCTGGGCCAAATACGGCAATTGGGTGTTGTTGTTGGTGATATTCACGCTGGTAGCGTCTTTGCCACCATCAAAGATCACGCGGGTTCGGTCCAGGCCCACCGCAGCGTTGGCGTTGTGGCTCAAACCCAGCGCCAATAAGGTGAGGGCCTGACAGGTGAAACGTGTGTTGAGGTTCATGAGGATGTGTTCTCCGTTTTGGCACGCTTGCCGGTCAACGTCGCGGGCTCAGGTAAGGATTGATCAGCGGCCACCATCCGGCAGCCCAGTTGCAGGGCATCGCTCAAACCGTCAGCGGGCAACACGTCGGGGAGGTTGAGGATGCAGCGTTCGGTGCCCCCCCAACTGACGACCATTTGTCCGCCGGCCTGAATGCCACTCAGGTACACGCTGCCGCCATCGTTCACGATGCCGGTGTCCTGTTGTTTTACGTTTTTCACGGTGGCGCCAAAGGGCGGTGAACTGCCATCGGGCAGGCGAAGAACGGCCATGGCTTTTTCACCGGCGATCACCGGCAGGGACCGGTAACCGATAGCACCTTCGGTGAGCGTCAGCTGTGTGACGGATTGAGTGGCTTCGACATTGCTCGGCAAGTTCTCCAGGTCGACGCTGGCGGCCGTGCGCAAATAGCTGGCTACGTCGACGATCACGGCTTTGCCGAAGGCGTTACTGCGGGTCGGCGTGCCGTAACCGCGCACGGGTACACCGGGTACACCGCCGGTGTCAACCATCAGGCGGGTTCCGCCAGTACTGTTGGTGCGATGCAGTGCTGCGCCATGCGGCGTGAGCGTGCCACCGCCGCGAGCCGATACGCTGAGTGTTGAGTAACCGCCTTCCTGCTTGCTTGCGGCCAGGTCAACGTCAGCCAAATTGCCGATATGATTCAAGTAACCACTGGCGGACTTGTCGCTGGCGCTGATCTGGTAACTGTTGCGTTCATCCAGGCGATCGTTGTAGCGCGTGCCGAGGCTGTTCTTGCCTGAAACGCGGTTGGCGTCCATCGACAGTGTGCCGGTGGGCCCAAACGGCAGGCTGACCGTCAACGAGACACCGTTGTCCTTGTAGTTGTAGTCCTGGGTGCGATGAAGATTCAGGGACACGTTCAGGTTTTTGACGGTACCTACATCGAAGTAGCGAGATGCCGACAGGTTCCAACGCTGGGTGGCCGAGCGCCCCCAGTAGGTTTGTTTGTTGTAGCTGGCGTACACCGTGGCCCCTAAGTCACGAAACTGCTTATTCACCGTCGCGGTATACAACGCCTTGCTATCACCGATTGGTCTCCAGCTTTTCAGAAGGTCGCCGTTGGCGTCGCGCCCGGCGAGTTCGCCATTCATGCCGTAATGACGAGCGTCCAGGTATTCGCTCATGCTCAGGTAGTTCTTCTCGGAAAACCGATACCCAGCAAAGGTGACTTGGCTGTCGTACTCCTCGAAATGCTTGGAATATTGAAGGCGGTACGATTTGCCCGAGAGCGACTCACCCCATACTTGTGCACGAGATTGAGTGACATCCAGCGAGAGCGCACCGAAGGCCAACAAGTCGCGGCCAACCCCGGCAGACAGCGCGCCGTAGTTGTTATCCGTGATACCGCCGCCATACAGCGACCAGCCGTTACTGACACCCCACGAAAATTCACCCGTGCCGAAAAAGTCACCCTCGGCGCCGTACTGCAGATTGGACGGACGCCCCGTCGCGACTTTGTAGCGAATATGCCCTGGACGCGTGAGGTATGGCACCCCAGCCGTATCGAACTGGAACGTCTGTACTGAACCATCCTGCTCTTCCACCCGCACATCCAGGCGGCCGGTCACGGCATCATTGAGGTCTTGAATGCGAAAAGGACCTGCTGCGACCAACGTTTCATACAGCACGCGGCCTTGTTGGCTGACGATGACCTTGGCATTGGTCTTGGCCACGCCCACTACCTCAGGGGCATAGCCACGCAAGTTGGGCGGCAACTGGCTTTCATCCGAATTGAGCGCGGCACCGGTGAAGCGGAAGCTGTCGAACAGATCCGAATACAGGTAGTTTTCACCCACGATCAGCCGGGCCTGCAATTGCGGGATGGCTCGATAAGCGTAGTAACGGCTCCACTCCAGCCGCTGACGGCGCTGGGCCGAGTCGGCTCGGTCAGGGTCGACACGGCCTTGCCAGTCAGCCCGCAAACGCCACGCACCGGCATTGGCCCCCACCGTTCCGTTACCACTGAAGTTGGTACGGGTCCCATCATTCTTCTGGTAGCCGGTTTGCGCCGTCATGTTGTAGTCAATCAGCAGGCCAGACACCCCTTCGTCCCAGCGAGAAGGGGGGTCCCAATTAATGGCGCTGTATTCAAGATAAGCGTGGGGCAAATTAATATTGAGTGTGGAAGTTGCCAGATCACCACTGACTTCCGCTCCGGTCAGCTCCTGAATATCCAGGCACTCACCCTGTTTCCACCAGTTGAGTTTTTTAATGCTTGAAGATTTCAAACCTAATTGCTCAACTATGTTTTGCGATAAGCAAGCCTGGCTCCCTTTAGGATCATCGTCGGGTGGGTAAAACGCGACGGACTGTTCTGTTATAGGTTGGTTGTTAATCTGTACGGTCATTGAATACGTGCCCGGCAGAATGAACCCGCTGCGTGCAAATTGGGACAAGTCAATGTTGGAACGATCACTGAGATCAAGAACGTCAGTATTAAATTCGATATCCCCAGCGCCCAGTGCAGTCCCTGTCATGGTTATCAAGCCGCCAAATACTAAACTTGGGCGTAATGTATTTTTTATCTTCGATGCATTCAGCATAAAAGCAACCCATCAATGTTCAAAAGTATTCCAACCTGAATCGCACCGCGGCACTGTGCGCACCGGGCAATAACTGCAACCCATTGCCGACCAGGCGAAGCGTGTAGTTCAGTGTCATGTCACCCTCATTCAAGGGGTGTGGGGCCATGCGCTCGCCCGGGACACTTTCCTGGCCTGTGGAATCCCAAATATGAAACGCCACGCCTTGGGACAAACCTGTGGCAGCGAAGGAACGACCGCCCCGGTCGGGGGTGCCATCAAACGTCACCCGCAGATGTTCCCAGTCGGGCAGCGTTGCGCCCGGGCGATTCGGGTCGGGGCGTGTCAATGAACAATTGACCAGGCGCAGTTGAAAGGGGTGTGGCGCGCCCAGCGTATTTCGCAACAGCCGGCCGATGGGTTCGGGAGGCATTTCGATTGTCTGATCGACGCTGGACAGCTCCAGCCCGCAGGCGGAATCAATGATCTCTCCGCCCAACGTCACAATCCCGTCGCCTTGACCCTGGGCAAGTACGTGACCGATGGACATCATCAGTGAGCTGGTAATAGCGAGGTTTTTGAATGTTTTCACCGTTATCTCCCGCCAGTTCCCCCCGCCACTGTGGTGGCGGGGGGGATACTCACTGATAAGCCAGGGTGAAATTGGTGACTGCGGTGAAATCCCCGGGGACGACGTCGCCCGTGGCCGCACCCTGCACATAGGCACCGAACTCCAAGGTGTTTTCACCGGCGACAATGGCCTGCGGGCGAGTCGGTGTACCCAGGTCGATAGGCGCGCCACCATGGGTCATCATGATGCCAATGTTGCCTGCGCCCCCGACGGTGCCGATCGCACCAGGAACCACGGTCGATGGGGCTGCCGTGAAGGTGGTCGTTACCGTGTTGTCGGTAAGGCCAGTCAGGTCGCAGCCTTCAAGTTCAATGCGTACAGGCCGGGCGCTGGATTTGCCTCCGGCTTGCAGTTGATGCTTTGCGATGGCCCCCAAGTTAACTGATTGATCTACGGATTCAGGCTTGATAGAACAGGCGCCAGAGTGAACCGAGCCGTAAAACGTAACGGTTCCATCCGCTGCTTGAACGGCAGGCATCGATCCCATCAACAGCCCGAGAGACAACAGCGCAGTTTTCATTTCAGTTTTCATTTGCAAAGACCCATCTATAAGTGAAAGTCATCAGTCAATCCCGTCACAGTTGCGTGCAGGACTTTCCAGGCATACTGCAAGGGTCGATACCCTTGCGACGCTGGTGTTAATGCTTCGGGCCAGTCCTCGACTTGAACGTGGGAATGGTTGAGTTTTCCAACTAGTTGTATTGCCTGATCGGAATTTTTCCGAAGCCAGGCAATTGTCTGGGCTGCACTTTAAAAAGTAAGTCGCCGGATTCTCTTAGTTGCGTAGCCTGGATGTATCGGAATGTGTAGGTGGATTATGGCAGTTTGCCAAAACTCGAGGTTTGACTGTAGGATATTAACTACGCGGCGATTGTGGGGTGCGGTTTATATGTTTTGTTAGTTGTAAGAATGGGATGACAGTTTTGTGAATGCAATAGTGGCTTATGCATTCATTCCAACTAACGTGCGGTGCTGGGGGGGAGGTTGAACGCAGCGATAAACGAATGCGCACAAAAAAGCCCCGATCAACGGGGCTTTCTATGCGCGACCTTTAAGCTTACTTACCCTTGGGCCGTTTGCTCGACGCGTGGCCTGCTTCATCCACGAACACTTCAGCGACCGCAATCGCCTGGCTTTCGGTCGCGAAAGCACCGGCAACGCTGTCGCCGTGGAAGTTGATCAGGTGCCAGCCGTCTGCTCGCTTCGTGATCAAGTAGCCGTTTACGCCTTTTGGTTCGGACATCTATCAATCTCGTGGTCTGGTTCAAGCGGGCCATGATAGCGCCAAATGCCATGGGAAAGCGTAAGTTGTTGCAGGTCAGTGCTGCGCACCCAAAAGCATGCTAAAACGGTTGCAGCCCTTTAGATACAGGGGTAAAGGATGATTTTGCCGTGGTGCAAGTGAAGCTCTTCGTAGGATTAGCGGAACTTACGCCGACATTTTTTCTCTATGATGACATCGCAACGCCAGCAGGACCCATTGTAAGGTGACTGCGGCCTGATTAGACTGCGCCGAATTCCGTACGCACAGCCCTTTAGTAAGGACTTATATGATCAAGAAATGCTTGTTCCCAGCAGCCGGTTACGGCACTCGCTTCTTGCCAGCGACCAAAGCCATGCCCAAAGAGATGCTGCCGGTGGTGAACAAGCCACTGATTCAGTACGGCGTCGAAGAGGCACTGGATGCCGGCCTGAACGAAATCTCCATCGTGACCGGCCGTGGTAAGCGCGCGCTGGAAGACCACTTCGACATCAGCTACGAGCTGGAAAACCAGATCAAGGGCACCGACAAGGAAAAATACCTGGTCGGCATCCGTCGTCTGCTGGACGAGTGTTCGTTCTCCTACACCCGCCAGACCCAGATGAAAGGCCTGGGCCACGCAATCCTGACTGGCCGTCCGCTGATCGGTGACGAACCATTCGCCGTGGTATTGGCGGATGACCTGTGCGTCAACCTGGACGGTAAAGGCGTGCTGGAGCAGATGGTTGATCTGTACAAGAAGTACCGCTGCACCATCGTTGCGGTCCAGGAAGTGGACCCTTCGGAAACCAATAAATACGGTGTGATCGCGGGCGACGAAATCGGCGATGGCCTGATCCGCGTACGTGACATGGTTGAGAAACCAGCCCCGGAAGATGCCCCGTCGAACCTGGCGATCATTGGTCGCTACATCCTGACCCCGGACATCTTCAAGCTGATCGAAGAAACCGAGCCAGGCAAGGGTGGTGAAATCCAGATCACCGACGCCCTGTTGAAGCAAGCCAAAGACGGTTGCGTGATTGCCTACAAGTTCAAAGGCAAGCGTTTCGACTGCGGTGGCGCTGAAGGCTACATCGAAGCGACCAACTTCTGCTTCGAGCATTTCTACAAGACCGGCAAGGCCTACTGAGTTCAGTCAGCCCCGCCAAGTAAAAAGCCACCTTCGGGTGGCTTTTTCGTTTTTCAGCCCCACGTAAGTCGGTATGCTGATGTCCTGCCGAGGAGAGTGAAATGGCCTACGATTTTGACCTGTATGTAATTGGCGCCGGTTCCGGCGGTGTTCGTGCTGCACGCTTTGCTGCGGGCTTTGGTGCCAAGGTGGCGGTAGCCGAAAGCCGCTATCTGGGCGGCACGTGTGTAAACGTCGGTTGCGTACCGAAAAAACTGTTGGTGTACGGCGCACATTTCGCCGAAGACTTCGAGCAGGCCAGCGGGTTTGGCTGGTCGCTGGGGGAGGCAAACTTTGATTGGGCGACCCTGATCGCCAACAAGGATCGCGAAATCAACCGCCTCAATGGCATCTACCGCAACCTGCTGGTCAATAGCGGCGTGACCTTGCATGAAGGCCATGCGCGCCTGGTCGACCCGCACCAGGTGGAAATCAATGGCGAGCGTTTCACCGCCAGGCACATCTTGATTGCCACTGGTGGCTGGCCACAGATCCCGGAGATCCCGGGGCGCGAGCACGCCATCGGCTCCAACGAAGCGTTCTTCCTGAAAGAGCTGCCAAAGCGCGTGTTGGTGGTGGGTGGCGGCTACATCGCCGTCGAGTTCGCCGGCATTTTCCACGGGCTGGGCGCGCAGACCTCGCTGCTGTATCGCGGCGATCTGTTCCTGCGTGGCTTTGATGGCTCGGTGCGCACGCACCTGAAGGAAGAGTTGACCAAGCGTGGCCTGGACCTGCAATTCAACGCAGACATCGAGCGCATCGACAAACAAGCGGACGGCAGCCTCAAGGCCACCCTCAAGGACGGTCGTGTACTGGAAGCCGATTGCGTGTTCTATGCCACCGGCCGCCGCCCGATGCTGGATAACCTGGGGCTGGAAAACACTGGCGTCAAATTGGACAAGCGCGGCTTCGTTGAAGTGGATGACCTGTACCAGACCGCCGAGTCGTCGATCCTGGCCATCGGTGATGTGATCGGTCGCGTACAGTTGACGCCGGTTGCCCTGGCCGAAGGCATGGCCGTGGCGCGTCGCCTGTTCAAGCCTGAGCAGTACCGCCCGGTGGATTACGCCATGATCCCGACGGCGGTGTTCAGCTTGCCGAACATCGGCACGGTGGGCTTGACCGAAGAAGAGGCGAAGAAGAACGGCCACAACGTGCAGGTCTTCGAAAGCCGCTTCCGGCCGATGAAGCTGACCCTGACCGACTGCCAGGAAAAAACCTTGATGAAGCTGGTGGTAGACGCTGACACCGACAAGGTGCTGGGTTGCCACATGGTCGGCCCCGACGCCGGCGAGATAGTGCAGGGCCTGGCGATCGCGCTCAAGGCGGGCGCGACCAAGCGGCATTTCGATGAAACCATCGGCGTGCACCCGACGGCGGCGGAAGAGTTCGTCACTATGCGCACGCCTGTGGCCGGCTGATCAGGCTGGCGGTGTCTGCTCTGGCACCGTTGCAACGACGGCCGCCAGACGCAGCGCCTCGATACTGGCCTGGGCCTTGATCAGGTCCAGTTCCAGCGTTTTATTGGCCTGCTGGTGAGTTGCCAGCGCCTCTTGGCGCGACTGACTTTCCAGCACGGCAACGCGTAAGCGCTCCTGGAGCAGGGTGCGTTCGCTGTCGATCTGGCTGACCTGTTCGCTCAATTTGAGCTGCTGGGCCTGGTCTTTTCGGGTTTGCTCTTGCAGCGCAGCCAATTCTTTCGCGGTGACCCGGTGCTCGATCAGCAGTCGCTCGTTGTCGCGGTGCAACTGTGTGATTTCGTCCTGGCGCACCAACGCGCTCTGCTGGGTCTGGCGCAGTTCTGCCTGGACCTGCTGCAACTGCCCCTCATGGCGGCGCTGCTCCTGCTCACGTTGATCCTTGATGGCGTTGCGGTAGTGCTCGAGCGCGTCCCGGGCGTGCAGGTGCTTTTCTTCCAGTGAGCGAATCTGCTCGTCCTTGTCGTTGACCCGCAACTCATAGTCGCTGCAGGCCTGGCTCAGCCCGGCATTGCGAGTCTGTTCGGTTTGCAGGCTGGTGCTGGTGGTTTGCAGGGCGGCGCTTTCTTCGGCCAGGGCGGCGGCTTGAATATCAAATTGCTGCTTGAGCTGGCCGTGGACTGCTTCCAGCGTTTCCAGCTGGGCGAGCAGGGCGGCTTTGTGTTGCTCGAATTGTGCGAGGGCCAGGTCGATAGGCTCCTGGGCCTTTTCTTTCAGGCGTTGGGCCAGCCGCGCCACCAGTTCGCCAAGCTCGTCGTCGATGGGTGCCTCGGTGATGGTCAGGCGGGTTTCGCTCTCGTCCAGTTCCTTCAGGTACCGATGAATCGTAGTTTTCGAGCCCGTGTTGCCCATCTCGATGCGTACCGCGTCGATGCTGGGGTTCTCGCCGCGGGCCAGGATGGCCAGGCGTGCTGTTTGAACGACCGCTTTGTTTATACCGCCGCGCGCCATGGGGTCTCCGTCGATTTGATAATGTGGTACGTGGTATGTAGTTACATACTATAACATTAATAAAAACCGATTAAAAATCATGATTTAACAGATGGGATATTGGCGTATTATCCCGTGTCATGCGTGTTTTTCCGCCCGCAGCGCCCAATAGCCGAACGAATAGGCCCCTCATGAGCGATCTGGACCGTTATCTCAACGCCGCCACCCGCGACAACACCCGCCGCAGCTACCGTGCCGCCATCGAGCATTTTGAAGTGAGCTGGGGCGGGTTCCTGCCCGCCACCAGCGACAGCGTGGCGCGTTACCTGGTGGCGCATGCCGGGGTGCTGGCGGTCAACACTTTGAAGTTGCGGCTGTCAGCATTGGCGCAGTGGCACACCAGTCAGGGGTTTCCGGACCCGACCAAGGCGCCAATGGTGCGTAAGGTGCTCAAAGGGATTCGCGCGGTGCACCCTGCGCGGGAAAAACAGGCCGAGCCTTTGCAGCTCAAGCATCTGGAGCAGGTGGTTGCCTCTTTAGAGGACGAAGCGAAGGCGGCGAGTGACGCTCAGGATTCGTCCCGTTTGCTGCGCGCCAAGCGCGACACCGCACTGATCTTGCTCGGGTTCTGGCGAGGCTTTCGTAGCGATGAGCTCTGTCGCCTGGAAATCCAACACGTTCAAGCAGTGCCGGGAGCTGGCATCAGCCTGTACCTGCCGCGCAGCAAGAGCGACCGTGAGAACCTTGGCAAGACTTATCAAACGCCGGCCCTGTTGCGGCTTTGCCCGGTGCAGGCCTACAGCGAGTGGCTCAGCGCCTCGGCACTGGTGCGCGGCCCGGTGTTCCGGGCGATTGATCGCTGGGGCAACCTGGGCGAGGAGGGGTTGCATCCCAACAGTGTCATCCCACTGTTACGCCAGGCCCTGGAGCGAGCGGGTATTGCTGCGGATCAATACACCAGCCACTCACTGCGTCGGGGCTTCGCCACCTGGGCCCATCGCAGCGGCTGGGATCTGAAGTCGCTGATGAGTTACGTCGGCTGGAACGACATGAAATCCGCCATGCGCTATGTTGAAGCGACGCCCTTTCTTGGCATGACGCTGGCTACCCAGCCGTTGATTTGAGATTTCTTCTATTAATACAGTTACCTGATAGGGAAAACCAATCGTCAGCATCAGGTTTGCCAATGAGCCATCGGGCCAGAGAGTGGGTAGGATTCACTTCATCAACTTCTTAACCCCTGACGGAGAGTCAACGATGCCTATCATCAACAGCCAAGTAAAACCGTTCAAAGCGACTGCATACAAAAACGGCAACTTCGTAGATGTGTCCGACGCTGACCTGAAAGGCAAGTGGTCCGTTGTGTTCTTCTACCCAGCCGACTTCACCTTCGTTTGCCCAACCGAACTGGAAGACCTGGCTGACAACTACGCCGAATTCCAGAAACTGGGCGTCGAAATCTACAGCGTTTCCACCGACACCCACTTCGCCCACGCTGCCTGGCACAACACTTCGCCAGCCATCGGCAAAATCCAGTACACCATGATCGGCGACCCAACCCTGACCATCTCTCGCAACTTCGACGTGCTGATCGAAGAAGCTGGCCTGGCAGACCGCGGTACGTTCGTGATCAACCCAGAAGGTCAGATCAAGATCGTTGAGCTGAACGACGGTGGTGTTGGCCGTGACGCTTCCGAACTGCTGCGCAAAATCAAAGCGGCCCAGTACGTCGCTGCCCACCCAGGCGAAGTGTGCCCAGCCAAGTGGAAAGAAGGCGAGGCCACTCTGGCGCCGTCCCTGGACCTGGTCGGCAAGATCTAAGTCTGTGAAGTCGCAAGGGCGGTACGCCGCACTTAAGTAAGCTGCATCCGCCCCCAAAACGCCCGGGCGAGATTCGCTCGGGCGTTTTTTTGTCTGCAATAAACCGAATTAATAGGAAATCGCCCGTATGTTGGACGCCAATCTTAAAGCTCAGTTGAAGTCATACCTGGAACGGGTCACCCAGCCGATCGAGATCGTCGCCTCCCTTGATGACGGCGCGAAATCCCAGGAAATGCTTGCCCTTTTGCAGGACGTTGTCAGCCTCACCACGCTGATTACCCTGAAAACCGATGGCAATGATGCGCGCAAGCCGTCGTTCTCCATCAACCGCCCGGGTGCCGAGATCAGCCTGCGTTTTGCCGGCATCCCTATGGGCCATGAATTCACTTCGTTGGTGTTGGCCCTGCTGCAAGTCGGTGGCCACCCGTCGAAGGCCAGTGTTGAAGTGATTGAGCAGATCCGTGCCCTCAAGGGCGAGTTCAACTTCGAGACTTACTTCTCGCTGTCCTGCCAGAACTGCCCGGACGTGGTCCAGGCGCTGAACCTGATGGCCGTGCTCAACCCGAACATCCGCCACGTCGCCATCGACGGTGCGCTGTTCCAGGCTGAAGTCGACGAACGCCAGATCATGGCGGTACCGAGCGTGTACCTCAATGGCGTGAACTTCGGCCAGGGCCGCATGGGCCTGGAAGAAATCCTCGCCAAACTGGACACCAGCGGTATCGAAAAAGCTGCCGAGAAAATCAGCGCCAAAGACGCCTTTGATGTACTCGTCGTCGGCGGTGGCCCAGCCGGTTCTTCCGCAGCCATCTACGCTGCCCGTAAAGGCATCCGTACCGGCGTCGCCGCTGAGCGCTTTGGCGGTCAGGTGCTGGACACCATGTCCATCGAGAACTTCATCTCGGTACAGGAAACCGAAGGCCCTAAATTGGCCAGCGCCCTGGAAGCCCACGTGCGTCAGTACGACGTGGACATCATGAATCTGCAGCGTGCCAGTGCTCTTGTCCCTGCGAAAAACGCCGGCGACCTGCACGAAATTCGCTTCGAAAGCGGTGCGACCCTCAAGTCCAAGACTGTGATTTTGGCCACCGGTGCCCGCTGGCGTGAAATGGGTGTGCCGGGCGAGCAAGAATACAAAGCCAAAGGCGTGTGCTTCTGCCCGCATTGTGATGGTCCGTTGTTCAAGGGCAAGCGTGTGGCGGTGATCGGCGGCGGTAACTCCGGCGTTGAAGCAGCCATCGACCTGGCCGGTATCGTCAGCCACGTCACCTTGCTGGAGTTCGACAGCAAGTTGCGCGCCGACGCTGTATTGCAGCGCAAGCTGTACAGCCTGCCGAACGTGGACGTGATCACCAGCGCCCTGACCAGTGAAGTCAAAGGTGACGGTCAAAAAGTCACGGGTCTGGCCTACAAGGATCGCGACAGCGGTGAGTTCAAGACCATCGACCTGGAAGGGATCTTTGTGCAGATCGGCCTGTTGCCCAACACCGACTGGCTCAAAGGCACCGTGGAACTGACGCCACGTGGCGAGATCATTGTGGATGCCCGCGGCGAGACTTCACTGCCCGGCGTGTTCGCTGCCGGTGACGTCACGACGGTACCGTACAAGCAGATCGTGATTGCAGTAGGCGAGGGCGCAAAGGCTTCCCTCAGTGCCTTCGATCACCTCATCCGCACGTCTGCCCCGGCCTGATTCGGCCATAAACAAAAAGCCCCGTGAGCAATCACGGGGCTTTTTGCTGTCCGTAGGAGCCGGCTTGCCGGCGATGGCGATTTCAAAATTGCCATCGCCAGCAAGGGGGTATACAGGTTACAGCGGTGCAGGCTGGATGATCTCAACCCAGTACGCATCCGGGTCCTTGATGAACGCCAGGCTTTTCATGCGGCCATCGCTCAGGCGCTTCTGGAAGTCGCAACCCAGGGCTTCGAAACGTTCGCACGCCGCCACGATATCCGGCACCGAAATGCAGATATGGCCAAAGCCGCGTGGGTCGGTGTTGCCGTTATGGTAGGCGAAGTCGGCGTCGTTCTCGGTGCCGTGGTTGTGAGTCAGTTCCAGGATGCCCGGAATCGACTTCATCCACTGGGTGCGCTCGGCGGCGTCGGCTGGGATCTGGGATTTGTCCACCAGGGCCAGGAAGTACAGGCTGAATTCGGCTTCCGGGAAGTCGCGCTTTTCCACCAGGGAGAAGCCCAGGACGCGGGTATAGAAGTCCAGGGATTTGGTGATGTCCTTGACCCGCAACATGGTGTGGTTGAACACGAAGTTCGCTGTGGCGGTGTCAGGTTGGGCAGTGACGCCCGGGAAAGTGTTCAGTTCGTGCAGGCTCATGGGCCCTCCAGAAAAAAATGGGGCAAACGCGGCTCCAGTGACAGGAGCGTTCCCTTGGCTTGCGGCTGGCATCCGTGCAGCGTGGTCATGATACGCAACGCTCGCCTATGGCGCCAAATGAAAAAGGTCACGCGGCGCTTGCGGCCTGTTGCGCTCGGGGCTCAAACTTTGAGGCTTGAACCTCTGGTGTTTTTGGCAATGATTGAGTTCCGTAAATCTCTGTTGAGTTCCTTGTGCCTGCTGTTGGGCAGTCCGTTTGTACTGGCGGCCGACCCGGAAATCCATTGGCCCAGTGGTTGGCAAGTGGAAGAAGTGGTGCCGGATGATCAAGCACCCGCCACGCCCGCAACCGTGTCGCGTCAACGCGCAATCAAAAACGATGAAAACGGCACCACGTTGATGGTCATGGAGTTGACAGGAACCCCCATCGAGGCCGGACATAAAGTTAATCTTCAAGGTGTGCTGCTGGAAATGCGCAAATCCATCCAGAAGGACTTTGCCCAAGGCGGTTATCAAAGCGTGTGCAGCAAGATGCACCCTTCGACATTGAGCCATCTTGATGCGCTGGAAACCACTTGTGTGATTACCGAGAACGGTCGGCATGTGCTGTCGCAAACACTAGTGGGCGCCGTGGATGCCGATAAAGCGTATGTGTTTTCGTACGCCGGCCAGGCACAAGCCTATGAGGCAAGCAAAGATGAAGTCAGTGCGGTGCGCGAAAGCCTGAAACTTTAAGCCGGCGCTCGTCGATTGTGAAAGAGATGAACTGTTAGTTAAGTTCGATTCCGAACATGAGTAGACTCCGCACCGAAAAATAAAAAGCCCCGCATCTGCGGGGCTCTTTATTAGTGCGTTGCGATCAGCCGCGAAGCCAAGAGTCTACAGTGGCGGCGCCATACTGTTCTTTCCAGGCCTTCAGGCCGCGGTGGTTGCCGCCTTTGGTCTCGATCAACTCGCCGGTGTGCGGGTTGTGGTAAACCTTGACCACGCGTGCGCGGCGCTGTTTAGGCGCGGCGGCAACAGCAGAAGCCTTGCCCGGGTTAGGGTCAAGAATGGAAATGATGTCACGCAAGCCTTTGCCGTAGGTCTTCATCAGCGCTTGAAGCTTTTCTTCGAATTCGATTTCTTTCTTCAGGCCGGCGTCGTTCTTCAGGGATTCCAGCTGGGCAAGCTGCTCTTGAAGGGCTTTTTCTGCTGCGCGAAATTCGGCGAGTCTGGACAAAATCTGTACTCCAATAGTGTATTTGGCTGATATCAACTGCAGACAACGCTATAAGCCAAGAGCGTTAAAGTGACTCAAAGAAAGAAACCTTTCTGCGAGTTCTGCACAGGCACGAAAAATTGTAGTAGTTAATTCACCACGAGTAAATCATGACTTTTGTCGAAATAACACGCTTTCATCAAAGGTGCTAGATGGCTATTCAATGGCTGCTCAGTGATTTAATGAACTCATCACACGGAAGAGGCCGTCCGAACAGATAACCCTGCAGGAAATCCACACCTTGAGCCGCCAAATATTCGCATTGCTCGGTTGTTTCCACGCCCTCGGCAACGATCCCCAGGTCGAGTTTGCCGGACAGTTCAATGATGCTGTCCAGAATATGCCGGGAGAGCGCATCGGCACCGATCATTGCGACAAAGCTTTGGTCGATCTTCAAGTAGTCCACATTGAAGTTACGCAAGTAACCCAGGCTTGAGTGGCCGGTGCCGAAGTCATCGATAGCGATCATCACGCCCAGTTCATGCAAAGCATCGAATAGCTGGCGTGTGATGTCGGTAGGCTCGATCAACTCGCGCTCGGTCAACTCGAGCACCAGCGTGACCTGGCCTGGTGTAAAGGCCGCAAGGAACTCGCGACAGTCGTCTACCAGCGCGAGGTCCTGACAGTGCCGCGCGGTGATGTTCACGCCCACGTGAAAACCGGGCGAGAAACGCTCGGCGTGGGGGGCCAATTGAGCGGCGGTCTGACGCAGGAGCGACCGGGTCATGGGCACGATCAAGCCGGAATGCTCAGCCAACGGAATAAACAGGTCGGGGCGCACCAGGCCTTCCTTCGGGTGTTGCCAGCGCATCAACACTTCGCAACCGGCCCATTGGCGAGTGTCGCCACGTACCACCGGCTGGAAGTAAGGGATGAACTCGTTGGCCCCCAAAGCCCGCTGCAACTCGTGGGTCGGTGCCGATGAGCGTTTTTGCAGCCAGTGCGCAAGCACGCCAGCCAATACACCAAAGAACACCAGCAGGCTGAACAGCGCGGGGTAGCGGGCTTCCATATAACGCCACACCTCGCCGGCCGGCATACCGGCGTCCACACTGTAGTGATAACGCGACGACACAAGATGATGGTGGGCCACCGGAAACTCCGGTACCTGGCTGTCATGCACCTTGCCATCGGCGTCCAGCCAGTTGGGGCCCACTTGCAGGACCAGGTGCGCGTAGCGGCTGATCAGGCGCAGGGCGTTGGTCAGGTGGTAACCGTCGATCGACGCAAATGCGGCTTTATCGCCATCCACCAACCGATACACCAGCAGCGCGGTATCGGGCGTGACCGGGTTGCCATTCATCAACCACAGCGTGCCATCAACGTAATCGTCCGGATTGACCGCCGACTCGTAGTTGCCGCCAAACAGCGAGGTGCAATAGATGTTTTTCTTCCACGACAGGGTCGTGGCTCGCACGAAGGGGCGGCGGGTCACCTGTTCGCGCAGCGCCAATTGCGCACCGCTGTCACACGGCTGGCCGGCCAATGGCAACAAGGCCTGGGCGGCGAGATAGGTATTGTCCAGCATCAGGTCGAATTGGCGTACAGCCTCGCGCGCGGTCTGGGCGGTGCTCAATTGCAAGGTGCGCTCGGCTTGCCAGTGCAGGATCACCACGCCCAAGGCGATGGGTAACAGGCCGCTGAGCAGGGTGATCAAGTAGCGCGTGGCGCGTTTTCGCGGGCCTGTGACGGTGAGGGGCATGGACGATGCGGCCTGTGGCTGGGATAGGACGATGATAGATGGCCCGGGCTGATTAAGCTCGCCTTAGCTAAATCACCGACGAATAGTCCAGGCTTTGTGCCGCCCGGATAAATGCCAGCGCAGCGGGCGAGGATTGCCGTCGGTCCAGCACCGCCAGCCCGATACTGCGCGCAACGGCCGGCACCAGCGGGCGCTGCACGTAACGCGGGTCTGGAGTGAGTGGCAGCGACGCTTGCGCCACCACTGTCACCGCTTCGCCACGGCTGACCACGTCCAGCGTGCTCAGCAACTGCGCGCAGCGGTAGCGCACATTCGGCGTGAGGCGGGCCGTGTTGAACAGGCGCGACACCAATTCCGAGGAGCCGGCCTCGGTCAAAATGAACGGATCGGCGCACAAATCCTTCAAGGCCAGGGCAGGGCGCTTGGCCAAGGCGTGGTTGGCCGGTAGCAGAGCGACCATTTCGTCCGTGAACAGGTGGAAGGTGTCATAGCGCTCCTGCTCCAGCACCACAAAACCAATGTCGATCCGCCGCTCATCCAACCACTGTACAACCTGCCGGTCAGGGCCTTCATCGATGTGCACCTCGATGCCCGGATAATCCTGATGAAACCGCGCCAGGATGCGCGGCAACAAACGAATGGACGATGTCGGGCCGAACGAGCCGATGCGCAGCGTGCCGCGCTTGAGGCCCCGGGCATCGGCGGCTTCCTGCTGTAAGGTGTCCGCCAGGCCCAGCATGGCCCGCGCGCGCAACAGCAACTGCGCGCCGATATCCGTGAGTTCGACCTGGGATTGGTGACGCCGGAACAGGTCCACACCCAGCTCCTGCTCAAGCCCCTTGATGGCATGGGACACCGCCGATTGGCTGATACCCAGGCGATGGGCTGCGCTGGTGAAGCCTTGCAGCTCGGCCACGAGAGAGAAGATTTCAAGCTGGGTCAGGGTCATGAGCAAAGACTCATTTTACGATGATCTGTGATTACAAGAAGAATACGCCAATCCCTTCGTAACCGAGCATTGCCTTGATGAGTGATTCTTCCGACCACGTTACCTATCTAAAGCTAGCCGCCGTCACTATGGTCTGGGGCGGCACCTTTGTGGCGGGTCGCTTCCTGGCGGGTGCGATTGACCCACTGCTGGCCTCCAGCCTGCGTTTCCTCCTGGCCAGCGTGGCACTCCTGCTGTTCATGGCTTGCGCGCGTATTCCCCTCGTGCGCCCCAACCCTGGGCAACTTCTGCGGCTGGCGCTGCTCGGGTTCTTCGGCATCTTTTTCTACAACCTGTGTTTTTTCTATGGCCTGCAGTACATCAACGCGTCCCGGGCATCGTTGATCGTGGCGTTGAACCCCGCCGTGATTGGCTTGGCGTCCTGGCTCCTGTTCAAGGAGCGGCTGGGTGCGAACAAGGTCGCGGGTATCGCGCTGTGCCTGGGCGGAGCCGCAACGGTCATCGTCAGCCGAAACCCGCAGCTGCTGCTGGGCGCAGCCCAGGCCTGGCGCGGGGATCTGCTGATTTTCGGCTGTGTGGTGGGGTGGGCGTCTACTCGTTGTGTTCCCGGGAACTCAACAAGGCTTTAGGCCCGTTGCAAACCGTCACCTGGTCAGTGTTGCTGGGAACCCTGATGCTGACGCTCGCCAGCCTGATCATGGGCCGGTTCACGTTTGCGGCGTTCAATGCGATCCATACGCCCCAACTGCTGAGCCTGCTTTATTTGGGCGTACTGGGATCCGCCGTGGCCTATATCGGCTACTACGACGGCATCCGGCGTATCGGCGCAACGCGCTCCGGCGTGTTTATTGCGCTCAACCCGCTGACGGCCGTGATCTGTGGCGCGTTGTTGTTGGACGAACACCTCACCCAGGCGATGCTGGTGGGTGGTGCGTTGATTCTGCTGGGCATCTACCTGTGCAATAAACCCCTTGCACGGGCCAGGGCAATGGGGATTTGATAAGAGTACGGACAAACACTGTTACGCTGTGTAGAATCGATTTACGCATACAAGAATATGGACTTGCGCTCACGCAAGCCTAGGCCGTCAGAGACTGATGACACCATGAAGCTACTCGGCTCCCCCCTCATCTTCGGTGACTTCCTCGCCCGCAGCGTGCGAGGCCTTTCCTGTGCGCCACCCTGCAACCTCATCCTTGCGCGCAAATAACACTGTTTATTACAAGAATGATGAGGTGCCACCATGGCAGACCAATACGAAAACCCAATGGGCCTGATGGGCTTTGAATTCATCGAGTTCGCCTCGCCAACGCCAGGCACCCTGGAGCCGATTTTCGAGATCATGGGCTTCACCAAAGTTGCGACCCACCGTTCCAAGAACGTGCACCTGTATCGCCAGGGCGAGATCAACCTGATCCTCAACAACGAACCCGACAGCCTCGCCTCCTACTTTGCGGCGGAACATGGCCCGTCGGTGTGTGGCATGGCGTTCCGCGTCAAGGACTCGCAAAAGGCTTACAACCGCGCGCTTGAACTGGGCGCCCAGCCCATTCATATCGAAACCGGCCCGATGGAACTCAACCTGCCGGCGATCAAAGGCATTGGCGGTGCGCCGCTGTACCTGATCGACCGTTTTGGCGAAGGCAGCTCGATCTACGACATCGACTTCGTCTACCTCGAAGGCGTGGAGCGCAACCCGGTCGGCGCGGGCCTTAAAGTCATCGACCACCTGACCCACAACGTCTATCGCGGTCGCATGGTCTACTGGGCCAACTTCTACGAAAAACTGTTCAACTTCCGTGAAGCGCGCTACTTCGACATCAAGGGCGAATACACCGGCCTGACCTCCAAGGCCATGAGCGCTCCGGACGGCATGATCCGCATCCCGCTGAACGAAGAGTCGTCCAAGGGCGCCGGGCAGATCGAAGAGTTCCTGATGCAGTTCAACGGCGAAGGTATCCAGCACGTGGCATTCCTCACCGAAGACCTGGTCAAGACCTGGGACGCGCTGAAGAAGATCGGCATGCGTTTCATGACCGCGCCACCGGACACCTACTACGAAATGCTCGAAGGCCGCCTGCCGAACCACGGCGAGCCGGTCGACCAGTTGCAGGCACGTGGCATCTTGCTGGACGGCTCGTCCATCGAGGGTGACAAGCGCCTGCTGCTGCAGATCTTCTCGGAAACCCTGATGGGGCCGGTGTTCTTCGAGTTCATCCAGCGCAAAGGCGACGATGGCTTCGGCGAGGGTAACTTCAAGGCGCTGTTCGAGTCGATCGAGCGTGACCAGGTGCGTCGTGGTGTGTTGACCACCGACTGAGTCAGTTTTTGTTTCACATCAGCCCGGTCGAGCCCAAGCTCGACCGGGCTTTTTTATGCCTGCTCTCCACGTCGGAAACCTCTTAAAACATTTGCCTCCTTCGGCGTTGGAACGCCTCTTTGACGGTCGGCCACCCAGTACTACAACGCAAATAACAGTGTCATGCGTTGTTTCAGACGACTCCGTCAAATATTAGGGAAAGCATTAGCATGAAAAAATACACACTGGTTGCAGCACTATTGGCCATTTCCGGATTCTGCGCCGGTTCGGTGTTCGCAGCTGATGGCACCATCACGATCACCGGCGCGATCACCGGGACCACCTGCACCATCAGTGGCGGTACCGGCGCGGCGCCGGGGTCGGGGGCCAACTTTCCGGTAGTCCTTCCAACGGTACAGTCCTCCGCCCTCGCGTCGAATGGCGCCACCGCCGGGAGCAAGGCCTACGCTATCTACGTCGGCGGCAATGCCACCTGCCCGAATGGCACCAAGGTCGCCGTCTTGTACGAAGCCACCAGCCCAGCGATCAACCCGGCCACTGGCAACCTGAAAAACATGGCCAGCGCTACACCGGCGACCAACGTTGAAGTGCAAATCGTCGATGCGGCTGTCAATAAACCGATCGACTTGCGCGCCAGCCAGGACTCCACGCCGGCTACCGTCACTGGCGGCATCGCGACCTTGCCGTTCCAGGCACGCTACATCGCCACAGGTGGCGCTGCCGGTAGAGGCCTGGTCAGCACCAACGTGCAGTACAGCGTGACGTTCCCTTGATCCATCCCCGTTGATACCACAGCCATTTGTCGTTTGAAGCCTGCGCCCGGCCGTGTCTGGGCGCAGGCAGCTATCGGATCAAGGAACGCGTCATGCTTCATCCATCAAGCACGTTGAAACGCTACATGATGCTGACAGCCCTCTGCGTGGCTGCGATATCCGTGTCACCGCCGGTCGTGGCCGGCGTGATCATTGAGGGGACGCGCCAGATCTATCCGCAACAACGCCGTGAAATCACCGTTCGGCTCACCAACGACGATAAGAAAAGACCTCGCCTGGTACAGGCATGGCTGGATGACGGTTCGCCAGGTCAGCAGCCGGAATCCAGCGACGTGCCTTTCACCTTGTCACCTCCGGTTTTTCGCCTGGACTCGGGCAAAAGCCAGGCCATGCGTTTGTCGTACACCCAGCAACCGCTTGCGCAGGATCGAGAGTCGCTGTTCTGGCTGAATGTGCTGGAGGTCCCGCCCAAGACCGATGAGTTCGATGTAGCCCGTGAGGACAGCGACCTCAACCAGTTGAATTTCGCATTTCGTATTCGCACAAAGGTTTTTTTCCGCCCGGCAGGACTGGCCGGCACACCCGAAGAGGCACCCTCCCAGTTGCGTTGGGCCGTTGTTCAGAGTGCTCGAGGGTCGATGCTGAGGGTACACAACCCATCCGCTTACCACGTCACGTTCAACGATGTTGCGCTGGTAATGGGCACCGACAAGGGCGCCCGCAGGGTAGAAGTCGAACCCGGCATGGTCGCGCCTGGCCAGTCGATGGCATTGCCCGTGCGCCAGGCGGTGGCGGTGGTGCCTGTCGATGCCCAGGTGGCGTTTACCTACATCAACGATTTCGGTGCTTTCTCGCCCCTGCAGCAGGTTGCCTTGCGGCGATGACCACTCCCATCCGAGCTTACTGAAGTCATGACCATGCCAAATCACGTCCAGCTTTGGGTGCGCGTCAACGCCCCCGTGTTGCCTGCAAAGTTTCGAAAAACGCTAGTGGGCGGGTTGCTCAGCGCAGCGCTGATGCCGCCCGATATCGCCTGTGCATCGCCCTTGAGTTTTGACCTCAACGCGTTTTCTTCCAGCCTAGCCAATACTGTCGATACGTCACGTTTCAGTACCAGCAATGCCATGGTGCCAGGCACTTATCGCCTGGATATGCTGGTCAACGGTCAACCGATAGGACGGCGCAGCGTCAACTTTGTAGCCGGCAATGACAGTGCAGGTGCAGAGCCGTGCTTCAGTCGCGAGATGCTGGAGCAACTCGGCATCGCGATGGACAAAGTCGACGCCGATACCGCTTATCGGGACGCTGCGCAGCCGTACTGCGGAGATCTGGGCCGTTGGATTCCAATGGCCTCCAGCAGCGTCGACGGCGGCACGCTGGAATGGTCGGCGAGCGTCCCGCAGGTCTACATGAACCAGGCGACGCGCGGTTATGTCGACCCCGCGTTCTGGGATGACGGGATCACTGCCGGGTTGCTCAACTACAACTTCAGCACCTCCAGCATCGTGTCGGGCGAAGGGCAGGACCGGACCTACCTGGGGCTCAACGCGGGCCTCAACCTCGGCGCGTGGCGCCTGCGGCATCAAGGTGCCCAGGCCTGGGACAATGGTAACGGCTTGCAGCCTTACCAGAATACGTCCACCTACGTGCAACGCAGCATTGCGTCATTGAAGTCCCAATTGACCGTGGGTGACACGTTCAGCAACGGGCAAATCCTGGATGGGGTTCGCGTGCGAGGCGTCACCCTGGCGACGGATGACCGCATGCTGCCGCAGTCCCGGCAAGGTTATGCCCCAGAGGTGCGGGGCGTGGCAGACAGCAATGCAACGGTGACGGTCAGCCAGAACGGTTACACGCTGTACGAAACAACGGTAGCGCCCGGGCCGTTTGTAATCAGCGACCTGTATGCCACAGGCCAGGGCGGTGACCTGACGGTCGCCGTGACCGAAGTCGACGGGCGTCGCAAGACGTTCGTCGTACCGTATTCGGTGGCACCCCAGCTGTTGCGGGCCGATGGCACGCAATACAGCGCCACGTTGGGACGGGTACAGCAACGGGGTATTGCCGATGACAAGGCGATGGTCTTCCAGGGAACACTGCAACACGGCCTTACGGATAGCCTGACAGCCTACGGCGGCGGTACTGTTTCCGAAGGCTACACCCAAGCCAAGTTGGGCCTCGCATTCAGTACCCCGATCGGGGCGTTTTCCGTGGATGGCAGCAATTCAAGCACGAATGTGCCCGGCGGCGACTTGCTCTCGGGGCACAGTTACGGTGTGGGGTACAACAAAAGCGTGCCGTTCACCGGCACCCATTTTGCACTCGGGGCCTACCGATTCTCCTCGCAAGACTACTTGAGCCTGCCCGATGCGCTGAACGTTAGAGACCTGGGGCGACGGGGCGAAGACATCAATCAATATGCCCGGCAAAAAAACCGTGTGGACCTGAGTATCAGCCAGAAGTTGGGAGAGGGTTCGCTCACCCTCTATGGCAGTTCAGTCGAATACTGGAGGCAACAGCAAGGGCGTCAGACGTCGTTTACGGTCAGCTATGGCTCATCCTGGAATACCCTCAATTGGAACGTTTCCGCACAACGCTCGCGTATACAGGACACGCGCCAGCTCAGTAACAACGAACTCAGTGATGAAGTGTTTTTCGGCAGGAATGGGCGGCAGGGAAGGGTGGACACGCGCTACATGCTGACGCTGTCCATGCCGATCGGCAGTTCAGCCAAGGCTCCCAGCATCTACACCTCGCTTTCGCGCGACGCGGGCGACACGCGTGGCAGCCAGCAACAGGTCGGCATCAGCGGTTTGGCCGGGGAGCATTCCGAGGTCAATTACGGGCTCTCGGCCAGCCGCTCGACCAGCGATGACACGCGTAGCCATCAGGTCAATACCTACGCCGGCTACCGCACCGACGCCACGCAATTGCGTGCCGGTTACGGCCAGAGCCGGGACAGTTCACAGGTATCGTTCGGCGCCGACGGTGGGGTATTGGCTCACGCGGGCGGTGTCACGTTCTCTCAAAGCCTGGGCGAGTCCTCTGCCTTGGTCCATGTTCCCGACGCAGAGGGCGCAGCACTGGGCGATGGCAGCGGTACGCGAGTCAACCGCAGCGGCTATGCCGTTGTGCCGTCACTCCGGGCGTTTCAAAACAACACCGTCAGCATTGACCCGGAAGGGATGTCGATGGACGTCGAGCTGCAGGAGTCGACGCGCACTGTGGCGCCGACGCTGGGGGCGGTGTCTCTGCTGACGTTCGAGACGGTCAGCGGGCGTGCGGTGGTCATCAAGGGCACGCAGGAAAACGGCCGGCCCTTGCCATTCGCAGCGCAGGTGTTCGATCAACAAGGGCGTGAAGTCGGCGTGGTTGGGCAGGCCGGCAAGGCATTTGTCCGGTCGATCCCGGACCGCGGCAGCCTGACCGTCAAATGGGGTGAAAAGGCCACCGATCGCTGTGATATCAGCTATGAAATGCCGCCACAGGCCGCAACCGAGCCGCAAAACATGAGTGAGTACATCCAAGGGCTCTGCGTAAAGAGTCCGGCACGACAGGTAGCAGCTCAATGACAAAGGGGCAAACGTTGATGAATCGCTCGAAACAATACCCGACAAGCAAGCGTGAGACGCTCATGCGCCGTTTGACACGCATTGGCGTCCTGCTGGGCAGCGGGTGTTTGGCGGCAGAGGCCTATGCGGTAGCCGGCTACTGCACCCCCCAAGGCGCTCCGCCGATTTCAATTGCGCCCATCACGATTCCTGTCAACCCACAGGTGGGGCAAGCGCTGGGTTCGCAAGACGGTTACGGGTTTCAAAACGGGCAAACCGTGATGCAATGTGTGTATCAGGATTGGCCCTTCTATCAGACGGTTTCAGCGGTGATGAGTATCGCCAATGTGAATTACGCCGGCAGGACGTTCAACGTCGCAGGCCTGGCGTTGCCGGTTTACAGCACGGAAGTGGCAGGCGTGGGAATCGCCATGATGGCCCGCGATCCGAACCGCCCGTGGGCGGCAATCAGTCAAGCCGGGGCTACGTTGTGGACGGGTAAAAACCAAAAGCCAAATGGTTGGGGCCTCGAAGGCCGTATTTACTTAGTGGTCACCGGCCCTATATCTCCCGGCAGTATCACGGCGCGTACGCTCGGGCATTACGTGGTGACAAACATGACGATTCAAGCGCCGGGTTTTCATGCGGTCAATCTTTCCAGCGTCGTTATCAACCCACCACTCAAACCGACATGCAGTGTCACTACACCGGCAATCAGCTTGCCATTGGGCCAAGTCGCAAGCCGTGATTTCATGGGGGCGGGTAGCCACGCCGGCAACGCGACGTCCAACCTCAGGCTGTCGTGCGCCGGTGGTTCAGGCGGTGCGCGGGACATATTCGTGACGGTAACCGACCAGACATCACCGGCCAATCGCAGTAATCAGTTGTCACTCACCCCGGCGTCTGGTGCAAGCGGCGTGGCGATTCAATTGTTGAGCGGGAATCGATTGATCAGTTACGGCCCGGACTCCTCGACAGTGGGCAACCCAAATCAATGGTTTGTGGGCAGCTCCGGTAATGGCACGGTGCAGATTCCGTTGACGGCCCGTTACGTCCAGACCGCGCCGTCCATTGGTCCGGGCAGTGCCAATGGCCTGGCGACGTTTACGATGAGCTACCGATGACTGTCAGCACGCGCAAGGTGTTGCTGGCGTGGGCATGGCTACTGATGATGTTGCAGCCTTCAGTGAGTTACGGCGAAGTGACGGTGGACCGTACCCGCGTCATTTACCCTGCGGCCGCGCGCGAAGTGACGGTCAACCTGACCAACACTGCGCAGGCGCCGCGCTTGGTCAAAGTGTGGATAGACGAGGGTGACGTCGAGGCGTCCCCCGAAGCCAGCGACGTTCCATTCACGCTCAACCCACCGGTGTTTCGCATGGAGGCGGGAAGCGGGCGGGCGTTACGGGTGCTCTATCATCCGTCACCCCGGGCATTGAAGCGCGAGGAACAGGTTTATTGGTTGAATGTGCTGGGGATACGGCCAGAGGCTTCATCCACGGCGCAGGGGAGCACCCTGCAATTTGCGTTTCGCACCCGCATCAAACTCTTCCTTCGCCCCGCCAGCCTTAAAGGGAAAGCCAGTGAGGCCGTGAATTCGTTGCGGTGGCAATTGAATGCGCGGGAGGGTGGGATCGTGGTAGACAACCCGACGGATTACCACATCACGTTATCGAGCATCTTGTTAACGAGTGGGGGGAAGGATTTTCAAAGCGAGGACCCGCCGATGATCGCCCCTCGGAGTACCGCCAAGGTGGCCCTGCCGGGGCTGCCCGGTGCTGCGGATCGGGCACCCACGTTACGCTTCACGACACTGGATGATAACGGCGCCACTCAACACCACGAGGCGTCCTTATCGATAGCCGAATAACGTGTCTTCAGGCTTTGCGCTGGCGCACCAGGTGCTTGAACCCTTCATACACCAGGACCATCACTGCCAGCCAGATCGGAATATAGGTAAACCACTCGCCGCCCTTGATCCCTTCACCCAGGATCAACGCGACACCCAGCAACAGCACGGGCTCAACGTAGCTCAACAGGCCGAAAAGGCTGAATGCCAGCAGCCGGCTGGCAATGATATAGCTCACCAGGGCCGAAGCACTGATCAGCCCTAGCATGGGGATCAACGCGTAGAGTTTCGGGTGGGCATCCATCACCGCAAAGCCCTGTTCGCCACTCTGCACGAACCACCAGGCCACCGGCAGCATCAGTGCCATGTCCAGCCAGAGGCCACCCAAGTGGTCGGTCTTGAGGTGTTTGCGCACGATGAAGTAAACCGGGTAACCGATGATCACCACCAGCGTCGCCCAGGAAAAACCACCGGCCTGGTACAACTCGTTGAGCACGCCGAGGGCCGCGAGCACCACGGCGATCTGCTGCAGGTACGAAAGCCTTTCGCCCCACACCAGGCGGCCTGTGAGCACCATGGTCAACGGCAACAGGAAGTATCCCACCGACACATCGAGGCTACGCCCGTTCAGGGGCGCCCACATGAACAGCCACAACTGCACGCCCAGCAAGGCCGAAGACACCAGCACGCCACCTATCAACACAGGTCGCTGGGCCAGCATCCGCAGCAACTCCCACACCCGCCGCCATTCGCCACTGACGATCATGAACACCGTCATGCACGGCACGGTGAGCAGCATGCGCCAGCCGAAAATCTCCAGGCCACTCAAGGGCGTGAGCAATGATGTGAAGTAATACATCACGGCAAACAACACCGAGGCCAAGACCGATAACACAACACCTTTAGACACACTGTCCTCGCGAAAAACGATTGATTCAGAAGAACGTGGATTATGGTGCTTTTGGCGGGACAGCGGTGCGCTGTTTTGGGGCGGTTTCCAAAATTTCCCCGCCCGTACCGATCTGTAGTGAGCGGGCTTGCCCCGCGCGGCGGTGTGCCAGGCGCCCCATGCTTACCTGACACACCACCCGCGGTATACCGGGCGCCCTATACTCGCCTGACACACCGCCGCGCGGGGCGAGCCCGCTCACTACAACGAGGTGTCAGCGAGGCAGGCGGCCGCTGACAAAGTGGCTGACGTCGTTGAACCCAGGCGTAGACGAATGCCCCGGCGTGACCAGCGAATCGATAAACGCTTCATCCTCCGCCGTGATCTTCACGTCCAACGCGCCGGTGTAGGCGTCCCATTGCGCCTCGGTACGCGGCCCCACAATCGCCGAGCTCACCGACTGATTGTTCAGCACCCACGCAATGGCAAACTCCACAATCCCCACGCCACGGCCCTGGGTGTATTGCTGGATCTGCTGGGCAATGCGCAGCGACTCCACACGCCATTCGGTTTCCAGGATGCGTTTGTCCTGGCGCGCCGCGCGGCTGCCGGCTTCCGGTGTGACATCCGGTGCGTACTTGCCGCTGAGCACGCCACGGGCCAACGGGCTGTAAGGCACCACGCCCAGGCCGTACGCGGCAGCGGCGGTGATCTGTTCGACCTCGGCCTGGCGGTTGACGATGTTGTACAGCGGTTGGCTGATGATCGGCCGATCCACCCCCAGGCGCTCGGCCACCCGCACCACCTCGGCAATACGCCAGCCACGGTAGTTGGACAGGCCCCAATAGCGGATCTTGCCCTGGCGAATCAGGTCGCCAATCGCCGACACCGTGACTTCCAGCGGCGTGTTGTGGTCTTCGCGGTGCAGGTAATAAATATCCAGGTAATCGGTATCGAGGCGCGTCAGGCTCGCTTCGAGTGCATTAAAAATGCGCTTGCGGCTCAGGCCGCTGCGGTTGGGCAAGCCGTCGGTGGGGCCGATGGCGACTTTGGACGCCAGCACCCAGTCTTCACGATGGCGGGCGATGGCCTCGCCGACGATTTCTTCGGAACGTCCACCGGTGTAGACGTCGGCCGTGTCGATAAAATTGATGCCCTGGTCCCAGGCCTTGTCGATGATGCGCAGCGAGTCTTCAGTGTTGGTCTGTTCGCCAAACATCATGGTGCCCAGGGTCAGCGCGCTGACCTTCAACCCGGACTGGCCCAATGTGCGGTAAATCATGGAAAGCTCCTCGTGGCAGGGAAACGTGCTCCATGCAATACCAGAGTCGAGGGCTCTGGAACAAGCCCCGAAGCGGTTTCTTCATTCATTGAGCAAGGCGTGGCAGCGCACCTGCAAGAACTGGTGTAACACCTTGACCCGCTCCGACACTTGCAGGCGATGCGGGCACATCAGGTTGAACGGCGTGGGCTCGCCTTGCCATTGCGGCAGCAACGGCACCAGGCGTCCGGCCTGGATGTCCCGGGCCACATCCAGGTTGGCCTTGTAGGCAATCCCGTGGCCAGCCAGCGCCCAGCGCCGCACGATTTCACCGTCGTCGCTGAGGTAGTCGCCACTCACCTCGACCTCGTGCAACTGTGCGCCCTGGCGAAAATACCAGGTGTTATTGGCCTGGCCCCGGCGCATGTAACGCAGGGTGCTGTGGTGCGCCAGGTCGGCTGGCTTAAGCGGCGTGCCATGCCGTGCAAGGTAGTCAGGGCTGGCGCAAGGGATGCGATGGTGGCCTGGCACCACCGGCAGCGCCACCAGGCTGGAGTCACGCGGCACGCCAAACCGCAGGGCAATGTCCACGGTGTCGCGGAACAGGTCGGCATTACTGTCGTTGAGCAGCAACTGCAGGCGAATGTTCGGGTGTTCCCGCTTGAACTCATCCAGCCAGCCCAGCAGCACGTTACGCCCGAAATCCGAGGGCGCCGCCAACTGCAACAAACCGCTGAGGCTCTGGCCCTGTTGCTTGATCGCCTGTTCGCCTTCGGCCAGCGCTTCCAGGGCCACGCGCACGCTGTCGAGGTAGCGCCGGCCTTCTTCGGTGAGGCGCATGCTGCGTGTGGAGCGGGCGAGCAAGCGAATACCCAGGCGGGTTTCCAGGCGCTTTAGGGCGATACTTGCGGCTGCTGGCGTCAGGTTGAGGCTACGCGCCGCGGCCGAGAGGCTGCCCGTGTCCGCCGTGCGCACAAACACTTCAAGGTCAAGGGTCGAGCTCATTTGTAAAAATCCTTTAAAGATCTTGTCGTTTTACCGGGATTTTTCGCCGATTGCCAAGCTGGGAAGATGAACGCTCAATTCTCGATCAGGACATTTCCCATGACAGCTTCCCTCAACGGCAAAACCGTCATCGTTATCGGTGGCAGCAGCGGCATTGGTGCAGCGGTGGCCAAGGCCGCGTCAGCGCGGGGTGCGCAGGTGGTATTGGCCGGGCGGCGGTTGACCTCCGGTGTCGACAACGGGGTGCGCAGTGAGCCGGTCGACGTCACTGACAGCGCCTCATTGCAGCGCCTGTTCGAGGCGGTGGGGCGCTTTGATCACCTGGTCTATACCTCCGGCCCTTCGGTACGTGCCAAGCCCTTGAGTGAAACCGACCTGGACGAAGCCCAGGAGAATTTCAATGTGAAACTCTGGGGTTCGCTGCGGGCGATTCAGTTGGCCCTGCCATTTCTCGATGCCCACGGCAGCATCAGCCTGACCTCGGGCCAGTTGGGGCGTAAGTTTGCGCCCGGTCAATTCATCAAGACTGGCATCAATGCGGCAACCGAAGCGTTGGGCAAACAATTGGCCAAGGAGCTGGCACCGCGTCGCGTCAACGTAATCAGCCCAGGTGTGATTGATACACCGGCGTATGCGGGGTTGGCGGAAGATCAGCGTCAGGCGATGTACGCCAAGGCGGGCGGCGCGTTGCCGGTGGGTCGTGTGGGGCAGGCCGAGGAAGTGGCAGCAGGGTACGTGCTGGCCATGGAGAATGGATTCATGACCGGTGCCGTGATCGATGTCGACGGCGGCGGCCTGCTGTAAACACCACCTAAGGGTGGATTGCTGTAAACACCCTACCTTGTAGGAGCCCGGCTTGCCGGCGATGGCGATCTCACTGCCACCATC
>NZ_JBWKRS010000001.1:0-119095 GCF_059419385.1 Pseudomonas sp. GW821-FHT05H12 | reverse complement strand
CCCCCCCCCCCCCCCCCCCCCCCCCCCCCCCCCCCCCCCCCCCCCCCCCCCCCCGTGCTCCTACATGGGGGTCGTCAGGCCTTCAGGGTACGGGTCATGCGCAGCGCCAATACGCTGCCGGCCACGATCACCGCCGCCAGCAGGTACAACGCCACATCCGTGGACCCGGTCGCGTCCTTCACGAACCCCACGATATAGGGGCTGAGGAAACCAGCCATCTGGCCCATGGAGTTGATCAACGCCAAGCCACCGGCCGCTGCGCCGGCACTGAGCATCGCGGTCGGCACCGGCCAGAACATCGGCAGCCCGGTGAGGGCGCCCATGGTGGCGATGGTCAAGCCCAGGATCGCAATCGCCGGGGTGGTAGCGAAATTCACCGCGATCACCAGGCCAATCGCGCCCATCAGCATCGGCACCACCAGGTGCCAACGACGCTCCTTGCGCAAGTCTGCCGAACGGCCCACCAGCAGCATGAACACTGCGGCCAACAGATAAGGAATCGCGCTGAGCCAGCCAATCACCAGGTTATCGCTGAACCCCAGGTTCTTGATGATCGACGGCAGCCAGAAGTTGATCGCGTACACGCCGCTCTGGATGCAGAAGTAGATCAAGCCGAATGCCCAGATCGCCGGGTTCTTGAACACTTCACCCAGGGAGTCGGTGGTGGTTTTCGGCTTGTTGGCCAAGTCAGTCGCCTGGTCGGCCTCCAGCACCGCACGTTCGTGGGGCGTGAGCCATTTGGCGTTGGCGAAGCTGTCACTGAGGAGGAAGTAGGCGAGGGCGCCCAGGATCACGGTGGGGATGCCTTGCAGCAGGAACATCCACTGCCAACCTGCCAGGCCACCTTGGCCTGCAGCGAAATGGTTGAGGATCCAGCCAGAGAACGGGCTGCCGAGCAGGCCCGACACCGGGATCGCCGACATGAACAGCGCCATGATCCGCCCACGGCGGAAGGTCGGGAACCACTGCGAGAGGTACAGCACCACGCCCGGGAAGAAGCCGGCTTCGGCGGCACCGGTAAACAGGCGCAAGGTGTAGAAGTGCGTCGGCGTGGTGACGAACAAGAGGCAGGTGGACAGCGTGCCCCACACGATCATCATCAGCGCGATCCAGCGCCGTGGGCCAAACTTGGTCAGCGCCAGGTTGCTCGGCACGCCGCACAGCACGTAGCCGATGAAGAAGATCCCGGCACCCAGGCCGTACACGGTTTCGCTGAACTTCAACGCATCGAGCATCTGCAGCTTGGCAAATCCAACGTTCACCCGGTCGAGGTAGTTGAACAGGTAGCAGATAAAAATGAAGGGGATCAGGCGCAGGGTAATGCGCTTGTAGATGGCGTTTTTATCGTCATCGGTGGCCAGTGTGGCAGCGGCGCTCTGTGACATGGCAGTCTCTCTTTATTATGATTTTTCGCGATGCGAGGGTAACGTTGATCGCCCGATGAGTCTCGGCCACCTTGCACGGTGCTGTCTTTGTGCTCGCGCACAGTGAAGCATGTTTTGCGCTGTGCCTATGAACAACCCGCTTTCAAGGAATTTAGCCCCATGTTCGAGCTGGATCATGACCTGGCGCAGGATATTGTCGATCGCACCATGGCCATCCTGCCCTACAACGTCAACGTCATGGACAGTCAGGGGCTGATTCTCGGCAGCGGTGAGCCCGAACGCATCAACACCCGCCACGAAGGCGCGCAGTTGGTGCTCGCCAACGGCCGCGTGGTGGAAATAGACGGTCAGACCGCCAAGCACCTCAAGGGCGTGCAACCGGGCATCAACCTGCCGCTGCTGCATGACGGACGCCTGATCGGCGTGCTTGGCATCACCGGTGAGCCCGAACTGCTGCGCACCTACGCCGAGCTGGTGCGCATGACCGCCGAAATGCTGGTGAGCCATCGTCATCAACAGGCCGAGCAACAGTGGCGGCGCCAGCGTTGCGATGACCTGCTGGCGTTGCTGCTGGCCGAAACCGGCGACTCGCCGCGCCTGGTGGATGAAGCGCAGCAACTGGGCCTCAAGCCACAATTGGCGCGCACACCGTACTTGTTTGAGCTGGGCGCGGGCCAGTCGGCGGAAGCCCTGAGCGCGTGGCTTACCAGTCGTTACCCGGACAGCTGGTGCGTCAGTTCCGCACAGTTTTCCCTGCTGTGGTGCCGGCCGGCGGCGGTGCAGGTGGACAACCCACGGCTACTGGAAAAGCTCCAAGGGCTGGGCTGGAATATCCTGCGCGTGGCGGTGGGTGGCCAGGCCGACGGGCTGGCCGGCTTGCGCCGTTGCTATCGTCGCGTCGGTGACTTGTTGGCCTATGGTCGTGATGTGTTGCCGCATTCGCAGTTACTGACGCTCAACCGTTTTCGCTTGCCGGTCATGCTCTGGCGCCATCGCAACGACGATGCCCTGGACGAGTTGCTCAACCCACTGCGCAAAGTGCTGGCCAAGGACAGCAACGGCCAACTGCTCGCCACGTTACGCAGTTGGTGCGAGCACGACGGCCAGAGCCAGGCTTGCGCTGACGCCCTGGGCATCCATCGCAACAGCCTGCGTTACCGCATGGAGCGCATTGCCGAACTCAGTGGCGTCGACCCGCTGACCCTGGACGGCATGCTCGCCCTGTACCTCGGCGTGCAACTGCTGCCCCAGGCTTTGTAGAAATGAACAACAAAGCTGACCGGCACTTGTGCATCGGACCGGCGTCATTCCCCCAGGCAACTGGCAGCATGGGCGCTATAAAAACCGGAGAAAGCCCATGAAAATCATCATCGCCCCCGACTCGTTCAAGGACAGCCTGAGTGCCGAAGGCGTCGCCCAGGCCATTGCCCAAGGGTTGACCGAGGTCTGGCCGGACGCTGAACTGGTCCAATGCCCAATGGCGGACGGTGGTGAAGGCACGGTTGAATCGGTGCTCGCCGCATGTAACGGCGAACTGCGTAGCCAACGCGTCACCGGCCCCTTGGGCGGTTCAGTTGAAGCCCGCTGGGGCTGGTTGGCCGACAGCCACACCGCAATCATCGAGATGGCCGAAGCCAGCGGCTTGCAATTGGTCCCGCCGGGGCAGCGCGATGCCTGTTCCAGCAGCACCTACGGCACCGGCGAACTGATCCGCGCGGCCCTCGACCTTGGCGCCGAGCGCATCATCCTGGCGATTGGCGGCAGTGCGACCAACGATGGTGGCGCAGGGGCCATGCAGGCCCTCGGCGTGCAACTGTTCGATGCACAGGATCAGCCATTGCCCCCGGGTGGGCTGGCCTTGGCTCACCTGGTGCGGATCAGCCTTGAAGATCTCGACCCACGCCTGGCCCAGGTCCGTTTTGAAATCGCTGCCGACGTGAACAACCCCTTGTGCGGCCCCCATGGCGCTTCCGCTATTTTCGGCCCGCAGAAAGGCGCTAGCCCTGAACAGGTCAAGCAACTCGACGCCGCCCTCGGCCACTTCGCCGACCATTGCGCCAAGGTCCTGCCCAAGGATGTGCGTGAAGAACCCGGCAGTGGTGCTGCCGGAGGCCTTGGTTTTGCGGCCAAAGCATTCCTCGCGGCGCAGTTCCGTGCCGGTGTCGAGGTGGTTGCCGAACTGGTCGGCCTGGACGCCGCCGTATGCGGCGCCGACCTGGTCATCACCGGCGAAGGTCGCTTCGACGCCCAGACCCTGCGCGGTAAAACCCCGTTTGGCGTAGCGCGTATTGCCAGGCAGCACGGCGTGCCCGTGATCGTGATCGCCGGCACTTTGGGTGATGGGTATGAGCAGATGTACGCCCACGGCGTGGATGCCGCCTTTGCCTTGCCGTCTGGGCCGATGAGCTTGGAGCAGGCGTGCAGCGAAGCACCGCGCCTGCTGCGTGAGCGCGCGGCAGATATTGCGCGGGTGTGGCGAGTGGCAGCGTTGCGCTCCTGATAGCGGCACTCCTACACTGGCCCGCCACTTGTCTTTCAAAGGATGAAACACAATGCACACACCTGAGCCCCACATCGTCATCCAGCGTTTCACCGAGGCCCATCTTGAAGGCGTCGCTGCGCTCTATAACGACCCGGCCGTGTGCCGTCAGGTGCTGCAGATGCCTTTCCAGGCCGTGGAGATGTGGCGCAAACGGTTGGTCATGGACAACGAACGGCGGCTACAGCTGGTGGCCGTGCATGGCGGCGAAGTGATCGGCCAGTTGGGCCTGGAGCAGTACCTGCGGGTGCGCCAGAGCCATGTCGGTTCGTTCGGCATGGGCGTGGCGACGGCCTGGCAGGGCAAGGGCGTGGGTTCGCGCTTGCTGGCGGCCGCGCTGGACGTGGCCGACAACTGGATGAATCTGCACCGTGTGGAATTGACGGTGTTTGCCGACAACGAGGCCGCGCAAAGCCTGTACCGCAAGTTCGGCTTTGAAGTCGAAGGCCGGCTGCGCGACTACGCGGTGCGCGATGGCAAGTATGTCGACACCGTGAGCATGGCCCGCCTGCGCCGGCCGGTTTAATCCCCCAGAGCAAACGCCACCGCAGCCTGCGCATGCAGCTCGGTGGTGTCCAGCAGCGGCAGGTCGCTGTGTTCCGGCTTGATCAGCAAGCCGATTTCCGTGCACCCCAGGATGATCGCCTGGGCGCCACGTGCGGCGAGGGACTCGATCACGCGTTGATAGACTTGGCGCGACGCGTCACTGATCACGCCCACACACAATTCCTCGTAGATGATCCGGTGTACCGCCTGGCGTTCGTCCGCCTCGGGCACCAGCACGGTCAGGCCCTGGGCGGCCAGGCGGGATTTAAGAAAGTCCTGCTCCATAGTGAACGCCGTGCCCAGCAAACCAACCGTCAGCGTGCCCGCTTCGACGGCCGCCGCACCCGCCGCATCGGCAATGTGCAGGAACGGAATCGACACCGCTGCCTCGATACGTGGCGCCACCAAATGCATGGTGTTGGTACACAGCACCACACACTCTGCGCCCCCGGCTTGCAGGCGCCGGGCGGCGTCTTCGAGGATCAGCGCGGTGTCGTCCCAGCGGCCAGCGTGCTGCGCCTGTTCCACCGGGCCGAAGTCCACGCTGTACATCAACAGCTGCGCCGAACGCAGCGGCCCCAGTTGGTCGCGCACGCGCTGATTGATGATGCGGTAATACTCGGCGCTGGACTCCCAGCTCATGCCGCCGATAAGGCCGATGGTGCGCATGCGATGCTCCTGACATGGAATGTCGCCTCACCTTACCCATTGGCCACGGATTAGTCATACGCAGTTGCCGAGCAAATGACCGGAGCAGTTCCTTCCTCCAGGCACCCTCTGTTCGGTGTTGTGCACTTGCACAGCGTTAACCGCACGCAGCACCCGCGTATCTGCCATGATCGACACTCGCAACCTGGCTCACCGGAGGACATTCGCAATGGACGACGTACAGCAACTGGGCGAGATGCTTCGTCATTACGCCGAGAGCGAAGCGCACAAAAAGCAGCAATTCGACGTGCAGTCGGCCCGTTGGGCGCAAAAGCTCAACGAGTTGTTCGGGCAGATCGAGCACTGGCTGGCGCCGGTCAAGACGGTGGGCTTGCTCGAAGTGCAGCGTGAAGCCTATGTGGCCAGTGGCCCGAGCGTGCCGGTGGAAGCCTCGATCTTCAAGACCGAGAAGCTGAATGTACAGATCACCGGAAAAACCGTGGAGTTCGTGCCGGATGTGATGGGCGCGGGTGGGTTGATTACGGTGGCGGTGATCGGTCTCACCGCCGCGCGCCACGGCAGCGTCTCGCTGGTACTGCCGGCGGATAAAAATGATTGGCTCTGGAAGAAAACCAACGGCCTCAAAGACCCGGACACCTTCGCCTTCGACGCCAACTTCCTCGCCGCCCAGCTCCAGAGCCTGATCCCGCGGGAACGTATTTAAGGCAACGGTTGCCATCGCCGGCAAGCCAGCTCCCACAGGTGACCGAGTACACCCGCTGACCTGTCCTCACTGTAGGAGCCGGCTTGCCGGCGATAGCGATCCATCAGCCAGCAGAGTTGCAGCTGACCCACCGCCATCGCTGGCAAGCCAGCTCCTACAGTAGATCTTCGTCGTTACGCAGCCCCCTGTGGGAGCAAGCTGTCGAGCTTTAGCGAGGCTGCGAAGACGGAGGTATTGGCGTTAAAGAGTGTTCAGACAAGCGCTTATTTCAGTGCCGGGTCGCCTGGGTTGAGGTTTTTCCAGGCTTGCATCACGACCTGGGCCTTGGGCTCCTGGCCGTTTTCCAGGTAGTACTGGATCAGTGACAGTCGTGCGTTACGGCTGTACGGCTGGCGCTGCAACAGCGACTCCAATTGTTGGCAGGCCTCATCAACCTTTCCACTGTCGTGCAACGCCACCGCCAGTACGTAGGCGTACTGGGCGTTCGCCGGGTCGAGGCGAGCGGCGTTGCGCAGGTGCGGCATCGCTTGGGCAGTGTCTCCTGCGCGGATCAACATCAACCCCTGGGTGTGTTGCAGCAGCGGTGCCTCAGGGTGCAGGACCAACTGATCGCCGATCAACGTGCGCGCCTCGTCCGCACGGCCATTGGCCTCCAGCCACTGAATCAGCGTTACCAATGCCGGGAAAAAGTCCGGATCACGCAGCAAGGCCGTGCGCAGTTGCGCCTCGACCTTGTCGCCACGGCCGCTGGCCTGGTAGAGCATCGCCAGGTTGAGGTTCGCTTCGGCACGCTCCAGCAGGCTCAATTGCACTTGTTCGTATTCGGCGATGGCGCTGTCCCACGCCGGCCCCAAGCCCTGGCTGGAGACACTCAATAAATCCCGCGCAGCAATGATGCGCACGGCGCGCACCGGGTCCTTGAGCAATGGCGTATACAGCGCAACCCGCTCTGGCGGCGGCAGCAACGCACTCACCGCACGCACGGCACTTTCGCGCACGTGTGGGGCAGGGTGACCCAGGTCCCGGGTGGCCAGCTTGAGCGCCTGCTCGCTGGGATAGTTGGGCAACTCCACCAGCAAGGTCGCTCGCTGGATGGCCGGCAGGTTGCTGCGTGCCAATTGGTCATACAGCGCTTGTGCCGCCCCCGGTTGGCCGCCGCGAATCAACAGCATGCTCTCGGCATAAGTAGGCGCCTTCAACGCGTCCCGTGCGCCGGCGGGGATGCTGAAACTATGGTCATGGCGCAAGTCATTGCCCATGTACACCTTGCCCGGCATATGGCAGTCGACACAGAACGAACCCGGCTGGCCCACCGGTTTGCCGGTGTGTTCGGGAGCATCGTAATTTTTGGCCTGCAGCCCACGCCCGTCCACCGTAGTAAACGGGGTTTTGCCGGCGCTGTTGTGACACTGCAAGCACACCGCATTGCCCGGCGCCTTGAGTTCGTTGCTGTGGGGGTTGTGGCAGTTGCTGCAGCGCACGCCTTTTTCGGCCATTTTGCTTTGGGCGAAGGAGCCATGTTCAAACACTTCGTCCTTGATCTTGCCGTCCAGGGCATACAGCTCGCGGGTCAGCACGCTGGGCAGGTAGTCATCCATCAAACGCTTGCCGACGGTAAACCCGTCACCCAACGGTGCGCGCCGGGCATGGCAGCGCGCGCAGGTTTCCAGCTCGACGGTGGCGTCCTTATCGTTGAGGTCCACGGCAAACCCGGCGTGCAGCAGGTCGCCTTTTTTAGCCGCCCATTGCAGGTGGTTGGAGGCCGGGCCATGGCAGGCCTGGCAGCCCACACCGAGGCTGTTCCATTGGCTGTTGAAGCTGTTTTTTACCGGATCGAAGTTGCGGGTGTAGCCGGTGGTGTGGCATTCGACGCACATGAAATTGGCGTTCTGGTTGGGCTTGCTCCAATGCAGCGGGTTCTTGAAGGTCACGCCTTGGCCTGGGTAGAGGTGAAACCAGCGATTTTTTTGCGTATCCCAGGCCACGCCCAGCGCCTGCAAGCGACCATCGCCCACGTCGATCAGGTATTGCTGTAGCGGCGCGATGCCAAAGGTGTAGGCCACCTTGAAGTCAGCAGGCTTGCCGTCGCTGCCGGGCGTATTGACCCAGAACGCATCGTCCCGGCGAAAGAACCGCGTGGTTTCACCCTCGCCGGTAAACGTGGCGTCATTGAAGTCGGCCGGCACCGTCTGTGGCGTGGCCTGCTGCATCGCCAATTGGTGGTGGGAGCCTTGCCAATCCTTGACCTGAGCCTGGTGACAGCCCTGGCATTGCTGTTCATCCACCATCGTCGCCGGTGCGATGGCCACCGGTTTTATCGCCACCACGGGCGCGGGCAGCCGAGGCGCGCTCGCCTGCAGGTAAAACCAGATCCCGGCCATGGCCAACAGCAACAACACAATCAGAATGGGGTACAGGTAACGACGGGGTGATTCACGGCGGGGTGCAGCTTTTTTGGTTTTGGGCGCTGGCATTCCGACTTCCGTTGTCTTGATGCAGGGACGCTCTACGGCGTGCTTTAAGCTCCGTGCAGCTTTGACGCTGGGGGCGGGTCTGTCAAACGCCGGGCAGGAAATAACGGCTATTTCCCCAGAGTTGGCTATACCTACAGCTCAGTGTTTCAGTGATGACTGCCAGGGAGTTCAATGATGAAACTAAGGCTAATGATCAGCACGCTGTGCCTCGCTTCAATTGGAATGACAGGCTGCGCCAGCAAAGTCACACAACCGGAGGAGTACTCCGGCTTTCTCTCGGACTACAGCCAACTCAAGCAAGCCAAGTCGCCTTCGGGCGCGGATGTGATGCGCTGGGTGGACCCCAAGCTGGACCTGAGCCGCTACACCGCGGTGTATGTCGAGCCGACCCAGTTCTACCCCAAGCCCCAGGCCACCGCGAAGATCCCTGAGAGCACCCTTGACGGTATCAACACCTACTACAACCAGGCGCTCAAGCGTGAGCTGGAAAAATCCCTGCCGCTGGCCAATGCGCCGGGCCCGGGTGTGATCGTCGTGCGGGCGGCAATCACCGCCGTGAGCAGCAAGACCGAAGCGCTCGCGCCCTATGAGTACATTCCGGTAGCGCTGGTCGTCGCGGCCGCGAGTACCGCCACCGGCCACCGCGACCAGGAAACCACCCTGGGCACCGAGGCGCAGTTCCTCGACGGTGCCAGCGGCAAGGTGATCGCCCAAGTGGTGCGCAAAGGTACCGGCAAGCCGCTGTCCAACGACGCGCAGGTGATGAAGGCCGACGATGTGAAGGGCGTTATCGATGGCTGGGCGTCAGACCTGCATCAGTCCTACGTGAAACTGAAAAGACACTAAGCCTCAAAACGCGTTGCGTGCCGGCCGGTTGTAATAGCTGAGCAGGGCGTCGTAGCGGCGGGTGACGAGGTAATAGTCGTCACTCAGTTGCTGCGGCGCGGCATGGTGCAGCCAGTCCTGGTGCAACGTGCCCAGCGCGGCCAGGTAGGCATCGGCGGCCGGGGTGATCGTGTACCAGAGGTGGCGCGCCTCCTCATCCAGGTGCTCGTTGGGGTGGGTGCGCAGGTAGGCTTTGCCAGCGTCGGCAGCCTGTTGCAAGGCCGCTGCCTGGCTGGCGACGGCCTGGGGTGTCAGGCGTGTGTCGCGCATCCCTTGCTCAAGCGTGTTCACAGCCTGGCGCGCGACGATCATGTAGTTGAGCACGTGCCAATGCAGATCGCGGCCGAAGCGCGACTCCAGCAGCGCCAATTGCGCCGGGCGTATGTTCAGGTCCTGCTCTTCCAGCTGTTGACGCAGTTGGGTGGAAACCCTCAGGTAGTCGTCGCTTTCTTGCACCAGCTCCTGCCTCAACGATTCTGTGACGGGCAGCACCACGGCTTGCCGGCCGCTCAGCGAGAGCCGTTCGGCCTGGGTCGGCGTGACCCGGTCGGCCACGGACGTGAACCTGTGCAGCCTGTACGCATACTCCGAGGCCAGGCCGACCAATTGGCTCCCGGGCTGTTGGCGCTCCAGCTTCAGGGTGTACAGCTGGGAGCAGACAGCCGCCTGGATAACGCGCGGTTCAGGCTCGCTGCTGTCGCCAAACTGATCGTGGTCCGGCGCTTCGGGTTCTGTTGAACGCATGCGGTAAAAGGCCAGGCGCGTGTCGCGGTCGATGCGGTTCGCGCAATCGATGATCGGCGCCAGGGCGCTCGCTGCTGCGGTATGGGGGCTGTCACGTTGGTCCAGCCAGAACTGAATCCGCTGCAGGGGTTTGGTGGCGCCGGCCAGGCCGAGCAAGGCCAGGCCCAGGATCAGGCCGATGGGTAACAACCATTTGGGGTTCATTGCGCGGCCTCCTGGCCATACCACTGTTTCTGGGTGGCAGGCGCCTGGCACTCGGCATCGCTGCGCGGCATGCGGCTGCACAGGCGCTCGGTCCACTGTTGCAGGCCCTGGTTACGCACGACCCGGTGGCCGTTGTCGAGCAACACCAAGCCCGCGTAGAGCGCAATCACACCGACCACGCCGAGGGCCGCACCCAGCAGGGCCCAGCGCGGGTGGCTTGCGGTCCAGGGCGTGTGACGGTTCATGCCGGGGCGCTTGATTACGCCGATCAGTGCCAAGGCCGCGATCAGCGTCACGCTGGCCAGCGGGCCGAATAGGTAGCCGAGGGCTGCCACCAGGACCAGACCGGGCACCAGGTCACGTACCGGCAGCAGCGGTAGGTGGGTAGGGCTGAGCCAGCCGGGCAGGCGCTGGCTGAACGCTTCGTCCTGCACACGGTAGTGATGGGCGAGGGGGCGCCAGCCTTGCCAGGCCAGCCCGGCGCCGACCACGAAGGCCAGCGACCACAAGAGCCCGTGGCCCAGCGTCGGCACCACATTGCCGGCCAGGAACTCGGCTTTCTCCAGCACGCCCACCAGGCAGCTCACGACCAGCGCGACGACCCAGGGCCAGGTGTCCATGGCCTTGTCCCAGTCTTGCCAGAAATACACGGTGCCGCCGGGCATGGCTTCAGCGACGACCACGTGGTCGGCATAGATGTCTGCGCTGAGGCTTTGGCAGGCCTTCCAGTCGTCTTCGTTCAAGCGCTGGGCGAAAGCCCGACGCTGGCCCAGGCTCATCGGCGCCAGCAGTAAACGTGCCGCGCGTTGCTGAGGGCTGTAGGGCGGTTCAGCGGCCAATGCCCGCTGGCGTGCGAGGAAGGCTGGCCCTTGCTGGCGCTTCAACAGCAGCGTCCAATCGCTGGCAGGGCAGTTGTGGTCGGCACCGCCGTGCCAGCCTTGGCCGGCACAGACGGCATCGAACACGGCACTGGACCAGAAATGGCTCTGGGCAAGCAGCTTGGCCAGCCATTCGTTGAACCACTCGCCGTGGGGATGATTGTGCACCCACGGGTATTCATCGCGCGCGGCATAGGCGACAAGGAACGCCGCTTCATCTTTTTGCTCAAGGGCCACACGCAACGGTTGCTGCAAGGCGACGCGCTGCTGGCGTTCGAGCCGCTCGATCAGCTCGGCTGGCAGTTCGAGGCGTTGCCAGGCCGTGAGCCAGTTGAAGGTCTGGAATGCCCAGCGGGCGTCTTCGGCGCTGAGTTCGCCGTCAACGCAGCGATGCAACAGGTGGATTTCGAAAAACAACGTCGTGCCGTTGGCCATTGCCGCTTGATAGCGTTGTTCCAGGGTTTCCTCCACGTGTTCGGTGACGACCTCAACGGCTTCACCCACGTGCGCGATGACCACCTCAGCGGTTTCCCCCACATGCTCGATGACCACCTCAACAGTTTCCCGCTGCTCCTGACTCCACCGCAGAGCCTGCTCGTAGGCTTCGCGCAGGCGCTGGAACCCCTCGGGATCATCGTCCGGCCGGGTTTTCTTCAGCAGCGCAGCGTATTGGCGCTTGATCGCGCGGCTGTCGGCGTCAGGCGTGAGGCCCAGGATATTCCAGCAGGTCATGTGCGGCGCAACTCCCTAAACAATCGCGCGCACATTACCTGTTTTAGGGGCTGATAAACCAGCGGTAGTAGGGGTTGGCACTGTCTTGTTGCAGCACGTCACGAATATCCCGGCCCCAGGCGTCGCGGTCACCGTCGTAGGCATGCAGGCTGGCGCGGTAGAACTGCATCAAGCGTTGTTGTTCAGCGGCCAGGGTGCGGGCAAAAGACGCCTCTGCGTTGATCAGCGGCGCCGGTACACGCAGGTCCAGCAGGGCCGGCAATACCCGGGTGATTTCCTTGCTGCGCACCCATGGGGCGTATTCGATGCGCGGCCTGTCGTCGGTGACCGGCAGCGCATCTGCGGCAAACCGCTCCAGGCCCTGGCGGTCAGTGACCCAGGTGGCGAGCAGCGTGGCCGCCGAATCGATGCCGACCTCAGCCAACGCCGAACGCACCTGGGGCTGTTCAAAGCGCTGGCGAATACGCTCGGCGTCCAGCGCCATAGGCTCCAGGGAGCCCACTAGCAACATCTCGTGGAACTCGCTGGTCCATAGCGAGGCGTGGGGGAATACATTGAGGAAACTGCGTACCAACGCGCGGGAGTCATCGATGTTTTGCGTGGGCAGCGGCAGCCACTGAGCCAGCAGCCCATGTTTTTCCAGCCGTGTTGCAGCCAACGCATAGAAGTCCTGGGAATACAGGTTGACCACCCCTGCAGCAGACGGCGGCGGTGGTTCCAGGGTGATCAGGTCATAGCGCTGGGCATTGCGCAGCAGTTCCTGGCGGCCATCGCGCAGGCGCAGGTCGATGGCCGGGTCCTGGGCAGCATTGAAGTTGCCCTTGAACAGCGACGCAGCCTGCACCACCGACGGCAGCAACTCAGCCACCACCCGATGCTCCAGCCCCGGGTAACGCAACAGCGCACCCGCTGTGATCCCGGTGCCAAAGCCAATCACCAGCGCCGACTTGGGCTCGGCATTGTGGATCAGCAATGGCAGCAACGCCTGGACGCGCATGTAGCGCAACGACGGCATCGCATCACCGGTATTGGAAACACCCTGGATATACAGACGCTGAAAAGCCCGCGCCCCTTGACCCTGGGTGACCACGGCCACCGTCGCGCCGCGACCTTCCTGGTAAAACGCCAGGCTGGCATTGCGTGCGCCGGGCAGCAACTTGGCCAGGCGATCGACTGGCGTCAGCAGCGCTACCGCCAACGACAGCAGCCCGAGCGCGACCACTGCCTGGCGCCGCGACTTCTTCACCCCGTGGCCCCGGCGCACCGCCAAATAGCCCACGCCACCAGCAACCACCGCCAGCAGGCCGAGGGTACGCACCAGGCCCAACCAGGGAATCAGCACAAACCCGCAAAGCATTACCCCGACGATCCCGCCCAGTGTGTTGAATGCCACCACCGCGCCGACATCCCGGCCGACATGGCGATTACCCACGCTCAAGCGCAACGCCAACGGAAATGCCGCCCCCAGCAGCAAGGTCGGAACTAACACAATGCACAGTGCCGCCACGGCGAACCGTGCACTCATGCCCGGCAACTCACTGCCCCCCAAGCTCAGCACCAACGCTTCAGCCTGGGTTTGCAGCAGAATCAGCCAGCGCCCCAGCACCGCGATTTCCAACAGCGCCACCAAGCCGGCGCCCGCAATCAGCAGGCCAAACACCCCCCAGGGATCGCGAATGCGCTCAACCCGCTGTGACATCAATTGGCTGCCGATAAACAAGCCGGTCAGATAGGTGGCCAGCACCACGGCGAACGCGTAGGTGCGCGTGCTCATGAACTGCACGATGGACTGCGACCACACCACTTCATAACCGAGGGCGACCCCCCCCGCGATGGCATACAGCACCAGCGCCAGGCGGGCCGGTTGAACGCTGCGCGCAGGGGCGACAACGACGGGAGCGTGATGACGCACAGACAACAACGCGCCGGCCGCTGCGACCAGGTTCAACGTCGCCGCCACCACCGCGCTGCCACGCACGCCGAACTGCGCGATCAACACAAACGCCGTGAGCAGGGTGCCGGCAATAGCCCCTGCGGTGTTGGCCGCGTACAAACGGCCACCGGCCTGGCTCAGGCCCTTGGCATTGATATCCAGTGCACGCACCAGTACCGGCAGCGTGCCTCCCATCAACAGCGCAGGCAGGCCCACCAACGCAAAAGGCAGCGCCCAGGCCGCAAGGCCGATGCGGTGTTCCAACCAGGCAAACGGCTCGGCCGCCATACCCAGCGCCACGGTGGCGCCCACGCCGAACGCGGCGACCAATAATTCCAGGGCGGCATACAACAGCAGCGGCCGCGAAAAGCGGTCTGCCAGCCGTCCAAACAACACACCACCCAGGGCCAGCCCGGCAAAAAACGCGCTGATGCCCGTGGTGATCGCATACACCTCCACGCCCACCACCAGCGACAGTTGCTTGATCCACAGCACCTGATAGACCAGCGCCGCGCCACCTGAGACAAACAGGAGCAGGGCAGGGATCAGGGTCGAGGTGGCATTGCCGATTTCAACAGGCTTGCTGGCGGTGCGAGAGGTCATTACAAAATTCCAGAACGTACAAAGAACCCCTGTAGGAGCCGGCTTGCCGGCGATAGCGGTGTGTCAGGGTAAATCGCTATCGCCGGCAAGCCGGCTCCTACACAGGGTGTTTGAATCAGGACGCCGGGACGGCCTTCATCTTCTCTTCAATTTTCTTGTCCACCGCCCCACGGATCTGGTCGATGCTGAAGCTCGCCGGTTTCTGGCTGGGTGGGTACTCGATAAAGGTCTGGAGGAACTTCGCGGATTTGGTCACGGCGACGGCCACCAGGTAGACGTTTTTGGTACTCCAGTCGTAATACTGGTCAGAGACCACGTCCGCCCGTTCATAAGGGTCCATGCGCAGGTTGAAGATCTTCGGCACCCGCAGGCACACGAAGGGCTCGCTCCACACGGCAAAACCACCCGGAGCACGCTGCTCGCAGTACACGGCTTTCCAATTGCCGAAGCGCGCCGACACCAGCACACCGTCATCGTTGAAGTAGTAAAACTCGTCACGAGCGCCCTTGGGTTGCTGGCCCGTCAGGTAGGGCAACTGGTTGAAGCCATCCAGGTGCACCTTGAAGCTCTGCCCGCCGGATGTCGGGGCCCAGCCCTTGAGCAGCTTGTCCTTGACGTCGGCGTCACCCGCTGCCGCCAACAGGGTCGGGAACCAGTCCATGCCCGAGAACATTTCGTTGGAGACCTCGGCCGGCTTGATCTTGCCCGGCCAGCGGATCATCGCCGGCACGCGATAGGCGCCTTCCCAGTTGGAGTTCTTCTCGTTACGGAACGGTGTCGTCGCCGCGTCCGGCCAGGAGAACTGATTCGGCCCGTTATCGGTGGTGTAGACCACGATGGTGTTGTCGGCGATTTTCAGGTCGTCGAGGGTCTGCAGCAGTTTGCCCACATCGCCGTCGTGTTCCAGCATGCCGTCGGCGTACTCGTTGCCGGGCATGCCGCTCTGGCCCTTCATCGAGTCACGTACATGGGTGAACAGGTGCATGCGCGTGGTATTCATCCACACGAAGAACGGTTTGTTGGCCTCGGCTTGTTTCTTGATGAACGCCTGGGCTGCCGCGGTGGTTTCGTCGTCGATGGTCTCCATGCGCTTGGTGGTCAAGGCGCCGGTGTCCTCGATCTTGCCGTCCGCGAAGCTATGAATGACGCCACGGGGCGAGTTGGCCTTGACGAACTCGGGGTCGTCCTTCGGCCAGTAAGGGCGTTCGGGTTCCTCTTCAGCGTTGAGGTGATAGAGGTTGCCGAAGAACTCGTCGAAACCGTGGTTGGTCGGCAGGTATTCATCTTTATCACCCAGGTGGTTCTTGCCGAACTGCCCCGTGGCATAACCCAGAGACTTCAGCGCCTGGGCAATGGTGATGTCGCGCTTTTGCAGGCCGACCGAGGCCCCTGGCGCACCGACCTTCGACAGGCCCGTGCGCAACGGCGTCTGGCCGGTGATGAAGGACGAACGCCCAGCCGTGCAGCTGTTCTCCGCGTAGTAGTCGGTGAACATCATGCCTTCTTTGGCGATCCGGTCGATATTGGGCGTCTTGTAGCCCACCACGCCCATGGAATAGGCGCTGATGTTGGTTTGCCCGATGTCATCGCCGAATATCACCAGGATATTCGGCTTCTCGGCGGCCAGGGCGGATGCCGAGGCGCCTATTACCGACACCGCCACCAGGGCGAGTTTCGGCAGCCACTTACGTATGCGAGTCATAAGACTTGCTCCTTTTAGGGCTTGAGTCGCATTGCCTGCGACCAACGTTTTTGTACAGTCCGTCGTGACGTTTTGTTATTGCACCTTTGCTTGCACAGCGGGCTCGAAGGGGTAGATACGGCGCCAGTCGCTCGCCATGTCCACCACGATCCAGCCGTTTGCCCTGGCCAGGTCCAACGCCTTGTCGAGGCGCCCCACCTGAGAGTTTCGGTCATAGGCCCACTCGCGCTGGGCGTCGGTGTGGTGCACCAGGCCCATCAAGCGCTTGCCACTGCCAGCGGCGGTCCACTGCAGCATTTGCAGGTCGCCGTCGGAGTTGCCGAAGGCCAGCAGGGGCCGCCGGCCGATAATCGCGTCGATGCTTTCCGGCTTGCCCGGGCCATCGTCGTTGTGCGCCAGCTTGGCGGTGCGCAGGATCTGGGGTTTGCCGTCCTTGAGCTGGTACTGGGTGACAAAGTTGGTGCCGATCACCTGTTCCGGTGGTACGCCATACACCACCTCGGCAAAGGCGCGCATGAAGGCCGTGTCGCCGCCCGAGACGATGTAGGTCTTGAATTGCTGGCTGCGCAGGTAGTCGAGCATTTCCAGCATCGGCTGGTAGATCATCTGGTCGAAGGGCTTGCCCGTCTTGGGGTGGCGCGCCTGCTTCAGCCAGGCTTTCGCGTTGTCGATGAAGGCTTCGGTGCTGATGCCGGTGTGGGTGGCGCCGATGATCTTCAGCAAGCCCTGCATGCCCGTGGCCGCGAGGGCCTGGTGGTCGCCTTCGAGTACCGCCTGGAATGGCTGGGTGGTTTTCCACTCGGGGTGCTGGGGCGCCATGCGCTTGATTTCATCGAAGGCGAACAACACCTCGAAATAGGCCGGTTGTTCGGTCCAGAGCGTGCCGTCGTTGTCGAAGACGGCGATGCGTTCGGCGGGTTTGACATAGTCCCTGGAGCCTTCGACGGTGACCGCCTGCACGAAGTCGACAATCTGTTTTTTGCTGGGGCCATCGTTCCATGACGGCAGTGGATCAGCGGCCAGGGCCGGCAGGCTGAGGAGAAAAAGCAGGGGCAGGGCAGAACGCAGCGACGTCATGGGAAGTCCTTTTCGTGACGAGGGTTCAGTGGAACCAAGCGTAGTTGACGACACACCCAGCGCAATGTTGTGCACACGTTTCGCCACAGTGGCGGCAGGCGTGGCCACAGCGCATGGAGCAGGTAACCGGCAAGAATCAGCATGGTCACCGCGGCAATCCAGGCAAACAGGTGCCGCGAGACTGACCAGCGGCTGTGCTGCCCGAGGGCCTTGAGGTCGTCGGCAATGGAGAAGGTGGGCGTGTAGACGCTGCCCGCCTGGGCCTCGAACGTGAGGGCGGGCAACTGGGCGGTTTGCACGCGCCGGTTGCGGCTGTCCCACCATTTCACACTGACCGATGGCAAGGTGTAATGACCCCCTTGCTCGACGCGATACACCAGCCGATCGATGCGCTGGCCACCGGTGATTACGCCGCGACCGTCGTCCAGGTTGCTGATGCTCGGCGCTTGCGGGTACAACCGCAGGCCCTGGATGGGCGCGGAGGCGGGCGGTGGCAGGGAAAGTCCCGGCGTGTCGTCGGCTTGCAGCGTGAAGGTGCGGGTCAGGCTGTCGCCTACCTTGAGGTCGGTGGCTGACAGCGTCTGGCTCAGGCGCAGGCCACTGGCGACCAGCACCGGCTCCCCGGGGGCGAACCCCGGTGGTTGGGTGGCGGTGAACGACAGCGGCGTGCTCTGGGCACTCAAGGGCGCAGTGGCCTGGCCCGGCTGGGCGCTGACGGTCAGTGCCGGCACCGTGAATGCCTGGGCGACATTCGGCGTGATGCGGTAGCGGTAGCGCATGCCGTAGAACATCTGCCCGCCAATCTCTTGGGTGGTGTGTTCAGCTTCGCCACCCGGGGGCTGTACCCGTGCACCGGCCAGTTTCAGCACCGGCAGGCTGGCGCCGGAGGTAAACCAGGTGTCGGTGAGCACATCCACCTGCACTTGCAGTTGTTCACCCACTACCACCGCAGCGCCGGGCAGCAGGTGTGCCTGCACCTTGAGCTGCGGCTCGGCCGCCCACAACGGCCCGGAAAGCAACAACAGCACGCCGCAGTAGCGGTTCATCGCTTCGCCTCCTGATCCTGCAGGCTGAATTTGCGCCGCAGGAAGTTGGCCGGTGAGGTCGTCAGGTTCTGCAACCAGAGGGCATCGTTGTTGGCTTGTTCGGTCTGGATCGCCTTGCTTTGGCCCTTGCCCGGTGCCTTGTCGAACTTGATCTCATCGGGCTTGACCTCGGGGGTGTTGTTCGCTGCGCTCTCAGTGTCCTTTTTCAGCGCAATGGCCAGGGCCAGGTTGGCGCTGGCCTCGGGAAACGTCGGTTGCAGCTGCAATGCACGCTGATAGGCCACGATGGCGTCGTCGAACTTGAAGCGGCGCACATGGATATTGCCCAGGTAGAACGCCGCCTGTGCGGTGTCGAGGGTGGTGAAGGTGGTTTCGGCCAACGCGTAGTCAGCCGCGTTATAGGCGGCAATGCCTTTCCAGTACGGGTCCTGGAACAGGGAGGCCGCCTCGGGGTAATGATGATGCTCGAACGCCCAGCGGCCTTGCTGGTCGGGGGTGAGGAACGGGTTGGCTTCGGCGTGCAGCGGTTGCAGCAACAGGCCGAGCAGTACCGTCGCCACCCAGTTCAGGCTCCAGCCGCGCCGCAGGCTCAGCAGCGCCACCACCAACAGCGGCCAGCACAGCCAGTAACCGGCGTCCTTCCACTGCAACAGGCGCTGTTGCTCATCGGCATTTTGGAAGTGCTGCTGGGCGTGCAGCTCGATCCAGTCCAGATCGTCGTCATTGAGGGTCAGGCTGCCCAGTGGCGCGTCGGTGGCCGAGGCCAGTTGCTTGAGGGCGGGATTGCTGCCCAGTGCCAGCACCAGCACTTGCAGCGGGCTGTCGGCCAGGTGTTGCTTGAGGCTTGGCAATTGCGTGCTGTCGGCGCCATCGGTGACCAGCAACAACGTGCCGGGCGACTGTGCCAACAACCGCTTGGCCTGGTCGATGACGCCGGCGACATCCTTGCCGGCTGTGCTGATCAAGTCGGTGCCAAGCGCCTGGATGAAGGTGTCGAGCAGCGCCGGGTCATCGGTCGGCGGCAACACCAGATGGGCACTGCCGGCATACACCAGCAGCGCAGTGCGCGCCCCTTTGCGCCCCTGTACCAGGTCCTGGAGCTTGTGCTTGGCGGCGGTCAGGCGGGTCGGTGGCACATCGGCGGTGTCCATGGACGGCGACAGGTCCACGGCGATGATCAACGGCGCGCGGTTTTCCAGGAAATCCGGACGGTCCTGCTCCCACGTCGGCCCTGCAGCGGCGACTGCGCCGAGCATCAACAGCACGCTCGCCAGGTGCACCGGGCGTAGACGGTGCGAATCCGTCGGGGTGAGCAACAAATGCGGCAGCAGGTGTGGGGCGATATTGCCACGCAGACGACGTTGCAGGTCGCGGCTGCGTTGCCAGGCCAGTGGCAATAAAGCCCCCAGTAAGGCCAGCAATAGCCACGCGGGGCGCAGGAAGTGGAAGTCACTGAAGTCCATCGGCGACCTCCCGTTTGATCCGGTGGGGCCATAACGCCGCCAACAGGTGGTACAGCGCAAACAGCCCAAGCGCCGCGCACAGCGGCCACCAGAACAGGTCGCGCTTGGGTTGGTGGCTCAAGGTCTTCACTTGATGCGGGGTGATCTGGTCGAGCGTTGTATACACCTGGTTCAGGCTGTCGCGGTCTTCGGCACGGAAATAGCGGCCGCCGGTGGCGCTGGCGATATCTTGCAATGCGCTGAGGTTGACCTTGGCTTCGCCGCTGGCCTGCGGGTCGCCAATGCCGATGGTATGGATGACCACGCCCTTGGCGGCCGCCATGTCGGCGGCATGGTCGGGGGTGATGGCGCTGCTGGTGTCGTTGCCATCGGTGAGCAGAATCAGCACTTTCTCGGGTTCATGGGCCTGGTCCAGCAGCTTGAGCCCCAGGCCGATGGCATCGCCAATGGCGGTGTTCGGCCCGGCCATGCCGATACCGCTGTCATCCAGCAGCAGCGACAGGCTGCTGTGATCAAGGGTCAACGGCGCCTGGGGGTAGGCGCCGCTGCCAAACAGAATCAGGCCGATGCGATCGTCTTTGCGGCGCGCGATAAAGTCATGGACCACCTGTTTGACGGCGGCGAGACGGTCGATCTTTTGCCCGGTTGCGTCGGTAAAGTCCTGGGTTTGCATGGACTGGGAGATATCGATGGCGAGCATCAGGTCGCGCACCGGCTGCTGGCGTTCGATGGGTTTTTCCACCCACACCGGGCGGGCAACCGCCAGCACCAGCAGTACCCAGACCATCAGGTTGAGCACGAGCTGGCTGCGATTATTACGCCCGCCACTCGCAGCGGGCGCGCCACCGACGGCCTGGCTCATGCCGGTGAAAAACGGCACCCGCACGGCGCTGCGAGCTTCGAGGTAGGCAGGCAGATACCGGTACGCCAGCCAGGGCAGCGGCAGCAGTAGCAACAGCCACGGGTTATCAAGCTGCCACATGGTGCTGCTCCACCCAGGCTTTGCACTGGGCCAGTAGTTGCGTGTGTTGGGCGTTGGGCAAGGACGCGGCGTAAGCCAGCTCAGCCAGTTGCTGGCTCAAGTCCTCGGGGATCGGTGCGCCTGCGTGGCGCTGCAAAAACGCTTGCCAATCAGCCCCCGTCAACGTCGGGATGGAGGCGTGTTCCTGCGCCGGGAGTGGCATCGACAGCGCCACACGCTTGAGCAGTTCGGGCAATTCACGCAGGTCGGTCAGCGCGTCCAGGCGTGCCACGGCCTCACGTCGATAGGCATCGCGGCGCCAGTGCAGCCAGTTGCGTACCACCAGCACCAGCAGAGCCAGCACCACCAGGCCAAGGACTACCGCCCACCCCCAGGTTTGCGGCCAGTAACTGACGGGCGCGGGCAAGCCCAACTCCTGCAGTTGTTCGATGCTCGGCACAGGGGTACTCACTGGCGTCTACCCAGTTCGCTGCGCAGTTGGTCGGCAGCTGGCAGGGCGGTGCTGATCATCAGCAACGGCACCTGGCTGCGGCGCAGCAGGGTCGCGACGTCCTTGATCCGCCCGCCCAGATAGTCCCCCAAGGGCTGGCGAACCTGGCGTTTGTTCACGGCCAGCTCCACTTGCAACTGGCCCTGGGTGACCATCAGTTGCCCGCTGTCGGGCACGTTGAGGGCCAGGGGGTCGTACACCTGCAACGCCACCACGTCGTTATGCGTTGACAGTTCGCGCAGCAGTTGCAGGGTGCGCGGGCCGGCACCGGCGAAGTCACTGACCAGGCAGATCAAATGATCATGCCCGGCTACTGCGCGACACTGCTGCAGCACGCGGTCAAGCTGGCTGTCGCCTTCGTGGTCAGGGCAGGTGGCGTTCAGTTCGCCGTTTTGCTGGGCGATACGACTGCACAAGGCTTCAACGCGTTTGCGACTGCGCAGCGGTGCCACGCTGTCGATGCGCGTGTCATTGAACACCAGGCCGCCGACCCGATCCCCGGCGTTGAACACCATCCACGCGGCGAGGGCACCCAGCTCGGCGGCAACCGCCGATTTGAAGCTGCGCACCGAGCCAAAAAACATCGACATGCGTTGGTCCACCACGATCAGGGCCGGGCGGTCGCGCTCTTCGGTGAAGGTGCGCACCACCGGTTTGCCGGTGCGCAACGAGGCGCGCCAATCCAGGTGACGCAGGTCATCGCCGGGCTGATAGCGCCGCAGTTCGTCGAAGTTCAACCCACGCCCGCGCAGCCTTGAGGCATGGTTGCCGGCCAGGACGCTGCCCTGGGGCTGGCGCGCAACAAAACTCAAGTCCCGCGCCTGGAACTGCAAGGCCATCAGTTGCGCCAGGCTGACGTAGACGAAGCCGTCGGCGTTCATGCCGGGATCGCCACTGTGCTGAGCAGGCGGTCGAGCACTTGGTCGGCCGTCACGCCGTCTGCCACCGCGTCATAGCTTAATTGCAGGCGGTGGCGCAGCACCGGGTGCGCCACCGCCCGCACGTTGTCCGGGGTCACGAAGGTTTGGCCTTGCAACCAGGCGTCCGCCCGCGCGCAGCGATCCAGCCCGATACCGCCCCGTGGGCTGGCACCCAGGCTGATCCAGCGGGCCAGGTCGGGGTCGTAGTCGGCGGGGTGGCGCGTGGCGTTGATCAGGTCGATCAGGTAGCGGTCGATGGCCGGCGACACCTGGATCGCGCTGACTTCCTTGCGCGCCGTGAAAATCACCTCTTGAGCCAGGGTACAGCCCACGGCCACCTGGGCGGTGGCAGCCTGTTCTTCGTCGCGCAATAGCCGCAAGACCTGGCTTTCGTTGTCGGCACTGGGGTAATCCAGCAGCACCTTCATCACGAAACGGTCCATCTGCGCTTCCGGCAGCGGATAGGTGCCTTCCTGCTCGATGGGGTTTTGTGTGGCCACCACGATAAACAACGCAGGCAGCGGATGGCTGGCCCCGGCGACGGTGATTTGCCGTTCTTCCATGGCCTCCAGCAATGCGGCCTGAACCTTGGCCGGTGCCCGGTTGATCTCATCGGCCAGGATCAAGTTGCCGAACAGCGGGCCGGGCTGGAAGCGGATCTGGTTCTGGCCGTCGACCTGATGCAGCACTTCGGCGCCGGTGATGTCCGAGGGCAACAGGTCGGGGGTGAACTGGATGCGGCTCATCTTCGCCTCCAGGTGCCGCGCCAGGGCCTTGACCGTGCGGGTCTTGGCCAGCCCCGGCAAGCTTTCCAGCAACAGGTGACCATTGGCCAGGAGGCCCAGCAGGATCTGGCGGATCACCTGGTCCTGGCCGAGTACGCTTTCAGCCATGCTGGCCTGCAGGGCATTCACATCGTTGAGTGCTGTCATACCAATCGTCCTTGAAGCAGTGGGTCACCAGGGCGCGGCGACCACGATGTATTGCACGGCATCGCCGACATAACGCGGCGGGTACAAAGTGGGCCCGCAGTGCTGGCGCCGATGCGAAAGGCCAAGGATTACGACCCTGCGTGTGCGATGAAAACGCGACATGGCGCACCTCGTTCACAGCATGAAAGTGGGGATCACCGGGATAAACGACACGCGGAAATTCCAGCGGCTGCTGATCAGGTCGTCAGCGTGGATCACCGAGTACTGCACTTCACCGGAAATGCGCACCGGCAACTTGCCGAAATTGACGATGCGTCCGGCGCCGATGCCGATGGGGAAGTTGACCTTGTTGCCACCTTCGGCTTTCCAGTTGACGGTGACATTGGGCGTCATGCCCACCCGCCATTGCCCCGGGCCAGGAATGGCGCGTTGGATGAAGTACTGGATGTTGGTCAGGCTGACGTCCTTGCGTCGCGCATCGCCACCCACAGACCACCAATGCTGGGGGAATACGCCCAGGGTCCAGTCTTCGCCCAGGTAGGCCGCGACAAAGGCAGGGCCAAGTGAGTATTTGCCGGTGCCCAGCACGTCTTTCTCGGCCGTCGGGAACATGGCCGTGGGGCCGAAGCCCCAGACCATCTTGCCGCCATTGGCAAAACGCACCGGCTGCTTGGGCGAGAACACCCCCACGTACGCCAGGTCGCCGAAGCCCGAAGTGCGGTCGAACGGGTCGTTGACCACCGAGGGGAAGTCGCGGTCAGTCAGCACGCCATAGGGGCTCATGCCGATCAGGTCACCGGCCTTGGAATTGACCGGCGCGCTGACATAGCTGACCGGAAGGCGGTTGATCAGGTTCCAGTCGTCCCCCAGTGAGATGGGAAAGGTCGGCATGAAGCTGTATTTGCCCAGGTAGCGAGTGCCGTTGCTATGGGGGCCTTTGAGGGCGCTGTAGTCGAACTGGTTGAACAGCAACACCAAGTTGCCCACCGGGTTGTCCATCAACTTGGCGATCTGCTCGGTTGACGGCTCGCAACCGGCCTTGACCACTTGCTTGAGGTCGATATCGAAGTCTTGCTGGAGGCGATGGCAGGTTTCGGTATCGGCCTTGGGGGGCGGTGTGGGGCTGCCCAGTTGCGGCAGGTTGGCCGCCGACACACCGCAGCTGGTGAGCAGGCTGAAAACCAGAGGCGTAGCGCGGAACCCTTGCGCACGAGCAGGTGAAATCATGGCGTCATCCATCCTTGTATCGGCCTGATATCAGGGGGTTACATGCCCGGCCTAACCCTGTAGCGGCCGGGCATGCGGCGTTACTTGAGCGGCGTCAACGGCGGCAGTTTCCATTGACCATTACCCACCTCAGGCTTGGGCAGGTAAATCCGCAGTACGGCGTAAAACGGGCCGGGAGGTGCCGGCAGCCAGTTGCTCTGTTCGGCTTTCGGCGGTTCGTGATGCTGCAACGCCAGGGTCAGGCCGCCGTCGGCGTCCAGCTTGAGGTTGGGCAACATGCGCGAATTGATCAGGTAGCGTTTCTTCAGGTTCGGCGCCAGTAGCTTGGTCTTGGCGTCGTACATGGTCAGCGACCAGAAGGCGTCGGCGGGCGGCAGTTGGTCCTTGGCGAAATGCACGGTGTAGCTGTGGCGTGCGCCGTTGGCCGGCTTACCTTCGCTGTCGACAAAGTAGGTCATGTAGATCGCTTCGTCGGTGGAATTGCCGAAAATCCCCAGGTCTGCCCCGGCATAGCGGTACAGGTAGTTGTTTTTCAGGCGGTCACGGCTGCCGAACAGGTCGCCGCTGGACACCTGATGGGTGTCGATTTTGTCTTTCTTGAAGGCCGCAAATTCAGCCCGGGCGTCGGCGATACCGTCTTCCAGGGCCTTGCGTTGCTCAACCGTCAGCTCTTTGACCTTGAATGGCGCGCCCGGGGCGATGCCAATCTTGGCAAACCGTGCGAGCAGGTCCTTTTCGCTGTCCTGGGGCGCGGCGAAGCTCAGCATGAAGTTGAGGTAGCGGAACAGCTGCGGACCTTCGGTCATGGTGGCCATCGGCTTGGGCCATTCAATCTTCGGCACGGCGGCCGGCGCCGGCTGTTTCACATAACTGCTCAGCGACTGCACTTTGTAGCCGTTCTGGATCTGCTTGACCTTGTTCAGGTCTTTTTCATCAAACAACTGCGTGCGGTAAAGGGCGTAGGCGATGTTGCTTTCGCTGTAGATCACACGGTCGACGTCTACCGGCTGCTGACCTTTCCAGTCCGGGCCGGCGATCATGTAGTGGCCGCCATTGTTGCCGGTGCTGCGGGTGCCCAGGTAGGCGATGTTCTGGGTGTAGAGGTCGATCAGTTGCACCGAGTAGTAACGGTTGTCTTCGATCTTCGGCAGGGTCAGGACCAGGGGTTCCTTACGCAGGTCCATCCACACGAAGGAGTAGGGCGTGTCCGAGTTCGGGGTGACGAACGCGGTGTCCTTGGGGCTGAACACCTGGGCGGTGTTGCCGATATGGTTGAACGGGGCCTTGAAGTTGGCACCGCCTTTATCAACGGCCTGGGTGTAGAGCGTCTTGTACATCGCCACGACCGGGTAGCCATACAGGTACGCCTCCTTGGCAATGGCCCGGGCTTCGGCGGGGGTGGCCGTGAAGTCGGCCAGGGCGCCGGTACTCATCAGTATCGAGAGGCTCGCCAACAGCAGGCGCGTCGGTTTTCCAATCATGTTGTTGCGTCCTTCCAGAGATCTTTTTAAAGGGCGTGGGATGAAAGCGCCGAGTTTCCAGTTTTATTTGCCGAACGTCACGTTAATCCCTGCAAACAAGGTGAACTGGGGCAGGCCATCGCCTTTGCGCGCCACGGTCCATTGCGGCTCGACATAAGCGTTCACGATGTTGGTGCCGGCTTTCCAGGCTTTGCCCGCGCCGAAACCGACAGGAATGTAGTGGGTGTCGTTCTTCAAATCGAAGGTCCAGGTGCCGGTGGAACGCAGGTACCAGCCCTTCGGCAGGTTATGAATGATAAACGGCTGAAAAGTTGCACTCTCCACGTGCGCTCGGTCACGGTCGCCGGCAAATGAACGTTGGTATTGCACCAGCGCACCCAGCAACCCTCGGGGTGACGCATCGATGGCAATGGCCGCCAGCCCGGCCTGCCATTTGCCGGTACCCAGCTCATCGTGCTCAGCGGTGGGCGCGGTGATTTGCGGGCCGATGCCCAGTTGCACGCCTTCGGTCTTGAGCAAGAAGATATCGAACAGGTTCAGGTCGCCGATGCCGGTGCTGTAGCCGCTGTGTGGTTCGGGTCGAGTACTGATGGGCAACGTGGCACGCAGCAGTTGCGGCACGCCGATGAAGTCCGAGGGCGCGACCGGCAACGTGCCGCGCAGTAACAGGTCGTTGGTGTGGGCGTTGGTGTCGAAGAGCCTGGGGGTGTAGTAGTCCTGCAGGTTGGCACCCGGCGCGAGGTTGAGGGGGTTGTTGCTCTTGTTCGCCGTCTCGGCGTTGTCGGCCAGGGCGCTGGCGCCGGGCAGTGTCAAAATGGCCAGCATCCATGCCGACCTGTGCGGCGACTTGAACATGCGCGCTCCCCCCATACCTGGGCGACTATTCCTTGTGATTAATACCTGTAGAGCATGTCGATTGAAGCTAGCAGCTAAATCCGGACGCGCTAGGCAAAACGGCGAATTAGTGCAGGAGTGAGGGGGCTGTCACAGGTGTGTCATAAGGTGCCAGGCGCCGCCCAGGCTGGGCGGCGAGGGGCAAGGCGGGCGTCAGGCGCTGGGCAGCATCGATTTGACTTTGTCGCGCAATTGATCGATCGAGAAGGGTTTGCCGATCACCTGCATGCCGGGCGGTACATCGATATTTTCGGCATAACCGCTGGCGAACAGGATGGGCAGGGCGGGGCGCAGTTCGCGCACGTTGGTTGCCAGTTGCTTGCCGTCCATGTCAGGCAGGCCGACGTCGGTCATCATCAGGTCGATGGCCTGGGCCGAGTCCTGCACGATCGCCAGGGCCTCCTCGGCATCAGCGGCTTCAAGCACCCGAAACTCCAGTTCTTCGAGGACATCGACGATCAGCATGCGCACGATGGCGTCGTCTTCGACTACAAGGATGGTGGAATCAGCGGCGGACATAAGTAGGGTTCCCGAGAAGTGGAGGTGCAGGTCTTGATCGGATAAAGACCATCCTCTAATGAGTCATGACAATCTCGGCAAGTTCCCGGCCTGGGGATGGCATTGTGAAGGCATTCGTAGGGAATGTCTCGCTCGAACCGCTCTTGCTCCGTACGAATCGGCAGGCATTTGCCCCAAGTTGTCGCGTAAACATAGCCCTGGCCATGGACTTTGGGGCAAACTCCCGGTTTTTCCACACTTGGCCAAGGCATGCCCATGACTCCTGCGTCGTCCGTCGATGAAAAGAGCTTTCGTAACCTACTGAGCCGAAATGTGGCCTTGCCCCTGGGTGTGGGCGTGCTCAGCGCGGTGTTTTTCGTCTGCCTGATCACCTACTTGCTGACGGTGATCCAGTGGGTGGAGCACACCGACCGCGTCATCAATAACCTCAATGAATCGTCCAAACTGACGGTCGACCTGGAAACCGGCATGCGCGGCTTCCTGATCACGGGCGACGAGCATTTCCTCGACCCTTACGAAGTGGCCAAGCCGCGGATCATTGCCGACCTGCGCAATTTGCAGGACCTGGTGGCGGACAATCCCCAGCAGGTCGACCGCCTCAAACGCCTCGAAGCCTTGCAGATCGAGTGGAACAAGTACGCCCAGTCGATGATTGATATGCAGCGAGAAAGCGGTGACTACCGCAGCGCAGTCAAGGCGGGGCGAGGCAAGCGCCTCACCGATGAGATCCGCAAGGAATACGACGATGCGGTGGCGATGGAGCAGCAGTTCCGTATCACCCGTAACGAAGAGGTCACCCGTACAACGGTGGTCAGTGTCACGTTGTACTTGGCCTTTGTGCTCGGCCTGAGCGGTTTTCTGGCCTATATTGGTCGGAAAAATCTTTTAGCATTATCAGAGAGTTACAACGCAAACCTCGCGTCACAGCAGAGGATTGCAGGGCGCCTGGAACAGCAGGCCTGGCTGCGTAATGGCCAGACTGAACTGGCTGAACAGGTGCTGGGGCAACTGACCCTTAACATGCTCGGCCGCAATATCCTGCAGTTTTTTGCCCAGTACATGGGCTCGGCCGTGGCCGCGCTGTATGTGCGCGAAGAGCATGGCGGCCTGCGGCGCGTGGCCACTTATGGCTTCTCCCGTGAACAGGAGCAGATGGAACAGTCGATCTACAGCGATGAAGGCATCGTCGGCCAGGCTGCCCAGCTGGATCGCCTGATCCGCCTGGACGATGTGCCAGTGGATTACTTCAAGGTCAGCTCCGGCCTGGGCGAAGGTTCGACTCGTAGCGTGCTGGTGATGCCCACCAGTGATGATGACCGCGTCAACGGCGTGATCGAGCTTGGCTTCCTGCGCCCGTTGCAGGAGCGTGACGTGGAACTGCTGGAGCTGATCGCCGGCAATATCGGCACCTCCATCGAGGCCGCCCGCTATCGCCAGCGCCTGCAGGAAGTCTTGGCCGAGACCCAGCAGCTCAACGAAGAGCTGCAAGTGCAGCAGGAAGAGCTCAAGACCGCCAACGAAGAGCTGGAAGAACAGTCGCGCATCCTCAAGGAATCCCAGGCCCACCTGGAAACCCAGCAGGCCGAGCTGGAGCAGACCAACGAGCAACTGGCCGAGCAGACCCAGACCCTGGCCGAGCAGCGCGACGCCATGGACCGCAAGAACGTCGAGCTCAACCAGGCCCAGATGGAGCTCGAAGACCGCGCCGACGAACTGCAGCGCTCGAGCAAGTACAAGTCTGAATTCCTTGCCAACATGTCCCACGAGTTGCGCACACCGCTGAACAGCTCGCTGATCCTGGCCAAGTTGCTGGCCGAGAACCCCCAGGAAAACCTCAGCGCCGAGCAGGTCAAGTTTGCCGAGTCGATCTATTCGGCCGGCAACGACCTGCTGAACCTGATCAACGACATCCTGGATATTTCCAAGGTAGAAGCCGGCAAACTGGAAATGCGTCCGGAGAACTCCAGCGTCGCACGGCTGGTGGATGGGCTGCGCGGCATGTTCGAGCCGCTGGCGGCCGATCGCAAGCTGGGCTTCCAGGTACAGGTCCAGGCAGACGCGCCGGCGATGCTGTTCACCGACCGCCAGCGCCTGGAGCAGATCCTCAAGAACCTGCTGTCCAACGCGGTCAAGTTCACCGAGCAAGGCGATGTGAGCCTGTCGGTATCCCGTGCGCCGGGGGAGGGCATTGCCTTTACCGTGCGCGACTCCGGCATCGGCATTGCGCCGGATCAGCAGGAAAGTATTTTCGAAGCCTTCCGCCAGGCCGATGGCACCACCAACCGCCGCTATGGCGGCACCGGGCTGGGCCTGTCGATCTCCCGCGACCTGGCCACCTTGCTCGGCGGCTACATCAGCGTGACCAGTGAACCGGGCAAGGGCAGCGTATTCACGCTGGTCATGCCCGAGCAGTACGTGGAGCGCGTAGAGGATGCGCCGGCCATTGAGCAACCGCGTCAGGTGGTGACGGCGCCCGCGCCGACGCCAATCAAGGTGTCACCGTTGCCGATGGCCGACACGGCCGCCATCCCACGCTTTGCCGACGACCGCGACAAGGCACCGTTCACCAATCGCTGCATCCTGGTGGTGGAGGATGAGCCCAACTTTGCGCGCATCCTGTTCGACCTGGCCCATGAGCTGGGTTACCACTGCCTGGTGGCCCACGGTGCCGATGAAGGCTACAGCCTGGCCGAAGAGTTCATCCCGGACGCGATCCTGCTGGACATGCGCCTGCCCGACCACTCCGGCCTGACCGTGCTGCAACGCCTCAAGGAACACGCCGATACCCGCCACATTCCGGTGCACGTGATTTCCGTGGAAGACCGCGTCGAAGCCGCGATGCACATGGGCGCCGTGGGCTATGCGGTCAAACCCACTACCCGCGAAGAGCTCAAGGACGTGTTCGCACGCCTGGAAGCCAAGCTGACCCAGAAGGTCAAGCGTGTGCTGCTGGTGGAGGACGATGACCTGCAACGCGACAGCATTGCCCGCCTGATCGGCGACGATGACATCGAAATCACCGACGTCGGCTACGCTCAGGCCGCACTCGACCTGCTGCGCACCAACGTCTATGACTGCATGATCATCGACCTCAAGCTGCCGGACATGCTCGGCAACGAGCTGCTCAAGCGCATGGCCACCGAGGACATCTGCTCGTTCCCGCCGGTGATCGTCTACACCGGGCGCAACCTGACCCGTGATGAAGAGGCCGAGCTGCGCAAGTATTCGCGCTCGATCATCATCAAGGGTGCGCGCTCGCCGGAGCGCCTGCTGGACGAAGTGACACTCTTTCTGCACAAAGTCGAATCCCAGCTGTCCCATGACCGCCAGAAGATGCTCAAGACCGCGCGCAGCCGCGACAAGGTCTTCGAGGGGCGCAAAATCCTGTTGGTGGACGACGATGTGCGCAACATCTTCGCCCTGACCAGCGCCCTGGAGCACAAAGGCGCCGTGGTGGTGATCGGGCGTAACGGCCGAGAAGCCATCGACAAACTCAATGAAGTCGACGATATCGACCTGGTGTTGATGGACGTGATGATGCCGGAAATGGACGGTTACGAGGCCACCGCCTTGATTCGCCAAGACCCGCGCTGGAAAAAGCTGCCGATCATCGCGGTGACGGCCAAGGCCATGAAGGACGATCAGGAGCGCTGCCTGGCAGCCGGCTCCAATGATTACCTGGCCAAGCCGATTGATCTGGACCGTCTGTTCTCACTGATTCGCGTGTGGCTACCCAAGATGGAACGCATTTAAGTGGAGCGAAGTTTTTTGGACAAAAGCAGCGATATTGAGCTGCGCCTGTTGATCGAGGCGATATACCTCAAGTACAGCTACGATTTTCGCGACTACTCCGGCGCGTCGGTCAAGCGCCGCGTGGCGCATGCCCTGCGCCAGTTCGACTGCGCGACGATTTCGGCGCTGCAGGAGCGGGTGCTGCATGACCCGGCGGCGTTCATGCAATTGCTGCAGTTTTTGACGATTCCGGTGAGCGAGATGTTTCGCGACCCGTCGCACTTCCTGGCGATCCGCCAGGAGGTGGTGCCGCTGCTCAAGACGTACCCGTCGATCAAGATCTGGATCGCCGGCTGCAGCACGGGCGAGGAGGTGTACTCCATGGCCATCCTGCTGCGTGAGGAAGGGTTGCTGGAGCGCACGATCATCTACGCCACGGATATCAACCCGGCGTCGCTGGACAAGGCCAAGCAGGGGATCTTCTCCCTGGAGAACGTGCGCGCTTACACCGCCAACTATCAGCAAGCCGGTGGCCAACGTTCATTTGCCGACTACTACACCGCGGCATACGATTACGCGATCTTCGACAAGACGTTGCGCGAGAACGTGACCTTCGCCGACCACAGCCTGGCGACCGACAGCGTATTCTCAGAAACTCAATTAATTTCGTGTCGTAACGTATTGATTTACTTCAATAAGAAATTGCAGGATCGTGCGTTCGGATTGTTTCATGAGTCGCTGTGTCACCGCGGCTTCCTGGTGCTGGGCAGCAAGGAAACCCTGGATTTTTCCGCGTTCGGCAAACAATTCGAACCCTTGGTCAAGCAAGAACGGATCTACCGAAAACTATGAACACAGTGGCGGCCGGCCCGGCACGTGTCCCGGGGATAGAGGCGATTGTGATCGGCGCATCCGCAGGCGGCGTCGAGGCTTTGTTGACGGTGTTTGGCGAGCTGCCGAGCGACTTCGGCTTGCCGATCATCACCGTGCTGCACTTGCCGGACGAGCGCCGCAGCCAACTGGCCGAGGTGTTCGACCGCCGTGTGGCGATGCCGGTGGTCGAGGCGCGTGACAAGGAAGCGATCCGCCCTGGCACCCTGTATTTTGCCGGCCCGGGTTATCACCTGTCGGTGGAGCATGACCGCAGCCTGTCGTTGAGCCAGGAAGACCGGGTGCACCATTCGCGGCCGGCCATCGATTACCTGTTCGAATCCGCCGCCGATACGTATGGCGCAGGCCTGATGGCCATCCTCCTGACCGGCGCCAACCACGATGGTGCCCGTGGCCTTGCCCAGGTCAAGCAAAAGGGCGGAACCACCGTGGTGCAAGACCCTGCCGAAGCACGGGTGGCCGTGATGCCCCGGGCGGCCCTGGCACTGCATACACCTGACCACATTCTTTCTTTGAGCCGCATTGGCTCATTGCTGGCTTCCCTGGAATATTCCCCATGTTAAGTACTGTCCAGGCCAAACTGCTGATCGTTGACGATCTGCCGGAAAACCTGCTGGCCCTCGAAGCGCTGATCAAGCGCGAGGACCGCCAGGTGTTCAAGGCATTGAGCGCCGACGAGGCCTTGTCACTGTTGCTGGAGCACGAGTTCGCCATGGCGATTCTCGACGTGCAGATGCCCGGCATGAACGGTTTCGAGCTGGCCGAACTGATGCGCGGCACTGAAAAGACCAAGAACATCCCGATCGTGTTCGTCAGCGCCGCTGGGCGCGAACTCAACTACGCGTTCAAAGGCTACGAAAGCGGCGCCGTGGACTTCCTGCACAAGCCGCTGGATATCCATGCGGTGAAAAGCAAGGTCAACGTATTCGTCGACCTCTACCGCCAGAGCAAGGCCATGAAGCAACAGGTCGAAGCCCTGGAACGCAGCCGGCGCGAACAGGAACTGCTGCTGACGCGCCTGCAGGCCACCCAGGCCGAGCTGGAGCAGGCAGTGCGCATGCGCGATGACTTCATGTCGATCGTCGCCCATGAGGTGCGCACACCCCTCAATGGCCTGATCCTCGAAACCCAGCTGCGCAAGATGCACCTGGCCCGGGATAACGCCGCCGCGTTCACCCTCGACAAGATGCACGCCATGGTCGACCGCGATGAACGGCAGATCCAGAGCCTGATCCGCCTGATCGAAGACATGCTCGACGTGTCGCGCATCCGAACCGGCAAGCTGTCGATCCGGCCTGCGCGGTTTGACCTGGCGCAGCTGGTGCACAACCTGGTGGAAAACTTCGCGCCGCAAGTGGCCGCCGCCGGGTCGTCGATGCAACTGACCGTCGAAGGGCCTGTGGAAGGCAACTGGGATGAGTTCCGCATCGAACAGGTCATCACCAACCTGCTGACCAACGCCCTGCGCTACGGGGCCAAGAGCCCGGTGGATGTGCGGGTGTACACCGAACACGGTGAAGCACGGGTGGAAGTGCGTGACCGGGGGATTGGTATCAGCGAAGAAAACCAGAAGCGCATTTTCCAGCAGTTCGAGCGGGTCTCGGCCAGCCACGTCGCGGCCGGGCTGGGCCTGGGGCTGTTTATTTCAGAGCAGATCGTCGCGGCCCATGGCGGCACTATCGAAGTCGAAAGCCAGATAGGCGAGGGCGCCCTGTTCCGGGTGTGCCTGCCCCTTGAAGCGTCGGCATGAAATCAATCGTCAGCTTGACGCAACCTTCTGCGTGACCCCATGGTCGTAATTGCAGCTATTGACCGGACAAAGGCTTCCCATGAGTGAAGATGCACAAGATGTCGTCCTGATCGTTGAGGACGACGAATCCATTATGTTTGTGCTGGGTGAATACCTGGCGGGCCAGGGTTATCGGGTCTTGAAAGCCATCGACGGCGAACAGGCCTTCAAAATCCTGGCGACCAAACCGCACCTGGACCTGATGGTCACTGATTACCGCTTGCCGGGCGGCATTTCCGGGGTACAGATCGCCGAGCCCGCGATCAAGCTGCGCCCGGAGCTGAAAGTCATCTTTATCAGCGGTTATCCGCAGGAAATTCTGGAATGCAACAGCCCGATTACGCGCAATGCGCCGATTCTGGCCAAGCCGTTTGATCTGGATACATTGCAGGAGCATATCCAGCGTTTGTTGGCGTAGCGTTCTTCCCGTCAGAACATCTGCTCATACTTTGACAGGCTGCCCCGTGGAATCCTGCGGGGAGTTTCCACACTCAGATAATGCTATTTCCGACCTTCTACGCTCTGAAGGCCTGATGAAGATATCTAACTACGGAAACCCAGATGATCCCTACACATACGGCTTCGCACAGGCTTTTGACGCCCCCTCCAAGCAGGCTGGTTCCCCCCGTTTCGCCGAACGCCCAATTCGGTACGGCATCCGCGCTCAATAACGATTTTGCCTCCCGCACCAAACGTAGCATTGATGCTCCCCTGAGTACGCCGTTGCTGGCAGCGCGCCTGCAACGCGTTGCTGCCGAGACGCCAGAGGCAGCATCGGGAGACAGTAAAAATATCGAGTACTTTCGCCAAGCAATGATTGAGGGTATCCGGCAAGACATCCCACTGTTCAAAGAGCAAAAGAGCCGAAACCCTGCTGGGATGACACAGGAACAGTTGGACGAGCAGGCCAGCGAGCGCATAGCGAACCTTCTTCAAACAATTCAAATGAAGGTCGAACCGAACTCTACCTACGCGCATTTGTACAAGTTGGGGGCAGCGGGCACGGTCAGTCTCAAGCAATTCATTCTCGACCATGGCTGGATTCTGCCATCGAGCAGCAACGAGTTGAGAAACCTACTGAATTACCTCCAGCGCCCCATGCTCCCGGTGCAAGTATTTGGCGATTGCGGCGGCGCGATGTCATGGCCGCAACCGACTCCTCATGAGCAGCTGTTGGGCGCCTATTACCATCCGGTGCAGACACTGGAAATGCCTGATGGCTCCGAACTGTTCGGTTTGTTGACATCAAAGCTGTCGCTCAGCCAAACCGAAGCCGTTGATCCGAAACAGGTGATCCGTGCCTTGCTTGATTCTCCGGCCGGCCAGGAGGTCGGGCGCGTGCTGCACGATAAATTTGGCACCGTGCCGATGCCCGATGGTGACACCGACTGGCTCCTGACGGCATTGCAGGTTTCTCTAGACCGAGAGAGTGTTCTGGGTCAACAGCCTCCACCCCGCAACCGAGTGGCCGGGTTCGATCTGGCGGATAGCCGCTTCTGGGGCAAGCCGCCTTCGGTGGTCGTGGCCGGACTCACCGAACATCTCAAGAAGTTGAACCGCGCGAGCGAGGCTATGGCACCAACGGCAGCCTATCTATTGCTCGCCCGCAACGCCCCGCAGTTTCTGGTCAAGGGCGTCCCGCCTGGCGTGGTGTATGGCTCCCACAGTTGGGCCAGCCTGTGCACGGCGGTTGCGCGTATCGAGGCACAGGCTCCGGGGAGCGCTGCCACCATGAGCTACGGGCAGGTCATGGCCTTCGACAACGTAGCCCCCGTCACGCTGGCTGATCAAATGGTAGAGCGACATGCGCAGAATGAGGCGATCATCGACTGGGCCGTATGTCATAGCATCATTCCTGCCAATCCCTCTGGTCACTACACGCCAGAACAAATGCTGCGGATCAGGAGCGCCTTCGACGAAGAGGTAAGCCGACTGGCCCAGGCATCGGCGGTCCAGCGGGCCGACATCCCCAGCCGCAAACAGGTCGCCGTGGATTGGCTAAAAGAAGCGTTTGGCGCCGATACGGATTACGAGAAAAAATGTATTTACCCCGAGCCATCGCTCAATGACTTCCCCGGTCCTTACTCGGTGGCAGACCTGGTTATTGAAGGCAAGTTATTGTACGCACCTGTTATAACCCTACCCAGGCATTCGTTCAGAGCGGCGGTGTTCCGCGAGGTGACCGTTCAGTGGAAGTCAACGGATCCGGGCGTGCCCATCGCCCAGATTGTCAGCCAGGCGAAAACCCTGACGTTGCCTGACCTCAATCAACGGTTCGAGGCTAAGGCCAACGAGCATCTGGATCAGCTCGAAGTCAGCTCCTTTGACGCCATCGTACACATGCTGACCAACTTGCCCCTGGAAGACCGGGAGTTCATCGAATATGGCAAGGTCGAGGTCTACCGCGAGGAGTTGATCCATCATCAGCCCTTGTCCTTTCCCTATTGGCGCCGTGGGCAGCCGGACGGGCAAAAGCCGTTGCTCGTCCGTGCCGAACGCGAGGGCAACATCAGGTTTTACGAAGTAAATCCCAATCAACACAAGATTATCCCGAGACCCGACCTTGAGCGCGATTTCAGGGTGGGACACAGCGCGTTCAAGTACCGCTACGAACTTCATCCCAAGCCAATCGATGATGACAAGATCAAGGTGACGAACTATGCGGATATTCCGCGGGATCGACGCTATATCGAAAAGGTGTCGATTGCTCCAGAGGACGAGCAGCGTTTCGCCGAACGCCCGGGTATTTCTGACATTCCCAAGACGTCCGGCAGTACTCGAACCTTTCGTATCGCCCAACTGGTGCGGGACAATATGTACGATCAGGTACGCGAGAAGCTCCTCAAAGAGGCTAAAGGCCTGACGACCTTTGAAAGTGAAGTCCCGTTCATTCGCAAATTTCGCGATTTTTTGCTCAATCTCATCCCCCTGCGCTCGGCCATTGTCAACTTCAGTCGTGGCAATATTGGCGGCGGGATTCAGGATCTGTTTTTCGATACGTTGGGGTTTGTCATCGCCGGCGCGTCAGCGGCGGGGCAGGCCGGGCGAGTTATCAACACTGCCGGTTCGGCGACCTCCAAGGCCTGGCGCGTGGGCTCCATTATCGGGCGCGGTGCCATCGGCGCACTGAGTCCGATTCCCGGCGTCGAGAACGCTGTCGCGGGGGTGGGCCGCTCGGGAATCGCCAGCGCGTCTCGCGCCCGAGCTGTGATTAATCGCGTTCGTGGCGCTACGGGGCACTATGACCTGCTCAAAACCAGCAAGCATTTCGATGCCGCGGCAACAGGCACTTATAAGGTAGGAGGGGAAATCGTCGAGGGCTCTGCCGTTCTGCACCACGGCAAATGGTATCCCTACTCTCCCGCATCCGGGCGCCCCTATGGCGCGGCGATAGACGATTTCACCCCCTCGTTGCGCGCCGGTGGCGAGCACCTGGAAAGCTGGCAAGGCGCCGCACCTGTATTGTCCGAGCAGTCCAGGCGCATTCGCGAAAGCTTCAAATCCCTCAGCCAAAAACTTAAGGAGGGGCCCCACAATGCAGAATTCAGCCACGGCTACGGCAAGGGTGACCCACACAGCATCAAGGGGTTTTCACCCAAGCTGAACTCTGAGCAGGTCATGAAGCTGGCACAGACCCAGGGGCTGACGCCTGCGCAGGTGGGCACGCTGGTGCGCCAGCAGGAACGCCTTGCGGTGCAGCATGCGTTCAGTGGCGTAAAACAGGCGCAGTCGCTCATTGATGCGGCCGGCGGTACTTTCACCCCCAACCCACAGCTGTTTTACTTCAGCCAAGTCGATTCGCTTTCGCAAGGCCAATGTGCGGCGCTTTCAAGGATCATGGCCTCTGCAATGGAACAGGGAAAAGCTCAAACGCTGGTTGAAAACATGTTCAGCGTCGCTGCGCACCCCACACATCCGGCGTCCACGGCATTTACTAAAACGCTGTACGACGCACAAAAACAACTGGGTAGCCCGACGGTTTTCCATGCCGGTAACCCCGTACGGCAAATCTCCCATCATGAACTGATCGCCGAGCTGGGCCGTGCCGACACGTCCATGACCCTGATGATCGATTCGCCAGGACACGCGATGATGGCTGGGGTGAAGGTTGAGGGTAGCCACAAGCAGTTCTTCTTCTATGACCCCAACCTGGGTATTGCCAGTTTTCCAACCCAAGAGGCCATGGAACAGGGCTTGAAAGCGTTGTTTACCCAGAAAAAACCGGCCGTCCCTTACCGCACCTATAGCAACAACCCTGACCGGCTCGAATTCAAGGTCAGTCGCCATGATGAGGGTTGGACGAGCAAGGCGAGCATTCATGAAACGTCGATCAAGCAGTTGTACGAGAAACCTGTCGATACGTCGGTAACGAACACCGGCCAGCAAGTGACCAAGACCATTCCAGTGGAACCCGTTCGCATTTACGTACCCGTCACGGAAGCGGCTCAAAGCCAAGATGCCCATTCGGTGCTGTATACCCGTGGTATCAGCGATTGCACGGCATTGGTGGTGCTGACCGATCTGAAAGACGGGATTTATCACAAGCGCACCCTGATACACCTGCAAGGCGGCGTGGCCGATCCACAGATGCTGCCGTTGTTGAAACAGCTGGATGCATCGCTGGCAGGCGGTGGCAAAGTTATCTTCATCGGTGGTGATAGCGCACGCAGTGCCCAGGGCCTGGCCAGTTCCTTGAAGCAAACACTCGGAGATAGCCAGCCGCTGCTGGACATCATCAACAGGCAGCCTCAATCGACGGTATTGGCCACCGCATCCGGTATCGATGTGAAACCCGATGGGACGTTTGATCTGATAGAAGGCCTGCACCCCACGCAGGTGCTGGATGCCGCGGCGAAAAAACAGGTCTACGATCGAATCGATTGATTCGGAAAGAGGCGTGGGCTGGATTAATCAGCCCACGCGTCAGGTTCTGATCATTTCTCGGACTTTGGCGGTCAGCAGGTCGAAGGTGAAGGGCTTGGTGATCAACTGCATCCCCGGGTCGAGAAAACCGCCGCGTACCGCCGCATGTTCGGCGTATCCGGTAATGAACAGCACCTTGAGTTCCGGGCGGATCTGCCGGCCGATTTCCGCCAGTTGCCGGCCGTTCATACCGGGTAAGCCAACATCGCTGATCAACAGGTCAATACGCTGGTCCGACTCGATGATCGGCACTGCCGTATCGGCGTCGCCGGCTTCGACAAACCCATACCCCAGCTCCTTGAGCACCGCACTGACCAGCACCCGTACCGCCGGGTCATCCTCGACAATCAGCACAGTTTCACCGGCATTGGCAAACGGCAGCAGCGCAGGGTTGGCCGCCTCGACCTGGGCGATTTCGCCGAGGAAGCGCGGCAGGAACAGACTCACGGTGGTGCCTTTGCCGACTTCACTGTGAATCGTCACATGCCCATGGGACTGGCGGGCAAAACCGTAAATCATCGATAAGCCCAGCCCGGTGCCCTGGCCGATCGGCTTGGTGGTAAAAAACGGGTCGAACACCCGGCTCAAGAGGGTTTCCGGAATGCCGCAGCCTGTGTCGCTGACGCTCAGCTCCACGTAATCACCGGGTCTCAACGTGCCATAAGCGGCAGTAAACACGCTGTCGAGGTGACGATTGGTGGTTTCGACCATCAACTGACCGCCATTAGGCATGGCATCCCGGGCATTGATCACCAGGTTGAGAAGGGCGCTTTCCAATTGGTTGGGGTCCGCTTCAGCGGTCCACAGTTCATGGGTCAGGCGCATGTCCAGGGCGATGCTTTCGTTGATGCTGCGCTGCAACAACTCACCCATGGAACTGACCAGTTGGTTGATCTCCACAGGCTTGGAGTCCAACGACTGGCGACGGGAAAAGGCCAGTAGGCGATGGGTCAGGCCGGCAGCGCGGTTGGCCGAGGTCACGCCCAAGTCGATCAGGCTGTCGAGGTCGTCCAGCTTGCCCCGTGCCACGCGACGTCGCAGCAGCTCCAGGCTGCCGATGATGCCGGTGAGCATGTTGTTGAAGTCATGGGCGATGCCGCCAGTCAATTGGCCCACCGCTTCCATTTTCTGCGACTGGCGCAGTGCATCCTCGTTGTAGCGCAACTGGGCGGTACGCTCTTCTACCTGCTGTTCAAGGGTTTCCAGGGTGCTTTGCAGGCGCCGTTCGCTTTCGCTCAAGTCGATCAGGCGGTCGCGCGCTTCGTATTGCCGGCGTCGACCGCGCAGGGCGGCGCTGACCATACTGATCAGGGTGACCGGATGAAACGGCCGCTCCAGGAAAGTTACGTTGCCCAGCAGGCCGCTCAGGTGAGACGAGCCGTTCTGTTCGCTGCCGCCGTGATGGGTCATCAGCACGATCGGCAGGTCAGACCACGCCGGCTGCTGGTGCAGGTACTCCAGGAGCGGGTCCAGCTCAACGCCGCGCAAGGCTTCGGCCGCGATCACCAGCAAGCCGGCACCTTGCTCCAGCGCGTCGCACAGGTGGGCCAGATTGTTGGCAACGATTCCGCTGTAGCCGGCTTCGTTGAGCATCATCAGCGCCAGGGTGCTGTCGCGTCCCAAAGGCGCGAGGATAATCGCGCGCTCGGAGACCGGGTTCGGGTCGGCCACTAGCCCTCATCCTTGAGCAGAGGCGAACCGGCACCCAGGTAGGTAGGAATGCCGCGCAGTACGCCCTGGAAGTTGTCCAGCGGTTCGCCTACGGTCATGCCACGGCTACCGATACGGTATTCACGGATGGTCGATTCATGGGAGCCGGTGCGCTTCTTGATGATCGAGATCGCCCGGCGCACTTTGCCCAGCGCTTCGAAGTAGCGCAGCAAAATCACAGTGTCGGCCAGATAAGTGATGTCCACCGGCGCCTGCATGTCGCCGACCAGGCCATGCTGGGCCACGGTCATGAAGGTGGCTGCGCCGCGTCGGTTGAGGTACAGCAGCAACTCGTGCATGTGCAGGATCAGCGCATTTTCTTCCGGCATCGCGGCCTGGTAGCCGTTGACGCTGTCGATCACCACGGTCTTGATCCCGCGCTCATCCACACAGCGCCGTACGCGGTGGGAGAACTCGCCGGGCGACAACTCCGCGGCGTCCACCTGTTCGATCAGCAGGTTACCGGTAGCTTGCAGCGCCGCCAGGTCGATGCCCATGTTTTTCATGCGTTCGAACAGCAGGCCCAGTTCTTCATCAAAGATGAAGAGGGCGGCTTTCTCGCCACGGGCCACGGCGGCGGCAGCGAAAATCATCGAGATCAGCGATTTACCCGTACCGGCCGGGCCGAGAATCAGGCTGCTGGAGCCGGTCTCGATACCGCCGCCCAACAGCGAGTCCAGTTCCCTGATGCCACTGGTCAAGGTTTGACGGCTGTAGCCACCCCGATGTTCGGCAGCGACGAGGCGCGGGAACACCTGCACGCCGCCTTGCATGATGGTGAAGTCATGGAAGCCGCCGCGGTATTTCTGGCCGCGGTATTTCACCACCCGCACCCGACGCCGTTCAGCGCCGTAGTTGGGGGTCAGTTCTTCCAGTCTAATCACCCCGTGGGCCACGCTGTGCACGGTTTTGTCGAGGGATTCGGTGGTCAGGTCGTCCAGTAGCAGGACGGTGGCGTCGTAGCGCACGAAGTAATGCTTGATGGCCAGGATCTGCCGGCGATAGCGCAGGGAGCTTTGGGCCAGCAGGCGGATCTCGGACAGGCTATCGACCACCACGCGGGTGGGCTTGACCCGTTCCACCACTTCGAAGATCTGCCGGGTCGCTTCGCCCAGTTCCAGGTCCGAGGAGTACAGCAGGCTCTGCTGGTGCTCGGCGTTGAGCAGGCTCTCGGGCGGGGTCAGTTCGAAGATATGGATGTTGTCATCCAGGTCCCAGCCGTGGGACTTGGCGCCCTGGCGCAATTCGCGCTCGGTCTCGGACAAGGTGATGTACAGCGAACGCTCACCGTTTTTGGCTCCGGCCTGCAGGAAGTGAAGGGCCACGGTGGTCTTGCCGGTCCCCGGCTCACCTTCCAGCAGGAACAGGTGGCTACGCGATAGCCCCCCGGAAAGAATGTCATCAAGACCTTCGATCCCGGTGGCGGCTTTGTCGTTTAACAGCGCATTGGATGTAGACAAGAAGTACCCTCAAGTCACGTACAAGTAGAGGTGCGCGCCGCTCGGGGCGCGCCATATTTACTTGACCGTAGTGGCACGTGGCGGTTCAACGCTTGTTGAGATTTGTACAACGAGAGTTTGGTTTTACAAGTTTTTGGAGTCGACTACAGGCCTTGCTGCAACGCGGGGTCGTCCGGATTCTGCTGTTCAAGCTGCGCCAGCAACACCTGCACATTCTGCAACTGACCGGTTTCCTTCCAGTAGTTGATCAGCAACACCCGGGCTTTGCGATTGGCGGGGTGGCGCTGGACGATCTCTTCCAACTGGCGTTGGGCGGCTTCCAGTTCTTCCTGGGCATGCAGGGTGGTGGCCAGGTCGTAGCGGTAATCCTGATTGTCCGGCTCCAGTTCCACAGCCTTGGACAATCCGAGCAGTGCGTACGGGCGTTCACCATGGTGCAGCAGCCACATGCCCAGGGCGTGTTGCAGGTAGGCCGACTCCGGGTGAGCCGCCAATTGGCGCGCCAGCAGTTGGCGGGATTCTTCGGTCTTGCCTTGTTTATCCAGCAGCTCAATTTGCGCGACCACCGCTTGCAGGTTGTCCGGCTGCAGGCGGATGGCTTGCTCCAAGGCGTTTTGTGCGTCTGGCAACAGGGCGCTGTGAATATAGAGGCGCGCCAGTTGAATCCAGCCCTCGGCGGTTTCGGGTTGGCCCTTGAGCTTTTTCACGAATTCATCGAGTACTTGCTGCAAGGGCCCGAAGTACAAGCCCAGGGTGTCCGGCGAGAGGCCGAGCAACGCGTTGGCGGCGGCGAAGCGCACGTCTTGTTCCGGGTCATCCAATACAGGGCCAAGCAACAAAGTGCGCTGGCCGGTGGGCACCAGGCCGACAATGCTGTGGATCGCGGCTTCGCGTACCAGCGGGGCATCGTTGGCCAGGTCTTTATCCGCCAGTTTCAACGCCTGGGGGCTTGGGTAGTTGGGCAATTCGGCGTGCAGCGCGGCGCGGCGCTCGGGCGAAAGGTCGGGGCGGCCCAACTGTTGATACAGCACGCGAGCGGCTCCCGGCTCACCGTTATGCGCCTGGCGCAGGGCCTTGGCGTAACCATGGGCAATCGCCGGTGGCACGGTCACTTGGGGGGAGCGGGAGAAAAACCAGGTGATGAGCACAATAGACAACAGGGCGCACAGGCCGATGAGGGCGTAACGGCGTGACTTTGACATGCAGGCGTCCAAAAGCTGGGGCAGCTATCGCAAAGCCACCAGCTTCGGTCAGACCACGGCGAGTGTCAAACCCGCATCAGGTGAGCACGTACTCAACGGGTTCCAGGGGCGGGGGCAGGTCGGTTTCGCCCAAGGCGGCGCGGACCTCCCGTTCCAGCGTGCGCAAGATGGCGTTGCACGGCAGGTCGTTCTCGTCGAAACCGAAGGGGTCTTCCAGGTCATCGCCAATTTCGTCCAGGCCAAAGAACGTGTAGCTGACGATGGCGGTGAACACCGGCGTCAACCAGCCCAGCGGCTCGGCCATGGCAAACGGCAGCAGGATGCAGAACAGGTAGATGGTGCGGTGCAGCAGTAGGGTGTAAGGGAAGGGCAGCGGCGTGTGCTTGATCCGCTCGCACGAGGCCTGCACCTGGCTGAGGCTGACCAGCCGGGCTTCCAGTTGGGTGTAACGCCACTCGCTGATCACGCCTTGCTCGGTCAACGCGGAAAAGCGCGCGCCGAGTCGTTGCAGAACTTGATCCGGCAGGTTCGGATGCCCTTGATCGACCGGGGTCCAGGGCGTGATAGCACGGGTTTCATCCTCCAGGCGCAAGCGCGCGATCAGCCCATGGGCAAACCCGCAGAGCCCGCGCAAAACGCCGGCACGCTCAGGCGTATCACCAAGCACCTGAGTCTCGCGGATCAACGAGCGCACATCGATGATCATTTGCCCCAATTGCTTGCGCCCCTCCCACCAGCGGTCATAGCAGGCGTTGTTGCGAAAGCTCATGAAGATCGACAGCGACAGGCCCAGCAACGTGAAGGGCGTGGCGTTGACCTTGGAAAAGTAGGCCGGGTGCCAGGTTTCTACCAGCACGATCACCGAAGCCAGCAGGGTCACCAGCAGGCTGCGCAGGGCAATGCGCTTGGCAATTGAGCCCTTGAGGGAAAACAGGATACCCAGGAGGTTGGGTTTGGGACGGACAATCATCGAGGGGCTTCTTATGTGGCGCAGGCCCTCAGGTTAGAAGCTGGCACCCGCGACGTCCAATCGCTTGGGCCAACCCATTGATAAGCGCGCTCAATGATTGGCCAAACCAGTCAGCCATGTTGAAAGCTTTGACCATTGCCGCTGCGCCGCTCTAGAGCGACTATTTCCGCGATTCGTGTGATGCAAAATGTCCTGAAAATAAAAATACAGAAGGATTTGAAGCAATGCGTGAGTATTTGGCTGCCACTACCGAGTTCGATTACCAGCACACCGTCGACGCCGCACTGGCCGGCACCCTGCAGGGCCTCAATGCCTGTGTGGAGTGTTGCGACCGCCACGCGTTGCCGGGGCGCATCGCCTTGTTTTGGGAGGGCAAGGACGGCCGCAGCGCCACGTCCACCTTCACCGAGTTACAGGACCAGGCCTCACGTTTTGCCAATTTCCTGCTGGCCCAGGGCGTCGAGCGCGGCGACAAGGTCGCCGGCCTGCTGCCGCGCACGGCCGAATTGCTGGTGGTGGTATTGGCCACCTGGCGTATCGGTGCGGTGTATCAACCGCTGTTTACCGCCTTTGGCCCCAAGGCCATCGAACACCGCCTGGGCAGCTCGGGGGCTAAGTTGGTGGTCACCGACGCGGTGAACCGGCCCAAGCTCGCCGAAGTCGAGGGCTGCCCAACCATCGTCACCGTCGCCGGGCCCAAAGGCGAAGGCATCGTGCGCGGCGACTACAGTTTCTGGGCCGAGTTGCCCAACCATTCCAACGATTGCGCGCCGGTGCTGCTGGGCGCCGATGACCCGTTTCTGCTGATGTTCACCTCGGGCACCACCGGCCCGTCGAAGGCGCTGTCGGTGCCGCTCAAGGCGATCGTTGCGTTCCAGAGCTACACCCGCGACGCCGTGGACCTGCGCCCCGAAGACGCGTTCTGGAACGTTGCCGACCCGGGCTGGGCCTATGGCATTTATTTCGGCGTGACCGGCCCACTGTCCATGGGCCACCCGATTACGTTCTACGATGGCCCGTTCACCCTGGAAAGCACTTGCCGGGTGATCAACAAATACGGGATCACCAACCTTACCGGCTCGCCGACCGCGTACCGCCTGCTGATTGCCGGTGGCGAGCAGTTCGCTCAGTCGATCAAGGGCAAGCTGCGTATCGTCAGCAGCGCGGGCGAACCCCTGAACCCGGAAGTGATCCGCTGGTTTGCCGACAACCTCGGCGTGACCATCCACGACCACTACGGCCAGACCGAACTGGGCATGGTGCTGTGCAATCACCATGGTCTGGAGCACCCGGTGCACGTTGGTTCGGCGGGTTTTGCCTCGCCGGGGCATCGCATCGTGGTACTGGACGACGACTATCAAGAACTGCCGGCCGGGGTGCCCGGCATCCTGGCCATCGACCGCGAGCAATCACCGATGTGCTGGTTCGCCGGCTACGACGGCGTGAAGACCAAGGCCTTCGTCGGTAAGTACTACCTTAGCGGCGACACCGTGGAGCTCAACCCCAACGGAAGCATCAGTTTCGTAGGGCGCAGCGATGACGTGATCACCACCTCCGGCTACCGGGTCGGCCCGTTCGACGTGGAAAGCGCCCTGGTGGAGCACCCAGCGGTGATCGAAGCGGCCGTGGTGGGCAAACCCTGCCCGCAACGCACCGAAGTGGTGAAGGCTTTTGTGGTGATCAATGCGCACTACCGCGCCACCGAGGAACTCGCCGAAGAGCTGCGCCAGCACGTGCGCAAGCGCCTGGCGGCGCACGCGTATCCCCGCGAAATCGAATTCGTCAGCGACTTGCCCAAGACCCCGAGCGGCAAGCTGCAACGCTTTATTTTACGCAATCAGGAAATCGCCAAGGCGGCGGTGGCCTGACCTTTTTTCAAGGACACTATGATGCAAATCCAAAACAAGGTTTTTCTGGTCAGCGGCGGTGCTTCGGGCCTCGGCGCGGCAACTGCCGAGATGCTGGTCGCGGCCGGCGCCAAGGTGATGCTGGTGGACATGAACGCCGACGCAGTGGCGGCCAAGGCCAAACAGCTGGGGGATAACGCACGCAGTGCAGTCGCCGATATCAGCCAGGAAGCCGCTGCCGAAGCCGCCATGCAGGCCACTGTCGCCGCCTTTGGTGGGCTGCACGGCCTGGTCAACTGCGCCGGCGTGGTACGTGGCGAAAAGATTCTGGGCAAGAACGGCCCCCACGGGCTGGCCAGCTTCGCCCAGGTGATCAACGTCAACCTGATTGGCAGTTTCAACCTGCTGCGCCTGGCTGCTGCTGCCATCGCGGAAACCGAAGCGAATGCCGATGGCGAGCGCGGCGTGATCATCAACACCGCCTCGGTGGCCGCGTTCGACGGGCAGATCGGCCAGGCGGCGTATTCGGCCTCCAAAGGCGCGATTGCCAGCCTGACCCTGCCTGCTGCCCGCGAGCTGGCGCGCTTCGGCATCCGCGTCATGACCATCGCCCCGGGCATTTTCGAAACCCCGATGATGGCCGGCATGACCCCTGAGGTGCGTGAGTCGTTGGCGGCCGGCGTGCCATTCCCGCCACGCCTGGGCAAGCCTGCCGAGTACGCCGCCCTGGTGCGACACATCATTGAAAACAGCATGCTCAATGGCGAGGTGATCCGTCTCGACGGCGCCTTGCGCATGGCAGCCAAGTAAGGAGCACACCCCATGAGCGATCCGATTGTTATTGTCAGCGCCGTCCGCACGCCGATGGGCGGTTTCCAAGGCGACCTCAAGGGCCTGACCGCACCGCAGCTGGGTGCTGCGGCCATCCGTGCGGCGGTCGAGCGCGCCGGAATTGCCAGCGACGCGGTCGATGAAGTGCTGTTCGGCTGCGTACTGCCAGCGGGCCTCGGCCAGGCACCGGCGCGGCAAGCCGCGTTGGGCGCCGGCCTGGATAAATCCACGCGCTGCACCACCCTCAACAAAATGTGCGGCTCAGGCATGGAGGCGGCGATCCTGGCCCACGACTCGCTGCTGGCCGGCAGTGTCGAGGTGGTGATTGCCGGTGGCATGGAGAGCATGTCCAACGCGCCGTACCTGCTGGACCGTGCGCGCAGCGGCTACCGCATGGGCCACGGCAAGGTGCTGGACCATATGTTCCTCGACGGCCTGGAAGACGCCTACGACAAGGGGCGCCTGATGGGCACCTTTGCCGAGGACTGCGCGGTGCACAACGGCTTCAGCCGCGAAGCCCAGGACGCGTTTGCCATTGCCTCCCTGACCCGTGCACAGGAGGCGATCAACCACGGCAGCTTCGCCGCCGAAATCGTGCCCGTGCAGGTCACCGTGGGCAAAGAGCAAAAAACCATCCTGCATGACGAGCAGCCGCCCAAAGCCAAGATCGACAAGATCGCCAGCTTGAAGCCGGCCTTTCGCGAAGGCGGTACGGTCACGGCAGCCAACTCAAGCTCGATTTCCGACGGTGCGGCGGCTTTGCTGCTGATGCGTCAGTCCGAGGCGCAAAAGCGTGGCCTCAAGCCGCTGGCGGTGATTCATGGGCACGCCGCATTTGCCGATGAGCCAGGGCTGTTCCCGGTGGCGCCGGTGGGCGCGATCCGCAAGCTGATGAGCAAGACTGGCTGGAACCTGGGTGAAGTGGACCTGTTTGAGATCAACGAAGCCTTCGCCGTGGTCAGCCTGGTGACCATGAGCAAGCTGGAAATCCCTCACGCCAAGGTCAATATCCACGGTGGCGCCTGCGCCCTGGGCCATCCGATCGGCGCCTCGGGCGCACGCATTCTGGTGACCCTGCTCTCGGCCCTGCGCCAGAAAGGCCTCAAGCGTGGCGTTGCCGCCATCTGCATCGGCGGTGGTGAAGCCACGGCCATGGCCGTCGAATGCCTGTATTAAGGACTCACCCCCATGCTACCCAATGACGAACAACTGCAAATCAGCGACGCGGCCCGGCAATTTGCCCAGGAACGCCTCAAACCCTTCGCCGCGGAGTGGGACCGTGAGCACCGCTTTCCCAAGGAGGCCATCGGCGAGATGGCCGAACTGGGCTTTTTCGGCATGCTGGTGCCGGAACAGTGGGGCGGTTGCGATACCGGCTACCTGGCCTATGCCATGGCCCTGGAAGAAATCGCGGCCGGTGACGGGGCGTGCTCGACCATCATGAGCGTGCACAACTCGGTGGGGTGTGTGCCGATCCTCACGTTCGGCAACGACTACCAGAAAGAGCACTTCCTCAAGCCCCTGGCCAGCGGTGCCATGCTCGGCGCCTTCGCGTTGACCGAGCCGCAAGCCGGTTCCGATGCCAGCAGTCTGAAAACCCGTGCGCGGCTGGAAGGCGAGCATTACGTGCTCAACGGCTGCAAGCAGTTCATCACCTCGGGGCAGAACGCCGGCATCGTGATTGTGTTTGCCGTGACCGACCCTGCGGCGGGTAAGCGCGGGATCAGCGCGTTTATCGTGCCTACCGATTCGCCGGGTTATACCGTGGCGCGGGTCGAAGACAAGCTCGGCCAGCATGCGTCCGACACTTGCCAGATCCTGTTCGAGGACGTGAAGGTGCCGGTGGCCAACCGCCTGGGCGAGGAGGGCGAAGGCTACAAGATCGCCCTGGCCAACCTGGAAGGCGGCCGCGTCGGTATCGCCTCGCAATCGGTGGGCATGGCCCGCGCCGCCTTTGAAGCAGCCCGCGACTACGCCCGTGAGCGCGAAAGTTTCGGCAAGGCGCTGATCGAACACCAGGCCGTGGCCTTTCGCCTGGCGGACATGGCCACGCAAATCGCCGTGGCCCGGCAGATGGTGCACTACGCCGCCGCCCTGCGTGACAGTGGCCGGCCGGCGCTGGTGGAAGCCTCCATGGCCAAGCTGTTTGCCTCGGAAATGGCCGAGAAAGTCTGTTCGGCCGCCTTGCAAACCCTGGGCGGTTACGGTTACCTGAGCGACTTCCCGTTGGAGCGCATCTACCGCGATGTGCGGGTTTGCCAGATCTACGAAGGCACCAGCGATATTCAACGCATGGTCATCTCACGCAATCTCTAAGGAGCCGATACATGAGTTACGAAACCATCCAGCTTGACGTCCACGGCCGTGTCGGCCTGATCACCCTCAACCGTCCACAGGCCCTGAACGCCCTCAACGCGCAACTGGTCAGCGAACTGAACCAGGCGCTGGACGGCCTGGAAGCCGACCCGCAAATCGGCTGCATCGTGTTGACCGGTTCGAAGAAGGCCTTTGCCGCCGGTGCCGACATCAAGGAAATGGCCGAGCTGACGTACCCGCAGATCTACCTCGACGACCTGTTCAGCGACAGCGACCGCGTGGCTAACCGCCGCAAGCCGATCATTGCCGCCGTCAACGGTTTTGCCCTGGGCGGCGGCTGTGAACTGGCGTTGATGTGTGACTTTATCCTCGCAGGCGACGGCGCCAAGTTCGGCCAGCCGGAAATCAACCTCGGCGTGCTGCCGGGCATGGGCGGCACCCAGCGCCTGACCCGCGCCGTGGGCAAGGCCAAGGCCATGGAAATGTGCCTGACCGGGCGCTTTATCGATGCAGTGGAAGCAGAGCGTTGCGGCATCGTGGCCCGTATCGTGCCAGCCGATGAGCTGTTGGACGAAGCGTTGAAAGTTGCCACCCTGATCGCGGGCAAATCGGTGCCGATCAGCATGATGGTCAAGGAAAGCGTGAACCGTGCCTTTGAGGTGAGCCTGTCTGAAGGCGTTCGCTTTGAACGCCGCGTGTTCCATGCCGCGTTCGCGACCCAGGACCAGAAGGAAGGCATGGCCGCATTCGTTGCCAAGCGCGCGCCCGACTTCAAAGACCAATAACCCGCCCCACCCACATAGTAGGAGCCGGCTTGCCGGCGATGCAGACGCCTCGGTTTATCAGGGATACCGAGGCGATTCCATCGCAGGCAAGCCAGCTCCCACAGTGGAGAGTGGTTTCCAGGCCCCGCAATTCTCCTGTAGGAGCCGGCTTGCCGGCGATGCAGACACCTCGGTTTATCAGGGATACCGAGGCGATTCCATCGCAGGCAAGCCAGCTCCCACAGTGGAGAGTGGTTTTCCAGGCCCCGCAATTCTCCTGTAGGAGCCGGCTTGCCGGCGATACAGATACCTCGGTTTATCAGTGACACCGAGGTGATTCAATCGCCGGCAAGCCGGCTCCTACAGTTGGTAGTGTTTGAGCTCCCGGGCAATCACCATCCGCTGAATCTCGCTGGTGCCTTCGTATATCTGCGTGATCCGCGCATCCCGGTAGTAGCGCTCCACCGGGTAATCCTCCAGATACCCATAGCCGCCATGAATCTGCATCGCCGAGGAGCAGACCTTTTCGGCCATCTCTGAAGCAAACAATTTGGCCTGGGACGCTTCCGACAGGCACGGCTTGCCAGCACTGCGCAGGCGCGCAGCATGCAGGATCAGCAGGCGTGCGGCGTTGAGCCGGGTCTGCATGTCGGCCAACAGGTTGGCGACGCTCTGGTGTTCGATGATCGCCTGGTTGAACTGCACACGGTCGCGGGCGTAAGCCAACGCAGCCTCGAAGGCCGCGCGAGCGATGCCCAGGGCCTGGGCGGCAATGCCGATACGACCACCTTCCAGGTTGGACAGGGCGATGGCCAGGCCTTTGCCACGCTCACCCAGCAGGTTGGCTTCCGGCACGGTGCATTGGTTGAGGGTGACGGCGCAGGTGTCTGACGCCCGAATACCCATCTTGTGTTCCGTGCGGTCGACCACAAAACCTGGGGTGTTGGTCGGCACCAGGAACGCCGAGATACCTTTCTTGCCCAGGTCCGGGTCGGTGACCGCAAACACGATGGCCAGCTTGGCGCGCTTGCCGTTGCTGACAAACTGCTTGGCGCCGTTGATCACCCATTGGCCGTCGCGCAATTCGGCGCGGGTGCGCAAGTTATGCGCCTCGGAACCGGCTTGGGGCTCAGTGAGGCAAAAGCAGCCAATGGCTTGGCCACTGGCGAGGTCGGCCAGCCAGGTCTGTTTCTGTTCGGTGGTGCCGTAGTTGAGGATCGGCCCGCAACCCACTGAATTATGGATACTCATGAGGGCGCCGGTAGCACCGTCGCCGGCTGAAATCTCTTCCACCGCCAGGGCATACGCCACGTAGTCGACATAGGTGCCGCCCCATTCTTCAGGGACCACCATGCCCAACAGGCCCAGCTCACCCATCTTGGCGACCAGCCCATCGTCGATCCACCCGGCTTTTTCCCAAGCCTGGGCGTTGGGGGCGATTTCGCCACGGGCAAAGTCGCGCGCCATGTCGCGGATCATCACTTGTTCTTCTGTGTATTCAATGTCTTGCATGGCTTAGTGAACCTTCTGCGCGAAATCGTGAAAGAAGCTCTCGACGTGGGTGGCGTCCAATCCGTGCAGCGTAGGCGGGTTCCAGTGCGGGGTTTTGTCCTTGTCGATGATCAAGGCGCGAACGCCTTCGATCAGGTCGCCACGCTCGAACCACTGGCGATCCAGGTGCAATTCCAGCGCGAAGCACTGTTCCAGCGGCAGGCGACGGCCGCGACGCAGCATCTCCAGGGTGACGGCCATGGCCAAGGGGGAGCGGGTTTGCATCAGGTCGGCGGTGGCCAGCGCCCACTCATGGCTGTCGGCGATGGTGACGGCGCGCAATTGCTCAACGATGCTCGGCACGTCCGGCAAGGCGAAAAAATGGTCGATGACGGGGCGCAGGGCAGCCAGCGGCGCGTCCGGCAGTTGTTGCACGGCGAGCTTGGCGAGTACGCCTTGCAGGTCTTTTAGGGGAGAGTCGTGCCACTGCAGGCGGTCGAGCTTCTGGTCCAACTCGGCGAGCCTGGTGCTTTCCAGGTACCAGTCGGCCAACCCGCAATACAGGGCGTCTGCGGCACGAATCTGCACGCCGGTCACGCCCAGGTAAATGCCCAGCTCACCCGGAATGCGCGGCAGGAAATAGCTACCGCCCACATCAGGGAAATACCCGATGGCCACTTCCGGCATCGCCAGGCGGCTGCGTTCGGTGACAACGCGCAGGTCGGCGCCTTGCACCAGGCCCATGCCGCCGCCGAGGACAAACCCGTCCATCAGGGCCAGCACCGGTTTGCGGTAATGGTGGATAGCCAGGTCGAGGGCGTACTCCTCGACGAAGAAGTCTTGGTGCAGGGTGTCGCCGCCTTTGAAACTGTCGTACAGCGAGCGAATATCGCCTCCGGCACAGAAGGCTTTTTCGCCGGCACCGCGCAGGACCACGGCGTACACCTGCGGGTCCTCGGCCCAGGCCTGCAACTGCTGGGTCAGGCTGCGCACCATCTCCAGGGTGATGGCGTTCAAGCCTGCCGGGCGATTGAGGGTGAGGTGGCCGATATGGTTGCGAACGTCGGCCAGTACCTCGTCTTGAAGAATGTCGGCGCGGCTTGCTTCGGATGAAACCTGAGCAGTCATCTCTAACTCCCTGCTTTTATTGTTCTTTATCAAGATGTTCGTAGGCGAACGCTCTCGCGATCGTACCAGTGCAAATTTGCCCCGTACAACCTTGAATCATGCAGGTCGTTTTTGCATTTTTGCAGAGGAACTCAAGCCGCCCGATGGGCCAGCACCTCACCGATGCTGCGTCGTCGCGCATGGCCTTCAGCCGCGTGGATCAGCTGCTCAAGCTCAGTGGGTTCGATGTCGTAGAACTGCTCCATTTCGGCCAACGCCAGCTTCAGGTCGGCGGCCGTGATCGTGGGGTCGGTGGCGGGCGTCGGGGTGCCCATCACCACGGCAGGCGATTCGGCAGCGCCCTTGGGATAACGCGTGCGGGTGGCATTGTTGTAGGCCAGTGCACACAGCAACAGCGCACTGGCGCCGAACATGACCGGCGCCATTTCGTACCAGCCCAGGCTGATGGAAGCCGGATCGGCCAGCACCAGGCTCATGGCCAGGCCGCCGGCGGGTGGATGCAGGCAACGCAGCCAGCAAATCAGCACCACCGTGATGCCCGCCGCAAGGCAGGCGCTGCCCAAGGTTCGCCCCAACACCCGCGCCACCAACAGCGCGACGACACTGGCACACAAGTAGCTGCCAATAATCGACCAAGGCTGCGCCAGGGCGCCCGACGACACGGCAAACAACAGCACCGCCGAGGCCCCGAGAGGGCCGAGCAGATGCAGCGCCACGTCCATGCCAAACACGTGGGCACAGGTCCAGACACTGAGCATCGTGCCCAGGGCCATGCCGATGGCGGCGCGGCTCCATTCGGCGGGGCGCGTGTTGATTGCAGCGGGTAAAAAACGAGCGAGCATTAAAAAGGGTCCATAAACAGCGGGCGAAAAAAAAGGCTTGCCTGGTTTCCCGGAAAAGCCCTTTGAAAGTTCCAACATTTGGGGGAGGAACCTGTGCAGTGTGCCGATCTGAGTGAGCGGCCACCAGTGCATATTAATGAGGGTTGAGTGCAATAATAATGAAGTTAAAGGACGGCGCCAAAGGGAATCTGACGCACGCTATGCAGATCGGGGATGTTGACCTTGCCGAGTACGCGGCAATCGGTCTCTTCGTTGAACAGGTGTTTTTGCAGGTTTTTCTTCAGCTCAGGGTCGTCAGCCAGCGGCCCTTTCAACGCCACCAGGGCGTCCCGCAAGCCCATCAGTCGTTCCAGTGCCGGCAGGGGCAAGGTCACTCGATCATCTCGCACAAAATTCTCCTCTCAGTGAAAGAGGCCATCACGGTGGGGATGGCCTACAGCATCCTTGTCGTTATGCGTTTAAAAACCTTCGGGCCTGGTGGTAGATAGTTAAGGCACTTGGTGAGCGAGTCTACATTTGGGGTCTGAGCGCCGGAAGAGGTGAGTGCCCCAGGCATTACGCATTGGGCTGTAGGATGTTTCTTGGCGATAAGAATGCAAAACGCCCACTCTTTGAGGAGTGGGCGTTCTTTCGTACAGAACCACGCAACAGCGCTATCAATGCGGCGTGGATTTGGCCAGGTGCAGCAGCACGTAAGGGTTCTTGTCGAACTCCCCGGTGAGCGTGGGAGTAATGGAGCGCAACCGAGGGTCTTGCAGCCCCTCGTAATCTTCCTGGCTCATCACCAGCCAGGCGGGACCTTGCACCGGGGCCAGCTCGGCTGGCAACTGGGTGAACAGGGGCACCCGGTCGCAGTCGAGGTTGACCATCAACTTGATGGCTTTCGCGTCTTTGCCCAGTGCATGCAGCACCACGGGCGCCGGTTGCTGGTTGATCTGTGCCTTGACCGCCAGGCTGAAGGTACGGGTGTCATACAGGCTACGCTCAAGCGGCTCAACCACCACGATGTACGTCGTCCAAATCGCCAACACGGCCGCCAGCGCAGGGCCTGCCGGGCGTAACCGCACGTTGAACACCGCCAGCAACGCGAGCACTTGAAGCACACCCAGCACGACAAACATCAGCGTCAGGCTACCCAACTGCTCTGCATAGCGGCGGCGCGCCACCAGCAAACCGATGGCCAACAGGGCAGGGAACAACGTCCAGATGCCCAGCATCAGGCCGCGCAACCCGGCAAACAAACGTCCCTGGGTGACCTGGAACGGGTACGCCGCAATGATTGCCGCCATGGGCAGCATCGGCAGTATGTAGCGGGCTTTCTTCGCCTGGGGAACCGACAGGCCGAGCATCACCAGCAAACCTGCCGCTGCGCAGTACAACACCAACTGCAGCGCAGGATCCGGCACACGTCGCCCGTTCAGCGCCACCGCCAGCAGCACCAGCAACGCCACCGGGTACGCCAGCGCGTAATTGCCGATGGAGCTGGTGAAGTAGTACAGCACGCCGCTGGAGCCTTCGGTGCCATCCATGCGCCCCAGGAACTGCATGCGAATCACATCGCGCATGAAGTCTTCACCGCCGCTGAGCTTGGCCAACAGCAACAACAGGCCGACACACGCCGCCAGCAACGCCAGGGCCAGCAAGCCGAAGCTGAACAACTGGCGCCATTGGCGGTTGATGAGGTAATAGCTGCACAGCACGCCGGTGGGGATCACCAGGCCAATGGGCCCACGGATCGCAAAGCCGATGATCAGCAGCAAGAACAGCCAGTGCAGGCGCTTGCCCGCACCGAAGTGGTCGTGGGCGTAACCCAGGTAGAACACCGCCAACGCCACGGCCGCGAGCATCTGGTCAAGAGACACCGCGCGGGTTTCGCTGATGAAGGTACTGCTGAGCAGCAACATCGCCACACTCAGCAGGCCCCAACGCTGGGAGTAGGGCGCCGTGAGGCGGTACACCAGGGTGACGATCACCGCCGAAGCAATGGCCGTCGGCAGCCAGGCCGTGAAGCTGGTCACCTGCCCCAAGGGCAGGGAAAACAGCCACGTCAGCAGGGTCGAGGTGGCCAGGTAGTCGGCATAGGGCTGCCCGTACGTGGTGGGGAAAAAGCTAGGCCCATGGCGCAGCATTTCCTGGGCGAACACCACGAAACGCGAGTCGAAGCCGATGATTGCCTGGTGCCAGTTACCGGCAACGAACAGCACCAGCGCCAGGAGCCCGAGCCCCAGCGACTGGTGTCGAATCGTTGCATTGAGCAGCGGCGGATGAGCTTTGTTCACGTATCAGGCTTCCTGACCCTGCGGCACCCACTGTTGCTGAGGGATTGGCAATTCACAGGAGTCACCACGCCCAATCGGGAAGTACTTGAAGCCTTTGCGCGATAGACGCTCGCCATCGTACAGGTTGCGGCCGTCGAAGATCACCGGGGTTTTCAGGCGCTGGTGGATCAGGTCGAAGTCCGGGGCCTTGAACTGCTGCCATTCGGTGCAGACGATCAATGCATCGGCGCCGCTCAGGGCCGATTCCGGAGTGCCCAGCAGCGTCAGGCGCGATTCATCGCCGTAGATGCGCTGGGTTTCCTGCATGGCTTCAGGGTCGAAGGCACGTACATTGGCGCCGGCGGCCCACAGGGCTTCCATCAGCACGCGGCTGGGCGCATCACGCATGTCATCGGTGTTGGGCTTGAACGCCAGGCCCCACAACGCGAAGGTCTTGCCCTTCAACTCGCCTTTGAAATAGGCGTTGATGCGTTCGAACAGCTTGCTCTTCTGGCGCTGGTTGATGGCTTCGACGGCTTCCAGCAGGTCGCTGGAGCAGTTGGCCTCTTTAGCGCTGTGGATCAGGGCGCGCATGTCTTTGGGGAAGCACGAGCCGCCGTAGCCGCAGCCCGGGTAGATAAAGTGGTAGCCGATGCGCGAGTCGGCACCGATGCCCAGGCGCACGGCTTCGATGTCGGCGCCCAGGTGCTCGGCCAGTTCGGCGATCTGGTTGATAAAGCTGATCTTGGTGGCCAGCATGCAGTTGGCGGCGTACTTGGTCAGTTCGGCGCTGCGCAGGTCCATAAAGATGATGCGGTCGTGGTTGCGGTTGAACGGCGCGTACAGGTCGCGCATCACTTCGCGCACTTCTTCACGCTCGCAACCGATGATGATGCGGTCCGGGCGGCGGCAGTCGGCAACGGCCGAGCCTTCCTTGAGGAATTCCGGGTTGGAGACGATATCGAAGTCCAGGTGACGGCCGGCCACGCGCAGGTTCTTCTCGATGTGCGCGCGCAGGGTGTCGCCAGTGCCCACGGGTACGGTGGATTTTTCCACCAGGATCACCGGCTCTACACGGTGACGGGACACCGCGTCGCCGACCGACAGCACGTACTTCAGGTCGGCCGAGCCGTCTTCGTCGGACGGCGTGCCCACGGCGATGAACAGCACTTCACCGTGTTCCACGGCGAGTTTTTCGTCGTGGGTGAAATGCAGGCGTCCGCTTTCCAGATTCTCTTTCACCATCGCGGCCAGCCCCGGCTCGAAGATGGTCACATGGCCTTTTTGCAGCGATTCGACCTTGTTCTTGTCTACGTCCATGCAGATGACATCGTGACCGACTTCGGCCAATACGGTGGCCTGCACCAGACCGACGTAACCACTACCAAATACACTGATTTTCATGGGGCATTCCTGGGACTTGTGGTGCTAGCACGACGAGAGTTAATAACCAGTACACCGAGGATGACCAGCGCCACCCCCAGGGTTTTCGAAAGCGAGAAATGTTCGTTGAACACCGGCAGGCTGGCAGCCAACAGGTACACCAGCGCGTAGCTGATGCTGAGCAGCGAATACGCACGGCCGAGGGGCAGATCCTTGAGCGCGCCGAGCCAGCAGAGCATCGACAGCGCATAGGCGATGATCGCCAGGATCACCACGCCCAGGGCGCCAAGGTCGATGGCATTGCTGTTGAAGGCTGTGAGCCATTCAGTCGGCAGCGGCAGGCGCGTCATGCTCCAGCGCATGCCCAACTGGGCGGCGCTGACCAGTCCGACGCTGCCCAGGGCCAGGGCAAAACCACGCGCCCGGCTCATACCTGACGCCCCAGCAACACGACACCGGCGATCACCAGCACCACGCCAAACCAGTGGCGGCCGTCGATGTGTTCGTGGAACACAAAGCGCGCCATCAGCGTGACCAGCACAAAGTTCAGGCTGAGCATGGGGTAGGCGATGCCCACTTCCAGGCGCTGCAATACCAGCAACCACACCAGCAGGCCCAGACCCAGGCAGATCAGCGCCGACCACAGCCACGGCGAGCGCAGTTTCAACGCCCAGCCGTCGGGCTGGTCACGCCAGCTTTCTACGGCAAACTTTTGCGAAACCTGGCCCATGCAGGTGAGCAGGCAGGCACCGAGTAATAGAAGCAGGGTGATCATGGAGCGGCCTTGGGGAAGATCAGGATCACGATGTTGCCTTGCTCGTAACGCTTGCCATCCTGGGGCAGCAAGTTCACTTCAGCGACCTCATCGTCACCCTTGACGCGCATCACCACACCGACCGGGCCTTGTTTGCGCGCATCGCTCATCCATTGCTGGACCTGGCTGATGTCCACCTTGCGATGGGCCGTGTCTGCGAAAGCAAGACCGTATTTCACTTCACCGACGGTGTTGTAGAGGGTCACGTCGGGGCGGTGCAGGCGCCACGCCAGGGCCGAGGCGGCGCCCAGGTCATTGCTCAGCAGTGCGGTGGTCGGTTGCAGTTCCTGCAGGTGGTCGATGATGAATTGGTCCGGGGTCTTGTTGTACACCACCGAGTGGGGCAGTGCGGCCGGCACCAGGGCCACCAGCAGCCAGCTGCCGATCGCCGGTGCTGCCCAGAGTTTCAAGGGGCGCGCCGCTTGCAACAGATTGACCAGGATCCAGCCGAACAAGAAGGTAAACACCAGCACCAGGCTGAGGGTTTCCTGGCCATGCTCGTACACCGGCTTCTTCATTTGGAACCAGCTGAGGGCCAACATCGCCACCAAACCGATCACCAGGTTCAGCCAGCCGTTGATGCGCAGCGCACGCCCACGGTTTTGGGCCAGCTTGTCGGCCAGGGTCGAACCCATCAGCAGGGCCAGGGGCAACAGGCACGGCATGATGTAGGACGGCAGCTTGCCTTTGGCCAGGCTGAAGAACGCCAGGGGCATCAGCAGCCACAGCAGCAGGAAGGCAGTTTTCGGCAGGCGCTTGTCTAGCCAGGCCTGTTTGACCGTGGACGGCAGCAGCGCCACCCAAGGCAACGAGAACGCAATCAACAACGGCAGGTAGTACCAGAACGGCTCGGCGTGCTGGGCGTCGTCACCGGCAAAGCGTTGGATATGCTCGTGCCAGAAGAAGAAGTTCCAGTAGTCCGGCTCCTGCAGGTGCACGGCCAGCGCCCACGGCAGGCTCACGACAATCGCCACGACCACCGCCACCAGGCCGTAGCCGAGCAATTCACGAAAGCGTTTTTGCCAAATGGCGTAGGGCAGGGCGATGAGCACCGGCAGCAACCAGGCCAGGAACCCTTTGGTCATGAAGCCCATGCCACAGGCAAAACCCAGCAAGGCCCAGGCGCCCAGGCGGCCACGGCGCGTGGTGTTGTCGAAGCAGAACCACAAGGCGACGCCGGTCAGGTTGACCCAGAAGGTGAACTGCGGGTCGAGGTTCGCATAGCCGCCCAGCAGGGCCACACTGGCGAAACTCATGTAGAGCACGGTGCTGACCAGGCTCTTGCGCGGGTCATTCCACAACCGGCGCGACACCAGGTACACCAGCAGGATGCTCAGGCCGGTGCTCAAGGCGGAGGCAAAGCGCACGCCGAACAGGTTCTGTCCGAAGATCGCCTGGCCCAGCGCGATCATCCAGTAGCCGGCGGCGGGTTTTTCAAAGTAGCGGATGCCCATGAAATGCGGCGAGGCCCACTTGCCGGTCAACAGCATTTCCTGGCTGATCTGCGCGTAGCGGGTCTCATCCGGGATCCACAGGCCATGGGTGGCCAGCGGCAACAGGTAGAACACGCCAAACGCCAACAGGAGCAGGGGCAATGCCAGGCGCCGGATCATGCTTGTTGCACTCCGAGCCAACCCTCGCGCCCAGGCAGGGCGCCACGCACCAGCTGTTGCTGGGGCAAGGTGGTCACATCGGCGGGCAACAGGTCGCCCAGCGGTTTGAAATCGATGCCGCGCTGCCCAGCCTGGGCAAGCAACTGGCGAAAATCATTAGCCATCAGAATCCCTTCTACTTCGGCATGAATCGTGTAGACGTTCAGCTTGGACTCGGCAAAGCGGTCCAGAATGAAGCCGTTGAAGTCTTTGGCAGCCACTACCGGCCCGACGACTTCGTCGAAGGTCGGCAGGTCTACCGGAATTTGTGGGGTGCCCGCGCTGCCATCGGCCAAGGTTGGACGAAACAGGCTGGTGCCCCGGCAATCACTGTTGTAGCGAAAGTTGAAACCTTGCTTGGCTTGCACCACGCGTTCATCGGCACGCCAGCCGGCCGCCGCTGAACAATCGATACGCTCGCCGAGGATGTCGCTGAGGGTGTCGACGCCACGGCGGATCTGCTCGATCAGCTGTGCCTCGCTCCAGCGCCCGGTGTTGGCCTGCCAGCCGTGGTGGTCCCACGCGTGCAGGCCCACTTCATGCCCGGCAGCCTTGGCCTGGCGCATCAAATGCCCCAGGTCGCGGCCAATCGGCTTGCCCGGCCAGGCGGTGCCAGCCAGCAAGATGTCCAGGCCATACAGACCGACGGCGTTGGAGCGCAGCATCTTCCACAGGAACTGCGGGCGGATGAGGCGCCACAAGTGGCGCCCCATGTTGTCCGGCCCAACGCTGAAGAAGAAGGTTGCCTTGACCCCGGCTTCATCCAGGGATTCAAGCAACCGCGGCACACCTTCACGGGTGCCACGGTAGGTGTCTACGTCGATGCGAAGGCCTGCCTGCATTACTTCTTGTCCGCGATTTCGAGCATGGCTTCTTTCAGGAAGAAGTCCAGGGTGTTACCGATGGTCTCGCTCATCTCGACGGTCGGCTCCCAGTTCAGCAGGCGCTTGGCGTTTTCGATGCTTGGCTTGCGGTGCGCCACGTCCTGGTAACCGGTACCGTAGAACGCCTTGCTTTCCACGTCGCGGAAACCGGCGAACGGAGGGAAGTTGCTACGCAGCGGGTGCGCTTCGAACTGACGCAGCAGTTCTTCGCCCAGCTGACGAATGCTGGCTTCGTTTTCCGGATTGCCGATGTTGACGATCTGGCCGTCGCACACGCCGTTTTCGTTATCAATGATGCGTGCCAGCGCTTCGATACCGTCGGCGATGTCAGTGAAGCAACGTTTTTGCTCGCCGCCGTCGAACAGACGGATCGGGGTGCCTTCCACCAGGTTCAGGATCAGTTGGGTGATTGCACGGGAGCTGCCGATACGCGCCGAATCCAGGCGATCCAGGCGCGGGCCCATCCAGTTGAACGGACGGAACAGGGTGAATTTCAGGCCTTTGTCGCCGTAGGCCCAGATCACGCGGTCCAGCAGTTGCTTGGAGACCGAGTAGATCCAGCGCTGCTTGTTGACCGGGCCGACCACCAGGTTGGAGGTGTCTTCGTCGAAGTACTGGTCCTGGCACATGCCATACACTTCAGAGGTCGACGGGAAGATCACGCGCTTGTTGTACTTCACGCAGTAGCGAACCAGTTTCAGGTTCTCTTCGAAGTCGAGCTCGAAAACGCGCAGCGGGTTACGGGTGTATTCGATTGGGGTGGCGATGGCCACCAGCGGCAGCACCACGTCGCACTTCTTGATGTGGTACTCGATCCACTCGGTGTGGATGCTGATGTCGCCTTCCACGTAGTGGAAGTTCGGGTGGCTGCGCAGGCGCTCGATAGCGTCGGAACCGATGTCCAGACCGTAGATTTCGTAGCGGTCGTCACGCAGCAGGCGTTCGGACAGGTGGTTACCGATAAAGCCGTTCACACCCAGGATCAGTACACGGGTACGACGTGGCTTGCGGCCGGACTCGGCGCCGCGCAGCACGGAACCGTCGACCAGGCCCAGTACATCGGCCAGGGCAGGGCCGGCCAGGAACAGGCCGTCGGCGTTGCGCTGGCCGAAGTTGACCACCAGGGAGTCTTCGCCGCAGGCAATGCGCAGCGGGTTAACGCTGATCACACGACCTGGCGCCAGGCCTTCGTTGCCCTTGACCACTTCGGCTTGCCACACGATCAGTTTGTGCTCGCCCACGGCGCAGAACGCGCCCGGGTACGGCTGGGTGACGGCGCGAACCAGGTTGAACAGCTCTTCAGCGGGTTTTTTCCAGTCAAGCTTGCCGTCAGCCGCGGTGCGGCGGCCGAAGTAGCTGGCCTGGCTTTCGTCCTGGGCGGTTTCGCTCAGCTTGCCGGCAACCAATTGTGGCAGGGCATCGCGCAGCAGGTTGGCGGCGGCGTCACGCAGCTTGGCGTGCAGGGTCAGGCCGGTGTCGGTGCGGTCGATGATGACTTTTTGCTGGGCCAGGATTGCGCCGGCATCGGCGCGCTTGACCATGCGGTGCAGGGTCACGCCGGTTTCGGTTTCGCCGTTGACCAGCACCCAGTTGGCCGGGGCGCGGCCACGGTATTTCGGCAGCAGGGAACCGTGCAGGTTGAACGCGCCTTTCTTGGCGGTGGCCAGCAGCGCTTCGCTCAGCAGGTTGCGGTAGTAGAAGGAGAAGATGAAGTCCGGGTTCAGCTTGGCGATGCGCTCGATCCACAGCGGGTGGTTGGCGTCTTCCGGTGCATGCACCGGGATGCCGTTGCGGGCGCACAGTTGGGCGACGGAGCCGTAGAAATTGTTTTCCTTGGGGTCGTCGGCATGGGTGAACACGGCAGCAATGTCGTAGCCGGCAGTCAGCAGGGCTTCAATGCCTGCACAGCCAATATCGTGGTAAGCGAAGACAACGGCTTTTGAATTCATGACGAAACCTGATCGGAAGGAGAAGTAGAGGTGGAGGTATGGGAAGACACCAGGCCGTCAACGACGACGACAGGTGCCGGTACTGCCGGTGTGTTGCGCAGCACTTTTTCAATAAAGAAGCGCGGGCGGGCGCGCACGTCGCTGTACATGCGGCCCAGGTATTCACCCAAGAGGCCCATACCGATGAACTGGCCACCGGTGAACACGAACAGCACCGCAAACAGCACGAACATGCCGTCGCCGGCCCATTGCGCGCCGAAGGCCAGGCGCAACACGATCAGGGCAATGGCGAACAGCACGCCCAGGGCCGCCAGGCTGAAGCCGACCACGGAGAGCAAACGCAAAGGCGTGGTGGTCATGCAGGTCAGCAGGTCGAACATCAGGCTGATCAGCCGCATCGGGCTGTACTTGGACTCGCCGTGCTCGCGCTCGGCGTGGTGCACGAGGATTTCCGTGGTGTGGCGGGCAAAGCCATTGGCCAGGATCGGGATAAAGGTGCTGCGCTCGCGGCAGGCGAGCATGGCGTCGACGATGGTGCGGCGGTAGGCGCGCAGCATGCAGCCGTAGTCGGTCATGGCCACGCCGGTGGAGCGCTGCACGGCCAGGTTGATCAGGCGCGAAGGCCAGCGGCGGAAGGCCGAGTCCTGGCGGTTGTTGCGCACGGTGGCGACCACGTCGTAGCCCAGGGCGGCTTGCTCGACCAGGCGCGGGATTTCTTCGGGCGGGTTCTGCAGGTCGGCGTCGAGGGTAATCACCACCTCGCCACGACACTGCTCGAAACCGGCCATGATCGCCGCATGCTGGCCGTAGTTGCGGTTGAGGATCACCGCCACCACGTTGCTGCCGTCTTCGGCGGCAGCGTCTTCCAGCAGTTGGGCCGAATTGTCGCGACTACCATCATCGACCAGGATGATTTCGTATTCGTAGGCCAGTTGCTTGCAGGCTGCCGTCGTGCGACGCAGCAATTCAGGCAGGCTCTCTTGTTCGTTGTAGACCGGGATAACGATCGACACGCAATGAATAGGGTAGGGTTTCAAAGATTCATGACCTCGGGGCTAGAGCAGGTTGGAGCGTGAAAACGGCAGTAACCAGCGGCTGAAAGCTCAGTGAACTGATTAAACATGGCGTGGGGTTGCGGCATTCATTCGACTTTCCTGAGGACGGGCATTGGTTTCTTCCATGGCTAGCTGAGTAAAGACGAAATATATGAAAGGTAAAGCGTAATCAACAGGTTAGTCGTAGAACACGCGGCTTGTTCTCAAGTCCTGGGGCAGAGATTAAGCGGAAAAATGTTGAACGAATATGAAAGGCTGATGAAAAACTCGTTTATTTGACAGGTAGACAGCTAGGGTTCAGCTAAGTGACTGACGCGCCAACGGATACTGTTTGCGGGCAAAAACCCAGGGTTTTCCCTAGCGTGTGGAGCGCTCCCCGGTTTATTCAACAATCTTCTCTGCATTGGCCTTCAAGTGCCGGTAAAGTAAGCCATCTCTTGCCAGGGTACTCGGATGAATAGCGTGCAGCTTTTGCGCGGCCAGTTGCGGCCGGCGTTGATGGGATTGTTGATGGCCGTTGCGTGCGTCACCACCGTGCGGGCCGATGACGGCGTGGCACTGACCAGCATCGACCAGGTGCCGGACGGCGTGGAAGTCCGTGGCAAGCAGGTCGCGGCCTACACCTGGGACGACCATCAGGGCAAGAACTTGCTGGTGCTCGCCGAGCAGGTCAGCGAGCGCGATGATGACGGCACTCAATCGGCGTTCGTCTACGCGGCGCAATACCTGCTGAGCGGCGACCATCCCAAGCGTGTCTGGATGCTCTACGACGATGTGCAGCATTGCCAGTTCGATGCGGCGCTGCGTTTTGACATGGCCGCCACCAAGGTCACCGACCTGTCTGGCGACGGCATCACCCAGGCCACGGTGGGTTATTCACGCACCTGCACCAGCGATGTCAGCCCCAACGAATTCAAGTTGATCATGCACGTGGGCAAGTCCCAGAAATACCGACTGCGCGGTGTCGACCGCGTGGGCGCCAGTTGGTGGGACGAGGAGGCCGGCGCCCTGCGCGGCATGCCGCTGCCCAAGGATTGCAGCGTGGCGGCGCAACAGGCGTTGGTCAGCCAGTACAAGGAGCAGGGCACCGAATTGCCGCTGCCGGGTTGCTACAGCGAAGAGAAGGATTTCGCCAAGGCACCGGAGGGTTACCTCACGTTCATGCGCCAGCATTGGTTCGCACTGATGCAAAAACAGGACGCTGACTGGAGCCAGTCCCAGGCCCAGCCACAGGACCCGACCGACGACGAAGAGTAAGCCGTGATTTTGTGCCAGGGCTGATCGTGGGGTAGACTCGGCTCTCGCCAATTCACTAAATATCTCTATTAAACAAAGGCTTGTTAGAGGTATTTAATCCAAAGGCTGATCTACCTTGACTGAGTCTATCCGCAACCCACTGACCCTTTACCTCACCCGCCTGGCGCCCTCCAGCCAGCTGACCATGCGCTACGTGCTGCAAGATGCGGCCGACCGCCTGGGCTTTGAAGACATCAACCTTGAAGACATCGACTGGCATTTGCTGCAGCCGGAGCATGTGATTGCCCTGGTAGCCGCGCTGCGTGAGGACGGCTATGCGCCGAACACCTCGTCGCTGTACGTGAACGCGGTGCGCGGCGTGATGAACGAAGCGTGGCGGATGAGCCTGATCAGCCAGGATCACTTATTGAAGATGCGCTCGGTCAAGGCAGCTCCCGGCACGCGTCTGGGCCAGGGCCGCAACCTGCGCCGTACGCTGATCCGCGAAATGATGGCAGTGTGCGCTGCCGACCCGCGCCCCCAAGGCCTGCGCGATGCTGCGGTGATCGGCATCCTCTATGGCTCGGGCATGCGCAAGTCGGAATCGGTCAACCTGGACCTGGCCCAGGTCAACTTTGACGAACGCAGCCTGCGGGTGACCGGCAAGGGTAACAAGGAATTGATCAAATATGCGCCAGCCTGGGCCTTTGAAAAGTTGCAGGCCTGGCTGGCGTTTCGTCGCGAGCAGCTCAAGGAAGGCGAGCAAGACGATGCATTCCTGTTCAATCGCATTCGCCGGGGCAGCCACATCACCCGCGAGCGCATCACCAAGCACGCGATCTACTACATCGCCCGCCAACGCGGCGAACAGGTGGGGGTGAAGATCATGCCTCACGATTTTCGCCGCTCGTTCATCACGCGGGTGATCGAAGAGCACGACCTCTCGATTGCGCAGAAACTGGCGCATCACACCAACATCCAGACCACCGCCAGCTATGACGTGCGTGAGGATAACGAGCGGCGCCGCGCAGTCGACCGCTTTGACCTGTAGCGCGGATCAACCGTGCTGGCAGGCGTCGCCGACGCGCACATAGTCCAGCTCATGGCGCACGCCCTGGCTGTCCACGTACACCACGTGGCCCTTGACCGGCCCACAGGCGGTTGAAGCGCCGCTGGTGTTGCGCACGGCCTTGGCGATATCCAGGTCTTCGGAATAATCATCGACCTGGGTGGCCGGCGCATTCGCCCCGGGAGCGGGCGCGTCCTGGGCGGCAGCGAAGGTGCTGAACAGGCTCAGCACAGCAGCAATAAGCACATAACGCATGATGACCTCCAGCACCGAACGGTGACGGCTTGACTGTGGTCGCCATTCTATAAAGCCCGCCTGCGCGTCAGAAGGCATTGCGGCCGATACCGGACATCAGCCAAAACAATAGAAGTTTAAGCTTATGCATAAACGGTATTTCCATGGCGATGCTTAGGCTTCTTAAGATCACGTCATAACTCGTTATGACAAGTGACCTTGATGAACGAACCCGCCGTTGCCTTATCCCCACTGTCCAGTATTCCCCTGCATGCGCAACTGCGTGATTTGTTGCGCAGCGGCATCCTGGATGGCCAATACGCCCCCAATACGCAAATGCCGTCCGAAGCCGAATTGGGCGCGCGCTTCAAGGTCAGTCGGATCACCGTGCGCCAGGCCTTGGGCGACCTGCAGAAAGAAGGGCTGATCTTCAAGATTCACGGCAAAGGCACCTTCGTGTCCAAACCCAAGGCCTACCAGAACGTCAGCACCCTGCAAGGCTTGGCGGAATCCATGACCGAACGCGGCTATGAAGTGATCAACCGCCTGCGCAGTTTTCGCTTTGTAGCAGCCGACAAGCACGTGGCCGAGCGCCTGGGCCTGGAGGAGGGCACCACGGTTGCGCAAATCAAGCGGGTGCGCCTGATCAACCGCGAGCCGGTGTCCCTGGAAATCACCTACCTCAACCAGGCATTGGGCGAACGCCTGGAAAAAGCCGACCTGGTCACCCGCGACATCTTCCTGATCCTGGAAAACGACTGCGGCCTGCAACTGGGCCATGCCGATGTCGCCATTGATGCGGTGCTGGCCGACAGCGACCTGACCCAGGCGCTGAATGTGGAGCCCGGTTCGCCGATCATGCACATCGAACGCCTGACCCACACCGCCGACGGCCAGCCCGTGGACTTCGAGCACCTGTACTACCGCGGCGATGCGTTCCAGTACCGCCTGCGCATCGACCGCGAGCGAGGAGCCCGCCCATGAGCCGCAAGACCCTGGAACTGGAATACGACATCGTGGTGATCGGCGGCGGCACGGCCGGCCCGATGGCGGCGATCAAGGCCAAGGAAGCCAACCGCGACCTGCGCGTGCTGCTGATCGACAAGGCCAACGTGAAGCGCAGCGGCGCGATCAGCATGGGCATGGATGGGCTGAACAACGCGATCATCCCGGGCCACTCAACGCCCGAGCAGTACACCAAGGAAATCACCATCGCCAACGACGGCATCGTCAACCAGGCCGCGGTGTATGCCTACGCCACCCACAGTTTTGAAACCATCGAGCAACTGGACCGCTGGGGCGTGAAGTTCGAGAAGGACGAGACGGGCGACTACGCAGTGAAGAAGGTCCACCACATGGGCGCCTATGTGCTGCCCATGCCCGAAGGCCATGACATCAAGAAAGTCCTGTACCGCCAGCTCAAGCGCGCACGGGTGAACATCACCAATCGCCTGGTGTGCACGCGCCTGCTGACCGACAGCGAAGGCGCGGTCAATGGGGTGATGGGCTTTGACTGCCGCACGGCGGACTTCCAGGTGATCAAGGCCAAGGCGGTGATCCTCTGCTGCGGCGCGGCCGGCCGCCTGGGCCTGCCGTCTTCGGGCTACCTGATGGGCACCTATGAAAACCCCACCAACGCCGGTGACGGCTACGCCATGGCCTACCACGCCGGGGCGGAGCTGGCGAACCTGGAATGTTTCCAGATCAACCCGCTGATCAAGGACTACAACGGCCCTGCCTGCGCCTACGTCACCGGCCCATTGGGCGGCTACACCGCCAACAACAAAGGTGAGCGCTTCATTGAGTGCGACTACTGGAGCGGCCAGATGATGTGGGAGTTCCACCAGGAGCTGGAAAGCGGCAACGGCCCGGTGTTCTTGAAGCTCGACCACCTGGCCGAGGAAACCATCCAGAACATCGAACAGATCCTGCACAGCAACGAGCGGCCCAGCCGAGGCCAGTTCCACGCTAACCGGGGCACGGATTACCGCAGCGACATGGTGGAAATGCACATTTCCGAGATCGGCTTTTGCAGCGGGCATTCGGCCTCCGGCGTGTGGGTCAACGAACGGGCGGAAACCTCGGTAAAAGGTCTGTATTCGGCGGGCGACATGGCGGCGGTGCCGCACAACTACATGCTCGGCGCGTTTACCTATGGCTGGTTCGCCGGCACCAATGCGGCGCAGTACGTGGCCGAGCGTGAGTTCAGTGCGGTCAGCGCCGAACAGGTCGCCGCCGAACAGGCCCGGGTGTATGCGCCGCTGGACCGCGAAACCGGGCTGCCACCGGCCCAGGTGGAATACAAGCTGCGTCGCTTCGTGAATGACTACCTGCAACCGCCCAAGGTCACCCGCAAGATGGAGATCGGCCTGCAGCGCTTTGGCGATATCCAGCGCGACCTGGACCAGATGAAGGCCCACAACCCTCACGAACTGATGCGCGCCATGGAAACCAGCGTGATCCGCGACTGCGCCGAAATGGCCGCTCGCGCCTCGCTGTACCGCGCCGAAAGCCGCTGGGGGCTGTACCACCACCGGGTCGATCACCCGCTGCGCAATGACGCCGACTGGTTTTGCCATTGCCACCTGAAAAAGGGCGAAAACGGGCAGATGGTCAGCTTCAAGAAGCCGGTAGAGCCCTACGTAATCCCCCTGGACGCCGACGAACTGCAAGCCTACGACCGCCTACGCGTCACCTTGTAGTGAGCGGGCTCGCCCCGCGCTGCGGTGTGTCAGGTAAAGGTGGGGCGCCTGGTACGCCGCGGCGCGGGGCAAGCCCGCTCACTACAGGACGGGGCGCGCGGCAGGTTTAGAGGCACAAGCATTGAAATAACGCATAGAGAGTGCCAAAGGCACCCAGGACACCGTGAAATGGCCTATCAGCCCCAGGAAATATTCTTTCGCTCCAACGCGCCGGTGACGATCGACGAAGACAAGTGCATCGCCGAAAAGGGCTGCACCGTGTGCGTCGACGTGTGCCCCATGGACCTGCTGGCAATCAACCCGGCCACGCAGAAGGCCTACATGGCCTTCGATGAGTGCTGGTACTGCATGCCCTGCGAGAAGGATTGCCCCACCGGCGCCGTCAAGGTCGAGATCCCGTACCTGCTGCGCTGAGTGTGTTGATTCAAAGCCATCCGCCTACACCGGACGCCCACGCTGCACCCCCTCGTTTCCCACCGTGCCCGATCACGGCGGAGACGATCCTATAACCATGATTCGAGGGGAAATACCCAATGTTCTTGCGCGCAACCGTTGCCAGCCTGGTGCTGGCCTCCCTGAGCCTGTCCGTGCAGGCCCAGACCATCCGGGTGGCCATCGGCACCCAGGACACCACCATCAACTGCGCCGCCGGCGGCCTGCTGATCCGCGAACTGGGGCTGCTGGACAAGTACTTGCCCCACGACGGCCAATATAAGGACGCCACCTACGATATCCAGTGGAAGAACTTCACCAGCGGTGCGCCACTGACCAATGAAATGGTCGCCGGCAAACTCGACTTCGGCGCCATGGCCGACTTCCCCGGGGCGTTCAACGGCGTGGCGTATGAAACGGCGGGCAAGCACAGCCTGTTTATCAGCGTGCTGTCGGGCAACATCAAGGGCAGCGGCAATGGCATCGTGGTGCCAGCGACGTCTTCGGCGCAGTCCCTGGCGGACCTTAAGGGCAAAACCATCTCCGTACCCTTCGCCTCCACGGCCCACGGCATGCTACTGCGTGCGGTTGCCGCCCAGGGCTGGGACCCGCTCAAAGACGTGAACATCATCGCCCAGGCGCCCGAAGTCGCCGGGTCGGCGTTGCAGGCTGACAAGATCGACGCTCATGCCGACTTTGTGCCGTTTGCCGAGTTGTTCCCCAACCGTGGTTTTGCCCGCAAGATCTACGACGGCTCGCAATCCAACACGCCGACGTTCCACGGTGCACTGGTGGACGAGAGTTACGCGCGCCAATACCCCGAAGTGGTGGTCGCCTACCTGCGTGCGAGTATCGAAGCCAATCAATTGCTCGCCGCAGAGCCTGAGAAGTACAGCGAGCTGATCGAAAAAGTCACCGGCGTGGAGGCCGAGGTCAACTACCTGTTCCACGGGCCGCTGGGCGTGCAAACCCGTGACCTCAGCTGGAAACCGGAATACCGCCAGGCCGTGGGTACGGCCATCGACACCCTCAAGCTGCTGAAAAAGGCCGACCGTGGCCTGGACCTCAACACCTTCATTGACGACCAATACATCCGTGCTGCCTTCAAGGCGTCGGGCCTGGATTATCAAGCGCAACTGGCCAACTACGCCCAGGCGCCGCTCAAGGCCAACGACGCGCTCACGGGCAAGCCCATCACCGACTGGAGCCACGTCGCGCAGATCTGGGTCAAGGGTGAGCCCAAGGTGCGCGACTACGCCTCGGCCGAAGCGGCGTTCAGCGCACTGGCCAGCTTGAAAAAAGACGGCAAGGCCGTGCGTGCGGTGTACGCCCAGGCCCAGGACAGCGGCATCAAGCTGCTGGCCAGCCAGGCCTGGTTTGCCAGTGATCGCCAGGGCAAGTTGAGTGCCTTCCTGCTCAAGGGCCAGGCGCAGCAATTTGCTGACGCCCAGGGCGGCCAGGTGTTTGACTTCACCCGTGCCGGCGCCCAAGCCGTCGCCGGTCGCTGACAGGAACATGTCCATGCCGACTGCTGCTTATCGCTGGTTGCCCCGGGCCAGCTCCTTGCTGGTGTGCCTGCTGTTCTGGCAACTCGCCGCCAGCCACCACTGGAACCTGTGGCTGGTGACCTTCGCCAATGTGCCCACGCCTGGCGCCGTACTGGAGGCGGCGCTGGCCCTGGTGGACTCGGGCAAGCTGGCCCGGCACCTGGGGGCCAGCCTGGGCCGGGTGTTTGAAGGTTACCTGGTGGCAGTGCTGGTGGGCGTCGGGCTGGGGATCGCCATTGGCCGCTGGAAGTGGGCCGAGGATGTCTTGCTGCCACCGCTGGAAGTGATCCGTCCGATTCCTGCAGTGGCGTGGATTCCCCTGGCGATCCTGATGTTCCCGTCGTCGGAACTGTCGATGGTGTTCATCACCTTCACCGGCGCGCTGTTTCCGATCCTGCTCAACACCGTGCATGGCGTTGAAGGGGTGGACCCTCGATTGATCGCCTCGGCGCGCAGCCTTGGGGCAGGGCGCGGCGCCATTTTGCGCGAAGTGATCGTGCCGGGCGCTGCGCCGAGCATCATCACTGGCCTGGCCATTGGCATGGGCACATCGTGGTTCTGCCTGGTGACGGCCGAGATGATCTCGGGGCAGTTCGGCATCGGTTACTACACCTGGGAGTCATACACCTTGCAAAACTATGCCGACATTGTGGTCGGCATGTTGTTGATCGGTGTACTGGGCATGGGCAGCAGTTGGCTGGTCAAGCGCCTGGGCGCGGCATTCACCCCTTGGCATCGCCTGCGAGGTAAAGCCTGATGGAAGGTCGTATAGCAATCAGCGGGTTGTCGATTGTGCTGGGCGAAAAAGCCCAAGCGTTCGAGGCGGTCAAGGAACTTGATTGCAGCATCGAGCCGGGCCAGTTCGTGTGCATCCTGGGGCCGTCGGGCTGCGGCAAGTCCACGTTGCTTGGCGCGCTGGCGGGCCACCTGGTGCCGAGCCAGGGCACCTTGCACATGGACGGGCAGGCGGTGTCCGGGCCGTCCCAGCAGCGTGGCATGGTGTTTCAGCAACACACGCTGTTCCCGTGGCGCAGCGTGCGTGAGAACGTCGCGTTCGGCCTGAAGATGCGCGGCGTCGGCAAGGCCGAGCGGTTGGCGGCGGCGGATGAAATCCTCTCGCTGGTGGGGCTGCAAGGCTTTGCCGAGCGCTGGCCGAATCAATTGTCGGGCGGCATGCAGCAACGGGTGGAAATCGCTCGGGTGCTGATCAATCGCCCGCGCCTGTTGCTGATGGATGAACCGTTTGGCGCGCTGGACGCGCTGACACGCATGAAGATGCAGGCCTTGTTGCTGGATATCTGGACGCAGATCCGCACCACTGTGGTGTTTGTCACCCATGACATTGATGAAGCGCTGTTCCTGGCCGACCGTATCCTGGTAATGAGCCCGCGCCCGGGCCGCATTATCGAAGACTTCGCCCTGGACTTCCCGCGCCCGCGCCACACCGGGCTGATGACCACCCCTGAATTTACCCACCTCAAGCGTCACTGCCTGGAACTGCTGCACCACGAAGAGGGACGCCAGTTACCCCGATTGAACCCGCTTGGGTTGCCCATTGATCATTCCATACCGCGATTTGCCATATGACCTATAACCCCGAAATAGAAGCCCTGCGCCCACGCCTGCAGGCATCGGACGCTGCCATGCGGCGCATTGCCCTGATCGACCTGGCCGACCTGGAAGAGCCCGACGGCCTGGCGTGGCTGGTGGACAGCCTGCGCCAGGACCCCGCCGTCGAGGTACGCGCCCAAGCGGCCGCCTTGCTGGAGGCCTGGGAAGAGGATGAGGTGGTGCAGGCACTGTGCGAGGCGCTGACCGATGCGGAACCTGCGGTGCGCGAGGCGGCCGCACAAAGCTTGAGCGTCTTGAAGACGCCCGAGGCAGGCACGCTGTTGTTGCCCTGGACCGAACACGCTGACGTGAGTGTGCGCACGGCGATCTTTCGTGCCTTGCGGGAGTTGCGCCTGGAAGCTGCCGCGCCCTCGGCATTGCGGGCGCTGGCGGACGCCGATGCGGGTATCCGCCGCGAAGCCGTGGGCGTACTCGGCTGGCTCAAGCACCTGCCCGCGCTGGAAGCGTTGGCCAGATTGGCCAGCAGCGACCCGGACACCGAAGTACGCCGCGCGGCCACCGGCGCCCTCGGCCTGGCCAGCGATGAGCATGTGTTGCCAGCGCTGTACCAGGCCCTGCTGGACCCAGCCTGGCAAGTGCGTGAAGAGGCGGCGACCACCTTGGGCAAAGTCGGCAGTCACAACGCCGGCGAGGCACTGGTTGCTGCATTGAGCGACGAATACTGGCAGGTGCGCTTGCGGGCCACCCGCAGCCTGGGGCGGTTGCGCTATGTGCCGGCCCTCGACGCACTCGTCCAGGCGTTGGGCCACAGCATCAGCAACCTGCGTAAGGAAGCGGCGTTGTCGTTGGGTGAGTTGGGCGATCGCAAGGCATTGAGTGCCCTGCGGGATGCGGCCGACGACGCCGACCCGGAAGTGCGCAAGGCCGTGCGGATCGCCCTGGCGCAACTGCAATGACCGCCGCACCCAGCGGGATTGGCAACGGCGCGGACGGGCGATTGCGCCTGGAATGGGCCGACCGCACCCAGTGGATCGAGCCTGCGCGATTGCGCCGTGAATGCCCGTGCTCGCAATGCCGGGCGTTCCGCTTGCGTGGCAGCCAGCCAAGGGTGTCGGATGCAGTGCGTGTGCTGCAGATTCACCCGCAGGGTTACGGCGTGCAGCTGGTGTTCAGCGACGGGCACGAGCGCGGCATCTATCCGTGGGCGTACCTGGCCGGCATGGGCAGCGACGCCTAGCGCAGCCGGCAGATACCGGCCTTGTCGATCAAGTGGTCGAGCACGGCCAGGGCGGCCATCGACAGGGATTTGCGGTTCGGGTACACCGCATAGAACCCCTCGGTGGGCAGGTAGTATTCCGGCAGCACGCGTATCAGGTCCTTTTGATCGAATTGGGTGGTCACGTTGTTCAACAGGGCAATTCCCAGGCCCTGGTGGGCCGCATTGATCAGGCCCAGCATCGAGTCCGAAGAAAACCGGCCACGAATCGGCACGCTGTGGGTTTCATCGCCACGCATCAGCGTCAGCAGGTTCTCGTGGGTCTTGCCCAGGTACTGCAAATGTTCGTGGCCCATCAAGTCATCCAGGGTGTGCGGCGTGCCTTGCCTGGCCAAGTAGTGCGTGCTGGCATATAAGCCCAGGGTCACGTCGCGCAACTTGTGTATGACATAACTGGTTTTTTCAGGTTTACCCACGCGCAGCAGCAGGTCGATACCTTCTTCGGTCAAGTTGGGTTCTATGTCGGAGACGATGAGCTCCAGTTCGATCACCGGGTACTTGTCGAGAAAGACCTGCAAGAAGTTAGTGTCAGAGTATTCAAAGAAACTGGTGGACACATGCACCCGAACTTTGCCACGGGGTTCGCCGTCCATGTGTTTGATGGAGTCTATCGCGGCATGAAGTGCGTCGATATTAGTGCAACTGTGCTGGTATAAGCGCTCGCCGGCTGCCGTGCAGCGCAGGGCCCGGGTGGAGCGAAACAACAGCGGCGTGCCCATCATTTGCTCCAGGCTGGCCAGGCGCCGGCCCAGGGTATTGGCGGGCATGTCCAGCTTTTTGCTGGCCAGCGCCAGGCTGCCGCTGCGCACGATTTGAACAAAGATAGCCACATCATCCAGCATAACGACCCTAGGCGCCCACATGAGCGAAATACGTATGACGCCAAGCAGTACGCTATAGCGGAATTAGTTGTGATTAGTGCTGTTTCGAGCGGCGCGATAGTACGGTTTGAATGACTAATAATAAATACCTAAATATGGATTTCACTCCTCCATATTTGGATTTTTCATGTTTCGTTTATTCTTTGTTCAGCCAATGATATTGTGCGATGGCATTTTGACTCATTGCCAAGTAACAGCCTGGTTATTTATCGAGCAAAGTGCTCCATTAAATTTAATCTGCCCCCAGACGCTATCGCACACCTGCGAGGCGTCGGCGTTTCTGCGCGCCGAGCAAGCGGGTGCAATGAGGTTGTTATATATGTCGCGTGGATTCGCCCTGGAACATCTGACTGTGCGCCGCAAGCTTGGCTTGGGGTTTGGTTTGCTTTTGGCATTCGCGGTGCTACTGGCACTGACCGGGTTGTACGCTTTGCGCAGCGACGGCCAATCGCTCAAGCGCATCAACCGGTTGGGCAACCTGTTCGACCAGACCGTGTTCTCCCGTGACGCCAACTTTGTGTATGCCCTGACCGCAGACGTCACCCAATTGACCCGACACGATGCCAGCCTTGGGCAGATGGAAAAGTTGCTCGCCGGGATCGTCGCCGATGTGCACGCCGGGCAGTGGCCCCAGGAAGACCTGGCCAAGATCCGGCGCTTGGATGACAAGCTGCGCGCCTACATGAAAGCCCATGACGCGGTGGAAGCCGGCGTCGACGTGGGCCCCACGGTACTCAAATTGAACGCCGCCCTGGCTACGCTGCAAGATGAAATCAACGTGCTCTACGACGTTGAAGCCGTGCGGGCCAAGCGGCGTGTCGAAGCGGTGGTGATCGTCCTCGGTTCGCTGACGCTGTTGGCCCTGCTGTTCGGCGGGTTGCTTGCCTGGCGCATCGGCCGGCAGATTGTGGCGCCACTGCAACAGACCCTCGAGGCGGCCGAGCGCATCGCCAATGGCGACCTGACCGTGGAACTGCACAGCGAGCGTGCCGACGAACTGGGCCAGTTGCTGCGTTCGATCAACCACATGAGCCACCGCCTGCGCGACGTAATGGCCCAGATCGGCAGCAGTTCCCATCGCCTGGCCGCATCCGCCAGCCAGTTTGCCGCGATCACCGTGCAAACCCGCGCCGGTATCCACAGCCAGAAAACCGAGACCGACCAGGTCGCCACCGCCATGACCGAAATGACCGCCACCGTGCTGGAAGTGGCGCGCAATTCCGAGCAGGCCGCCCAGGCTGCCAAGCAAGCCGACACCCAGGCCAGCAGCGCCTTGCAGGTGTCGCAGCAAGCGGTGGAGCAGATTGAAACCCTGGCCCGGGACGTGGGCATGTCGGCCGAGTCGATGACCCGCTTGTATAAAGAGAGCGAACGTATCGGTGGCGTGCTCGATGTGATCAAGACCGTGGCCGGGCAAACCAACCTGCTGGCGCTGAACGCGGCCATCGAAGCGGCAAGGGCAGGGGAGGCGGGCCGTGGTTTTGCCGTGGTCGCCGACGAGGTACGCAGCCTGGCCAAGCGCACCCAGCAATCCTCCGAAGAAATCGAGAGCCTGATTGCCGGGCTGCAACGCATTGCCGAAGAAAGCTCGCGACGCATGCAGGCCAGTGTGGTGCAGACCCAGTCCACGGTGATCGGCGTGCGCGACACTGGTGAGGCGCTGGCGACCATCACCCGGCAGGTGGCGGGTATCCAGCACATGAGCCTGTTGATCGCCACCGCAGCGGAAGAGCAGACCAGTGTGGCCGACACCATCCACCGCAGCGTCATGACCGTGCGCGAAGTGGCCGACCAATCGGCACAGGCCAGCGCGGAGATGGCCGACTCCAGTGTGGACTTGGCGCAGCTGGGCGGCGAACTGCAGAACCTGGTCAAGCGGTTCAAGGTGTAACCCATGACAGAGGCGCTCGAACACCGCAGCTGGCTGTTGCCCGACGATGCAACCGTGCGCAGGCATCGGCTGCGTGCCTTGTCCCGGTTGGGCAAGGTGTCCCTCAGTTTTGTGCTGATTCACTTGCTGGTGACCCTGTTGTTTACCGTCAGCGGTTACCGCTTCAAGGCGGCGGCCGATGACGCGCTGCTGGGCACGCGCCTGAGCGCCATTGTGCAGGCGCTGCCAGTGGTGATCGGCGATGACTACTTGGGCGAACTGCTGGGTCAAGGACCTTTCGATGAACCTCGCTACCAGGCGATGTTGCAGCGCCTGGACGGCTACGCCAAAAAAGCCGGGGTGGATTCCATCTACGTGCTCACCCAGCGCGAGGGCCACACGCTGTTCGTGATGGATTCGGCGAATGCCGCCGAGATCGCCAGCGGGCGCTACGGCCAACACCTGAGCCGCTATGACAGCGCGCCGCCGGAACTTGACCAGGTGTTTGCACAGCGCCGCAGCCAGTTTGTGGAATACAGCGACCAGTTCGGCGATTTTCGCTCGCTGTTCCTGCCCATCAGAGGCCCACACGGCAGCCAGTTGGTGCTGGGCGCGGACGTCAGCCTTGAGGCAATCAAGGCCGAACGCCGGGCGTGCCTGCTGCTGTTCCTCGGCATTGGCCTGACCACCTTTGTGCTGGGTTTGCTGGTGATTGCCAGCCGCGAGTTGCGCATCTCCGAGCTGGCGTTTGAAGACCCGCTGACCGGGCTGCCCAACCGCACGCGGTTCATCATGGACGTCAACCGGGCCATCGCCGCTGGCCATCGGCCGTTGTCGGGGCTGACCGTGGCGATTTTCGACATCTGCGACGTCAAGCGCATCAATGCGCTCTACGGCTACGGCGATGGCAACCTGCTGCTGCAAGGCGTGGCAAGACGGCTGGCGGCGGTGCTGGGGGAGGGGGAGTTGCTGGCACGGCTGCCGTCGGACGGCTTTGCCTTGCTGCTGCGCTGCGACCAGGACATCTGCCTGGCGCGGCTGGCACGCACCTTGGACAAACCGTTCAGGCTTGGCGGCCAGCACGCGGTGATGGTCAAGGCGCGCCTGGGGTTAGCCCGCTACCCGATCCACGGGCGCAGTGTGCAGGACTTGTTGTGTTACGCCGAGGTGGCGCTCGATGCCGCCCGCAACCAAGCGGTGAGCCATGTGTTCTATGACCCGGAGCTGGAACAACGGCGTTTGCAGTCGATGGCGTTGCTGGACGATTTCGACCAGGCCATTGAAGCCGGTGAGTTGCGCGTGTTCCTGCAGCCCAAGGCGCGGTTGAGCGATGGCCATATCGGTGCAGCAGAAGCGTTGGTGCGCTGGGAACACCCGCGCCTGGGCCTGATTACACCGGGGGTATTCCTGCCGATCATCGAGGACAACGGTCGGATCTGCGCCCTGAGCCTGTGGCTGCTGCGCGAGTGCATGCAGTTGAGCCGGGCGTGTGACCTGCGCATCAGCGTCAATTTGAGCGTGCAGGATTTGGAGTCTCCCACCTTCCCGACCCAAGTCGAGGCCTTACTGGCACAGACCGGCGCCGATGCGGCGCAGTTGTGCCTGGAGATCACCGAGTCCAGTGCCATGCGCAACCCTGAGCAAGCGCTGGTGACGCTGACCCAGTTGCGCCAGTTGGGGTTCTCGCTGGCGATTGACGACTTTGGCACCGGCTATTCATCGCTGGCCTACCTGTCGCGGCTACCGGTGGACGAGTTGAAGATCGACCGCTCGTTCATCACCCAGTTGCACCAGCCCGAGCAACAGGAAATCGTGCGGGCCATTATTCAACTGGGCTTGATCATGAACCTGCGGCTGGTGGCCGAAGGGGTCGAAGACCGGCAGGTGTGCACGCTGTTGGCCAGCTTCGGTTGCCATGAAGTCCAGGGTTACGTAATCGCCCGGCCCATGCCGGCCCAGGTGTTTCTCACTTGGCTGGCGGTACGTGCGGGGCATTGGACGCCAGATGCGCTGGCAGACGGCGCAAGGTCCACAGCGTAACCAGCATCGCCGCGAGGGCACACAGCGCAATCCCCACCACCATCGGCGCCGGGGTGTGGTCGGCAAACACGCCGACCAGCGTCATGGACGCGGCCGCGGTGATCATCTGGATCGCGCCAAGCAGGGCCGATGCCGAACCGGCCACGGCACCGTGATCTTCCAGGGACAACACACCGGCCGCCGGCAACAGCAGGCCGAGAAAACCGAAGCCGATAAACAGCAGGGTCATCATCACGGCCAGGCTGTTGCCCCACACCAGGGTGACAGCCAACACCGCCATCACCGCCGCCACGGCCATCACCGAGCTGCGGATCACCCGCGCCAGGCCAAAGCGCGCACTCAGACGCGCCGTGAGTTGGCTCATGGCAAAGAACGACGCGGCGTTGAGGGCGAAGCACAGGCTGAACTGGGTGGGCGTGAGGCCGTAGTATTCGATGTACACGAACGGCGCACTGCCGATGAACACAAAGAAAGTGGCCAGGCCAAACCCGCTGACTACCGCCAGCCCGATAAACACCGGGTCGCGCAGCAAGGCGCCGTAGCTGCCGATGGCCGTGCCGAGGGTCTTGCCCAGGCGCCGCTCGGCCGGATGGGTTTCGGGCAACTGCACGGCGGTCATGACCAAACACAGCACCGCCACCACAGCCAGTGCCACAAACACTTCACGCCAACTCCACAGCGAAATCACCACACTGCCGGCCAACGGCGCGAGGATCGGAGACACGCTCATTACCAGCATCAACAACGCCATGAGGCGCGCGGCTTCATGGCCGGTGTACAGGTCGCGCACAATCGCCCGGGGAATCACCATCCCGGCACACGCGCCGAAGGCCTGCAGGGCGCGGAAACCGATCAGCACTTCAATGTTGGGTGCCAATGCGCAGCCGACACTGGCCACGGCAAAAATCACCAGCCCCGCATAAATCGGCAGCTTGCGCCCGAACACATCACTGATCGGCCCGTAGAACAATTGGCACACGCCAATGACCATGAAGAACACGGTAAGGCTCATCTGCACAGCGGCCGGCGAAGCCTGCAGGCTGGCGCCCAGGGTGGGCAGGGCGGGGAGGTAGCTGTCGATGGCGAAGGGGCCGATGGCGGTGATCAACCCCAGGAGCAGGGCGAGGTGGGCGATGCTTCGAGACATGGGATATCCGGGGCAGGGCGACAAAAAAGAGTGCCAGCTTAGGGGGCGTACCGGGTGCATACAAGCGCCATTGACGTGGGTGCGCCCCTGACGTTGAATGGGCCCCTTCATTTGCCGCCAGCCGGGACATTGCAGTGCTCAGAAACGTGACGGACATGGATCTGCGGCTGCTGCGCATTTTTGCCGTGGTGGTCCGATGCGGCGGGTTCACGGCGGCCCAGGCCGAACTGAACATGAGCCAGTCGAACATCAGCACGCATATTTCCGGGCTGGAAAAGCGCCTGGGTTATCGGATTTGCGAGCGTGGCAAGGGTGGGTTCCGCCTGACGGAAAAAGGCCAACGCATCCTCAAGGCGTCAACCGCCTTGTTCGGTGCGGTGGATGCGTTTCGTGACGAGGCCCAAGACTTGGCCGGGCGCCTGGTGGGAGACCTGTACCTGGGTTTGGCCGATAATATCGCCACTTTGCCCACGGCGCGCATCGATGCGGCCATCGCGCGCTTTTACCAGCGCGAGCACGACATGCACCTGCATATTTTCGTCAACTCGCCCACGGAGCTGGAACTGGCGGTGATCGATGGGCAGTTGGACATGGCCATCTCCTACTTCAGTCGGCCGCTGCCCACCTTGGCCTATCAACCGCTGTATAGCGAAGCCATCGGGATCTTCTGTGGGAGCAAGCACCCGCTGTTCAGCGTCGCGGCCCCCAGCCTTGAACAGTTGGAGGCGTGTGACTGGATCAAGCACGGTTTTCTGCCCGCCGAACAGGTGCTGCCGGTGGTGCCCAAGCGCGCGTCCGCCACCGCGTACCATATGGAAGCCGTGGCTCATGGCGTGATGGCCGGGACACACCTGGGTTACCTGCCAGCCCATTACGCCGCCCCGTGGATCGCCAGTGGGCATATGCGTGCGCTGCACCCCGATACCCTGCATTACGCTGTGCAACACAGCATGATCACCCACGTGGGGCACCCGCAAAGCGAGGCCGTGCGGGCGTTTATCGAGGATTTACTGCAGGAACACCGCGGGTAGTTCGCCGTAGACCGCGTGGCGATAGACCTGGCTGTAGGCCTGCGCATCGAGAGGACGGGCATTGGTGTCCGAGGACGAAGTGTCTGCCAGGGCTTGTGCACCGACCCACTCGGCGACGTCGGCGTCCAGGCCGATTTCGCCCAATGTATGGGGAATGCCCAGGCGTTTGCGCAAGTCCAGCACCCATGCCACGAAGCCTTCGAAATCAGGCTGCGGCAACTCCAGGTAACGGGCCAGTCGGGCGATGTCGGTGCTGATGGCCTCGCGGTTGGCGACCAGCACGTAAGGCAGCAGGATCGCATTCAACAGACCATGGTGCTTATGAAACCGCGCGCCGAGCGGGTGGGCGAGGGCATGCACGCCGCCCAGGCCTTTCTGGAAGGCCACGGCAGCCATGGCGGATGCCACCAGCATGCCTTCGCGTGCAACCAGGTCTTGGCCATCGGCATGGGCCGCGAGCAGGTGCTGTTGCACCAGGCGCACGCCTTCGACGGCAACACCGGACGACATCGGGTGGTACAGCGGCGAGCAAAAGGCCTCGATGTGGTGAGTGAGGGCGTCCATCCCGGTGGCGGCCGTGAGTGCCGGCGGCAGGCCACGGGTGAGCACCGGGTCGAGGATGACGGTGGCTGGCAACAACTCGGGATGGCTGATCACCTGTTTGATGGTGTGCTCGCTCAAGGTCAGCACGGCTTCGCGGCCCAGTTCAGAGCCGGTGCCGGCGGTGGTAGGCAGTGCGATCAGCCTGGGCAGGCCAAGCCGGGGAAAGTCCGCCAGGCTTGGGTAGCGGCTGACCACCTGGGACCATTCGAAACGCTCCAGGCCATGGCGGTCGACGGCGGCCAGGCTGATGCCCTTGGCTGCGTCCATGGCACTGCCGCCACCCAGGGCGATCAACGAGTCATGGCCACCGGCCTGGAAGGCTGAGACGCCTCGGGCCGCGTCGCACATCGTTGGGTTGCTGTGGATGTCACTGAAGACCGCAAAGGGAATGTCCGCCTGACTCAACTGAGCCTTGAGCAGCGCCAGTGGTTCCAGGGCCAGCATGCCAGGGTCGGTGACCAGCAGGGGGTTGCGCATGTCCAGCAACTGGCAGCGTTGTACCAGGACCTCCAGTGCGCCAGGGCCGCAGAAGATGTCCGTGGGGTAATTCCAATAATGAAGGGTAAGCATCTGAAGCTCCGAGTCCAAGTTAATGTGTGCGCAGCGCAGGGCTGGCAAGGCGTTGATTGGGCTTGGCCCAGAACAGATAGATCACGCCCAGCACCGCGAGTACCGAAAACACCAGGATCACTGCCCAGACCTGGAACCACGGCGCATCGGGCGGCGCCAACGCTGCCCGGGGCCAGGCGACGTTGATGCTTTCGAACACCAGCCAGATAAACGCTGCGACGTTGACCGGCATGCCCCAGCGACCGAGGCTGAAGGTGCCTGGTTCGGCTTTCCAGGTGCCGTTGAGGCGGGCGAGCAGGGCGCAGCTCACCACGATCAGGAAGACAAAGAAGAAGCCGCCACTGCCGAACGCGATCAAGGTACCGACGGCGGTGGCATTCAAGCCCAGGGCCAGGCCGAAGCTGGCAAACAACGTGCTGAACACCATGGCGGCGAAGGGCACCTTGCGTGCGTCAACCCGGCGCAACAGCGCCGACCCCGGCAGGATTTCATCCCGGGCCATGCCGAACACGGCGCGACCGATATAGGTTTGAACCGACACCACACAGGCGATAAAAGCCACCAGCACCACCGCCACGAAGGGACGTTCGGCCCAGGCACCGAAGGCATCGACCACGGCCGGTGTGACAGGGTCGATGACCTGGCCGGACACCATCGCGGCGGTGTTGGTGTAGGACAGCGTCACGGCAAAGGCGGTGAGCATGACGGTCAGGCCCACCAGGATCATCGAACGCAGGATCGCACGTGGTGTCGAGGTGCGGGCATCGGCGGTCTCTTCGGAGACTTGGGAGCAGGCGTCAAACCCCAGGAACGCCCAACCGCCCACGGCCATGGCCGTCAGGAAACCAGACACGTAGGAGCCCTCGCTTGCCGGACCAGACGTGATGCCTTCCAGCAACAAAGAAAACGAATGGTTGCGAAAGAACAACAGCAACAGCACGCCAATGCCAATTGAAGCGATGGCCTCGGCGACGATCCCGGCATTGACGAAGTACTTGAGCGGGTTGATCCCGAACAGGTTCACGCCGAGGCCGACCAACAGCAAAATCGCACCGCAGAACACCTGGGCATTGGCCGAAGGCGGCTCGCCGGTAAAGAACAACCACAACCAGAAACCACCCAGGTAGGCCACCGTGGTCAGGGACGCCAGCGCAGACGCCAAGTACATGAACCCGGTGAACCAGGCCCAACGATCACCTGCCAGGCGCTTGACCCACTGGTAGCAACCGCCTGCGAGGGGATATTGCGAAGCAAGCTCGGCATACACCAACGCCACCAACAGTTGCAGGGCCAGGCACAGCGGCACGATCCAGACCCAGGCAGGGCCGGCATTCATCGCGCCCAGGGACATCACAGAATAGATGCCCACCACAGGGGAGACCGTGGCGAACCCCACGGAAAACGACGACCACAGCGAGAGCCCCCGATGCAGTTGCTGGTCATAGCCATGGCTGTGCAACAGGCGCTCATCGGCGTTTTGCCGTTCAGACAAATGAGAGGACATAGGTATTCCTTGGGTCGGCAGACACATTATTTTTAGGATCGCCCTTGTGATCAGGGCGTACCGACGACGCGTGCTCCATCACGGGGAGGAGTGAGGAGAGCTTAAAAGGCGCAAACATTTGGAAAAATCCATATGTTTGTAGGCTGACATCTAGAAAAAGTGATGTGTCGGATGTGAAGTTGATAGCGCCGTGGAGAGACACAGCCGTTAACTCAACTAAATAGTCATTTAGTTGAGTTGGCTATCAGGGCAGGGGATTCAAGACTGGGAGAGGGTGGCAGTACGTCGCTCAGCGATACGCTCAACGGTTTGCATATGCTCAGTACCCCATTGGCACAAAGCCCCCAGCGCCGTAGCCAGGGAATGCCCGAAAGGTGTCAGAGAATACTCGACCTTGGGCGGTATTTCCTGGAAATCCACGCGGGAGATGATCTCGTCGCGCTCCAATTCCTTGAGTTGCTGGATCAGCACTTTATCGGTCACGCCGCCAATCGCGCGTCGTAATTCACCATATCGATGAACATTTTGCGCCAGGTTGAACAGCACCAAGGGCTTCCATTTGCCGCCAATCACCGCCAGGGCGGCTTCGAGCCCGCAGTTAAATGAGTTGTTGGCCATGATCGAGAAGGCTCCACAGGGGGGTACTTACTAAAAGGTGCATACTATTCAAAAAAATAGCGCAGATCTACAGTTGGGCTTCAACCTTATTCTTTGGAGTTCACCATGGGCAGGCTCAACGGAAAAATCGCAGTCATCACCGGTGGCAACAGCGGCATCGGCCTGGCAACCGCCGTTCGTTTTGCGGCTGAAGGCGCCCAAGTCGTCATTGTAGGACGCCGGCAGGAAGAACTGGACAAAGCGCTGCAGCTGATCGGTCCTGAAGCCATCGCCATACAAGGCGACATTTCAAAACTGGACGACCTTGATCGCGTGTTCACTCAAGTCAAAGCCGCCAAGGGCCGGGTTGACGTGTTGTTCGCCAACGCCGGCCTGGGGGATTTCCAGCCAATCGGCGCGATCACGGAGGAATCGTTTGACCGTACGTTCGGGATCAACGTCAAGGGCACGCTGTTCACCGTACAAAAAGCCTTGCCACTGATGAGTGCCGGCAGCTCGGTGATCCTGACGGGATCGACCACAGGCACCATGGGCACACCGGCGTTCAGTGTGTACAGCGCGACAAAAGCGGCGCTGCGGAATTTCGCCAGAAGCTGGGCATTGGACCTCAAAGGCACGGGCATCCGCGTCAACGTGCTGTCGCCAGGTCCGATCTCGACGCCAGGCCTGGACCTCGCGCTTTCAGGCACAGGTCAGAAGGAAGCGATTATTGACGACATGACCGCGCAGGTTCCGTTGAACCGCATTGGCAAGCCGGAAGAAGTCGCAGCGGCCGCGTTGTTCCTGGCTTCGGATGAGAGCAGCTTCATGACGGGCAGTGAAATGTTTGTTGATGGTGGGTTTGCTCAGGTTTGAGGGAGATGGGGGTTTTGCCTGTTGAAATCTGACGGGCACTGCCTCTGATTACGCAATACGATATTACGCATAATGTATATTATGTTAAATTACGTATCTGACCCTAGCGGCCCCTATCTGTCCAATGTCACTAACTTTCGGTTGAAACATCGTCTTCATCTCCAACCTCATCAATCCGAAATATCAGTCACCTGAATCACTTGATCACCCGGAGTCTGCGCAACGCCCTTCTTCTCCCTGCGATCATTAATCCACCCCCCAACCTGAGCAGCAAACTCCGCTGGCGACTTACGCCCAACCTTCCTCGCAAGGTCAAGAATGGTCTGTTGGGCCAGCGCATCTTCCATACGCTTCTGCGCCGTCATCATGGCCGCATGGACTGAGCAGTGGCCGTCCAGCGCCCAAGCCGGTGGTGCGCCATCAAACAACGCGCAGCGCCCGCGAATTTCACGGCAATTGAAGATGAGTTTCTGGCCATCAATCGCGTTGACGATATCAAGCAGGCTGATTTCGTCAGACGGCCTGGACAGCTTGAAGCCGCCGCGCACGCCTTCGGTGGCCACGACCAGTTTGGCCTTGGCCAGTTTGGTGAAAATCTTCCCGAGGTAATCCAGGGGCACACCTTGCAACTCAGCAAGGTCGCGCACGCTGGCCTCTCGGCTTTCGCCGCCATCGCCCACCAGGAAAATCAGGCAATGAATGCCGTATTCGACGCCTGCGCTGTAAAGAGACATGCCAATCTCCGACTTAATTAGTCGCATAACCTAACAGAAAACCGTGGGGCAAGCCAGCTCTCCACGCGCTAGACCACCGCCATCCAGGCACCAAATTCCTATAGCGAGAGCCCCATTTTGTAAGGCTTTCGAGACTTTTCCCATACCGGTTAAAACGCAGCCTCGCAAAAAATAGCCTTGCGCCAATTAACTACGACAAATATAGTCGCCGTTATCAAGCCACCCATCACCTCACCCCCAAGGTAAAAAAATGAAGCAGCACATTCTGATTATTGGCGCGGGTTTCGGCGGCCTGTGGACGGCATTGAGCGCGACGCGCCTGTTCGACATCCATGACCGCAATGACGTCGACGTGACCGTGTTGGCCCCGCAGGCCGAGCTGCGCATCCGCCCGCGTTTTTACGAACCGGATGCCCACCAGCTGTTCGCGCCGATTGGCGAGCTGTTCGAGGCAGTAGGCGTGACCTTCATCAAAGGCGCGGCCGAGACCATCGACGTCGAACAAAAACACGTCGCCTACCTCGATGCCTCCGGCAATCGGCAGGTGCTCAACTACGACAAGCTGGTGCTGGCCACCGGCAGTCGGCTCGCGATGCCGGGTACACCGGGTGTGGCGCAGCACGCGTTTGATGTAGACCAGATCGAACAAGCCGTACGCCTGGAGAACCACCTCAAAGCCCTGGCAGACCGTCCCTACAGCAAAGGCCGTAACACCGTAGTCGTGGCTGGCGGCGGCTTCACCGGCATAGAAACAGCAACCGAAATGCCCGCACGTTTGCGTGCCATCCTGGGTGAAAACGCGGATGTTGAGGTGATCATCGTGGATCGTAGCGAAGCAATCGGCGCGTCGATGGGCGCCGAAATCGGCCGGTCGATCGCCGAGGCCAGCGAAGAGCTGGGCGTGAAATGGCAGTTGAAATCCTCGGTGGTCGCCGTCGATGAAAATGGCGTCACCCTGGACAATGGCCAGCATCTGGAAGCCAGTACCGTGATCTGGACCACCGGCGTGCGCGCCAGCTCGCTGACCGAACAGATCCCCGGTGAGCGGGATGCGCTCGGGCGCCTGCACGTGGACGCAAACCTCAAAGTCATCGGCCAACCCGATGTCTTCGCCACCGGCGATGTGGCTTACGCCGCCACCGATGCACTGGGCAACCACGCGTTGATGACCTGCCAGCACGCGATCATGCTGGGCCGTTACGCCGGCAACAATGTCGCCGCGCAGGTTCTGGGGGTGGATCCGACACCCTACAGCCAGCCCAAGTACGTGACCTGCCTGGACCTGGGCGGCTGGGGCGCGGTGTACACCGAGGGTTGGGATCGCCAGGTCAAGTTGACTCGCCAGGAAGGCAAATCGCTCAAGACCCAAATCAATACCGTGTGGATCTACCCACCGGCTGCCAACCGTGAAGCGGCGTGGGCAGCGGCGGATCCATTGATCCCGATTGCCTGACAGGCCTTTGACGAGAGTGGCCGGTACCCATCCCGGCTCACCTCTCAGCTAACAATCACCGCAACACGCCATGGATCTCAGCAACCACCTGCCTCGTCGCCTCCTCGATCGTCCCTTCATTACGGCATAAAACCCATCCATGCGCCGCAGCCGCTTGCTCGAATGCCGCGGTGCACGCGGCATGTTCTTGCAGCGAATGGATCACGGTACTGCCCAGCCCACGCCCGCGTGCGGCAGCCCTTGCCCACGAGATCTCGGGGGCAGTGACCACCCCGATATGCAGATCCGGCACTCGCACGTTTCGCTCAATGTTCAAGCGCAGGATCTCTTCCATTGGGACGCTGCGGCGAAAGGCGGCATCCGACGGATACCAGCGGTCAATCAAAACGATACTGCCTGCTGGCTGCCTGGGCAGCACGTGCCGGGAAATCCACGCACGACTATCCGCGAAGCGCTCGCACACCGCCCACTCCAAATCCCGACCCGGGTGCCTGGCGAGCGTGTTAACCAGGGCCATGGTTTCACTTCTATTGGGATCGTTATTTCGCTCGCACAGCCGGATCACCTTGTTGTCGTCAGCCCTCAGGGCTTTGGTAACGGCTTCCAACAGCGTGGTTTTACCCGTGCCCTTGGGCCCATCCAGAGAAATAAACATCATTAACCAACGATTGATAAAGGCATTGACGGACTCTAACCGAATTTCTGGAAAAGATACGGCACGCCCATTCCGTCCCGGAATAAACGTTAGTCCCGCTTGCGTACTACAGGCGCTTCATGGCGCCCTTTAGCTTGCCTGCTTCGACGCCAACCAACGCCCCGCCAACAAGGAACCCTCGATGCAACGACTATTCCGCACGATCCTCGTTTTCTCAGCACTGTCCCTGTCTGTAGGGTCTGCTTATGCGCAGTCGGTCGACACCACCAAGCCGCATTCCAGCGAAGTCACCCTGGTCGATATTCCCGTCAGCCCGTCCCACAAAATCACCGTCGAGCGTCGCGGCAAGATCGTCCTGATTGGTATCAACCGCCCCAACATCCAGAACAGGCTTGATCCGGAAGCGTATCTGGCCCTCGCCAAGGCCTATTACGATTACGACCATGACCCTTCGCTGCGCGCCGCGGTGTTGTTCGGATACGGCGATAACTTTTCCCAGGGCGTAGACGTTGAAGGCTTCAAAGCCGTCGCCAGCTCGGGTGGCGTCACACTCGGTGACGGGCTTATCGACCCGCTCGGCAAGAAGATGCCTTTGCTCACCAAACCCTTGATCGTGGCGGTGCACGGCGACACCTGGAACCTGGCGCATGAGCTGTTTCTGGTTGCCGACATACGGGTCGCCGCGAACAACACCGACTTCGGCCAGGACGAAAACACCCACGGTCGCTTCCCGGGTGGTGGCTCCACCGTTCGCTTCGTGCGCGAAGCCGGCTGGGGCAACGCCATGCGCTACATTTTGACGGGCGATCATTGGACGGCCCGTGAGGCTTATCGAATGGGCACGGTCCAGGAGATTCCCGATCCACAGTCAGCGCTCGACAAGGCGATCGAGATTGCAAACAAGATCGCCGCCAATGGACCCTTAGGGATCAAAGCCTCGCTGGTCACTGCGCACCGCGTCATAGACCCGGTGCAAGCTGAGGCGCTGTCCGGGTTGGATACGCAACGGGCAGCACTGTACAAGTCCGAGGATTTCCAGGAGGGTCGCAAGGCTGAGGCTGAAGGGAGAACGCCGGTCTATCAGGGCAAATAGAGGCTGAGCACGCTTCACATCAAGCTGCCTGCGGCCGGGCAGCTTGACGAGTCACACCTTCAGGCCCCAAACCTCTCAATCCCCAACCCCAAACTCTCGCGCAACGTCGTCCCTTCATACGCCCTGCGATACACCCCCCGCTCCTGCAGCAACGGTACAACCTCCCGGGTAAACCGCGTGAACTGCTCCGGGTGTCCGATGTAGATGTTGAACCCATCCACAGCCCGCGCTTCAAACCAGTCCGCCATTTTCTGCGCCACAGTATCCGCGCTGCCCACAAACGCCCCCGGGCGCAGTTGCCGGCCAAATTCCACGGCCTGGCGCAAGGTGAACCCCCTCTCCCGCGCCTGATCGGCAATGCGTTTGGCCGCGGTGAAGAAACTGCTGCGCGCCGCTTCCAGGCTTTCCTGGGGAAACGGCGCATCCAGGTCGTACTGCGTGAAATCGTGCCAGCCAAAATTACGCCCGAACTCCTTCAACGCCAGTTCAAAGCTATGGTCGGCTTGATGGTAGTGCTGCTCGATTTCCCGTGCGTGGGCGTCGGTGTCGCCCACGTAGACTTCAGCGCCGGGCATCACCAACAGTTGCTCGGGGTCACGACCGTGCTGCTCCGCCCTGCCCTTTACCTCTTTATAGAACGCCTGGCCCTGCTCGATGCTGGCGGCGTGGGTGAAAATCACGTCGGCCGTGGCGGCGCCCAGGTCGCGGCCTTGCTCGGAGTCGCCCGCCTGGAAGATCACCGGTTGGCCTTGGGGTGAGCGTTGGATGTTCAACGGGCCGACCACGGAAAAGTGCTCGCCCTTATGGTTCAGGCTGTGCAGTTTGCTCGGGTCGAGGAATTGGCCAGTGGCGCGGTCACGCACGAACGCATCGTCCTCGTAGGAGTGCCACAACCCCTGCACCACCTGCACGTGTTCGGCAGCGCGGCCATAGCGAGTGTCGTAGTCGTAGTGTTCGTCACGGCTGTAGTTGCCGGCGGTACCGGCATCGCCGCTGGTGACCACGTTCCAGCCGGCGCGGCCTTTGCTGATCAGGTCCAGGGAGGCCAGGCGTCGGGCCACGTTATACGGCGAGTTATAGGACGTGGTCAGGGTGCCGACCAACCCGATATGCCGTGTGCTTACGGCCAGCGCCGACAACAGCGTCAGCGGTTCCAGGCGATTGAGGTAATGGGACGGCGAACCGGGTGTGATGAACTGGCTGTCGACGATGAACACCAGGTCGAACAGCGCCGCCTCGGCCTGGCGGGCAATGTCGATGTACCAGTCGACGTTGACGCTGGCGTCGGCCGGCAATTGCGGGTCAAGCCACAGGTTGTGGCGACCTGGCCCGCCGCAGCCCATGGTCAAGGCGCCGAGTTTCAGTTGTCGTTTGCTCATGTCTGAGGGATTCCTTGAGGCGTTCAGGGCTGCTGTTGGGCGACGGCGGGTTGCAGGGATGCTGCGAAAGAGTCATCGAACAAGCTGGCTGCCGAGTACGACTTGACCAGGCCCTGGCCGGCGAAAAAGTCCACGGTCTTTTGCGCTTCCAGCGGCGACTCGGCCGTCACCGGTTCCACTGTGGTGCGCGCCCGCGCAAACCAGGCGCGGGCAATGTCGGCGTCCGCACGGGTGCGTTTGGCCCAGGCATCGGCATAGGCGTCGCCGTTGGCTGGGTTCTGGCGAGCCCACTCACGGGCTTTTTTCAGGCGCAGCAGAAAGTCGCTGATCGGTGCGCGTTTGGCGTCCACGGCTTTAGCGCTCGCGGCAATGTAGCTCTGGGCGGGAATCAAGCCTTCGGCGGTGGCCAACACGCGCGCGCCCTGCCGTTCCTGCTGTGTGACGTAGGGTTCCCACGTGGCAATTACGTCCACCGAACCGCCCTCCAGAGCATGGGACGCGTCCAGTGCACTGAGGTAGCGCAGTTCCAGCGAGTCCACCGGCACGTTAGCGTTGGCGAGCGCGGTCAGCAGCAATTGCTGGCTCCAGGAGCCTTTCCAGACGGCAGCGCGCTTGCCGGCGAGGTCCGCCAGGCTGTGAATTGATGAATCTTTCTTCACCAGGATGGCCACGCCATCGAGGTTCTGCCGGGTAATGCCAATCACCTTGATCGGCGCGCCCAGTGCGCCAAGAAACAACACCGGCGCATCGCCCAGCAAGCCGATATCCAGGCTGTTGGCGTTGAGCGCTTCGGCCACCGGCGAACCGGCGGTGAATTGCTTCCACTCAAGGGTGTACGGCAGGTCATCCAGCACCCCCGCCGCTTCCATCACGGCCTGGGCGTTGTAACTTTGGTCGCCCACCACCAGCGTTTGCGCGTTCGCGGCCAGGCACAGCAGTGCGGCGGTCAGCCCGGTCGCCAGTTTTGTCAGGTAACGCACGTTCGCTCCAGATGCCCTTTCGGGCACTTCAGGTCGATCCGCGTGCGCGGTCTCGGCATTGTTGTAGGGCGGTCACAATGACGGCCAAACCAGCGCCTGTAAAATACCTATAATGCATAACCTAATTCTTTATAAATGCACCAAATGCATTTTATGGCGTTAGGCAGTCATCCCGACGCAGGCCCTCACATTGCGTAGCGCCAAGCACCACCTACACTGATTCAAACCCAGCGATTCCGGGCTCTTTTCACCGGGTCGAGCTGATGCAGCTGCAAAGAAACAGTTAACCAACTGATCGATCAGAGCAACCATGAAAGAGCAGCCCCGGCAGCGTGCATCCAGCTCCAAACCGGTCGGTAATTCCCGACAGACACACCTTCTGGCGCCCTTGAGCCTGCTGTGCATCGCCCTGGCGGCGTGCACCGTCGGGCCGGATTTCACCCGACCGGATGTCCCTGCCGGTGCCGACTACCAACGCGAAAAACTCACCAGCACCGCCAAGTCCGACATCAACACCGGCGGCGCTGCCCAGCGGCTGGTGGCCGGCATGGATATTCCCGGCCAATGGTGGACGCTGTTCCGTTCGCCCACGCTCAACACCTTGATAGAAGAAGCCCTGCGCGCCAACCCGGATGTGAGCGCGGCCCAAGCGGCGTTGCGCCAGGCTAACGAACAGGTCTACGCCGACCAGGCATCGCTGTTTCCTTCTGTCACCGCAAATGCCTCGAAAACCCGCGAGAAAGTCTCCGGCGTCACGGCGGGCTTGCCGGAATCGCCGATTCTGACCGTCAGCTCTGCGTCACTGAACGTGTCCTACGCCCCGGACGTATTCGGTGGCACTCGCCGGCAAATAGAAGGCACCACGGCGCAAGCCGAGTACGAGCGTTTCCAGTTGGAGGCGACCTACCTGACTCTGACGGCCAACGTGGTCAACACCGCGATCAGCCTGGCCTCTCTACGCGACCAAATCGCCGCCACCGAAGAAATCATCCGGCTGCAAGGCGGCCAGCTCGAACTGTTGCAGGCTCAGCGACGACTCGGCGCCATCGGTGACAGCGACGTGCTGACCCAGCAGACCGCCCTGGCCCAAACCCGTGCGACGCTGCCGCCCTTGCAGAAGCAACTGGCACAAACCCGCAACCAGTTGATGGCTTATCTGGGGCGGTTTCCGAACCAGGACCGTGGCGAGGCGTTCAACCTGGCGTCCCTGCGCTTGCCGGAAGAACTGCCCGTGAGCCTGCCCTCGGCCATCGTCGGCCAGCGGCCGGATGTGCGTTCTGCCGAGGCGCAACTGCATCAAGCCAGCGCCAACATCGGCGTAGCGGTGGCCAACCAGTTGCCGCAGTTCAGCATCACCGGGTCCATAGGGTCGACCGTGGCCAGCGGGACCAAACTGTTTTCTGCCGGCTCCGGTGTATGGAGCCTGGCCGGCGCCATCGCCCAGCCGATCTTCGACGCGGGCAAGCTGGAGCACCAGAAGCGCGCGGCCGTGGCCGCCTATGACGAGTCGGCAGCACGCTATCGCGGCACGGTGATCACGGCATTCCAGGACGTGGCCAACTCACTGCGCGCACTCGACGCCGACGCCGACGCGCTCAACCAGCAAGTGGTGGCCGAACGGTCAGCGCAAGCCAACCTCGATCTGGTGCAAGCCCAGTTCAAGCTCGGCGCCGTGGCCTACATCAACCTGCTCAACGCCCAGCAGACCTACCAGAACACCGTGTTGGCCCGGGTCAAGGCCCAGGCTGCGCGCTACAGCGATACCACGGCGCTGTTTCAGGCCCTGGGCGGCGGCTGGTGGAACCGCACGGATGTGGACCCGGCCACGGCCGGCAAACCGGACCGTTTCGGCCTGCCCTCGTGGCAAGAAATCATGCCGGCCAAGAACGCGGCGCGACTGAACTGAATCATTGAAACAGTGAGAACCTTCCATGGCTGACGTCAACACCGCCTCTGCCCTGCCCCACGAACCGAGCGCACCGCGCAAGCGCCGTTTGTGGCGGCCGATGCTGCTGATGATCCTGGTGGTGCTGGTGATTGTCGCGATCATTGCCGGGGTAAAGTACGTGCAGATTTCGGCACTGATCGCCCAGTCAAAAGTGCCGTTGCCCGCCGCCGTTGTGACCGCCCTGCACGTGCCATTCGAAGAGTGGCAGCCCAACGTGTCTGCCGTGGGCTCGATGAAAGCGGTGCGCGGTGTGGACGTGACCACCGAAGTCGGCGGCATCGTGCGTACCCTCGGCTTCAAGCCCGGGCAGGAAGTGGCCGCCCAGGCATTGCTGGTGCAGCTAAATGCGGACTCGGACATTGCCCAGCTGCATTCCCTTGAAGCCACCGCCGACCTGGCCGTGATCGTGCTCAAGCGTGACAAGGCCCAACTGGCGGTCAACGCCATCTCCCAGGCCCAGGTCGACACCGACACCGCCGACTTGAAAGCCAAGCTCGCCGCCGCCGAACAACAACGGGCGCTGGTGGAGAAAAAATCCATCCGCGCACCCTTTGCCGGGCGTATCGGCATTACCGCGGTCAACCCCGGCCAGTACCTCAACCCCGGCGACAAGATCGCCACGTTGCAGACGTTCGATCCCATCTACATCGACTTCAGCGTGCCCCAGACCCAACTGGAAGCCATCGCCATCGGCCAAGCCGTGTCGGTCACGGCCGACGGGCTGTCCAACCAGACGTTCAGCGGCCGCGTCAGCACCATCGACACCCAGTTCGACGCCACCACGCGCAACGTCACCGTGGAAGCCACCGTCGACAACCCCAAGCAACGCCTGGTGCCTGGGATGTTCGCCCGCGCCGTGGTGAACGCGGGTAGCCCGCAGCGCTACCTCACCGTGCCGCAAACCTCGGTCACCTATAACCCTTACGGCACCACCGTGTTCATCGCCACGTCGAGCAAGAACGACAAAGGTGAAGAGGTGCTCACGGCGCAACAGACCTTTATCAAGACCGGGCCGACCCGGGGCGATCAGGTGGCGATTCTGTCGGGCGTGAAGGAAGGCGACCTGTTGATCACCAGCGGCCAGATGAAGCTTAAAAATGGCTCGCCGGTGAAGATCGATAACAACGCCGCACCGTTGAACGACCCCGCGCCGACTCCGCAAGAACACTAAGGGTGTCCCATGAAGCTTACCGATACCTTTATACATCGACCGGTCTGGGCGATTGTCGTCTCGCTGTTCATCCTGATCCTGGGGCTGCGCTCGATCTTCGAGCTACCGGTGAACCAGTGGCCGCGCACTGAAAACACCGTGGTCACCATCACCACCGCGTATTACGGTGCGGACGCGTCCACGGTCGCCGGCTTTATCACCCAACCGCTGGAATCGGCCATCGCCCAGGCCCAGGGCATTGATTATCTGTCGTCCACCAGTATCACCGGGGTCTCGACCATCACCGCCACCCTGCGACTGAACTACGAGGCCAGCAAGGCGCTCACCGAGATCAACACCCAGGTCAACTCGGTCAAGAACCAGTTGCCAGCCCAGTCCCAGGAACCGGTGCTCACCGTCGCCGTCGGGCAAACCACCGACGCCATGTACCTGGGCTTCTACAGCGACACCTTGCCCACTAACAACATCACCGACTACCTGGTGCGGGTGGTCAAGCCCAAGCTGGATTCGTTGCAGGGCGTGCAAACCGCGGAAATCCTCGGTGGGCGCCAGTTCGCCCTGCGCGCTTGGCTCGACCCGAACAAGCTGGCCGCGCACAACGTGTCGGCACAAGACGTCTCCACCGCCCTGGCCAACAACAACTACCTGTCGGCCGTCGGCTCCACCCGGGGGCAAACCGTCACGGTTGACCTCACCGCCGGCACCGATTTGCACACGGTGGATGAGTTCAAGCGCCTGGTGATCAAGCAGAAAGGCGACGCCCTGGTGTACCTGGAAGACGTCGCTACCGTCACCCTCGGCGCCGAAAGCTACGACAGCAGCGTGGCGTTTTCCGGCAAGCGCTCGGTGTTCATCGGCATCAAGGCGGCGCCGAGTGCCAACATTCTCAACGTGGCGCAAAGCGTGCGCGAGGCCTTCCCGGAGCTGCAATCCCAACTGCCCAGCGGCGTGCGCGGCGAGATCGTGTATGACTCCACGGCCTTCATCAACACCTCTATCTATGAAGTGGTGAAAACCCTGGTCGAAGCCATGATCATTGTCTCGGTGGTCATCTACCTGTTCCTCGGCTCGTTCCGCGCGGTGATCGTGCCGTTGGTGGCGATTCCGCTGTCGCTGGTCGGCACCTTTTTTGTCATGTACCTGCTGGGGTATTCCATCAACCTGTTGACCCTGCTCGCCCTGGTGCTGGCCATCGGGCTGGTGGTGGATGACGCGATCATCGTGGTGGAGAACGTCGACCGGCATATCAAGGAAGAAGGCAAGAGCGTGCTGGAAGCGGCGCTGACGGCGGCGCGAGAACTGGGTGGGCCGATCCTGGCGATGACGGTGGTGCTGGTCGCCGCCTATGTACCCATCGGCTTGCGCAGTGGCCTGACGGGTGCGCTGTTCAAGGAGTTCTGCTTTTCGCTGGCCGGCGCGGTGACCGTCTCGGCCGTGGTTGCGTTGACGTTGTCGCCGATGATGACGTCCAAGCTGTTCAAGCCCGGGCAGGAAGAAGGCCGCTTCGCCCGCCGCCTCGACGGGTATTTCGACTGGCTGCGCAAGCGTTATCACCGCATCCTGTCGGGCGGCCTGGATATCTGGCCGGTGCTGGTGACCTTTGGGTTTGTGCTGTTCCTGCTGGTGGCCGCCAGTGGCATGACCGCCAAGAGCGAGCTATCACCCACAGAAGACCAAGGCCTGGTGTTCATGCAGATCAAAGGCCCGCCCACCGCCTCGCCGCAGCAGATGGAGCGCATTGCCGACCAGGCATTCCAGATCGCCAACAAAGAGCCTGAATACGCGCAAATGTTCCAACTGACCGGGTTGCCGATTCTCAACCAAGGCCTTGGCGGCGTGCTGCTCAAGACTTGGGACGACCGCACGCGCTCCCAGGCTCAACTGATCCTCGAACTGCAGCAAAAATGGAACCAGGTGCCGGGCGCAACCATTGCGGCGTTCCCGCTGCCGTCACTGCCGGGTGCTCAAGGTTTGCCTGTGCAATTCGTGATCACCACCACCGACTCGATCGAGAACCTCAACGAAGTGGCCCAAGCGGTGGTGGCCGAGGCGCAGAAACAACAGCTGTTCTACTTCTCCGACATGGACCTGAAACTGGACAAACCCCAGGCGCGCCTGGTGGTCGACCGTGAAAAAATCGCCGCCCTGGGCATGACCCAGGCCGACGTCGGTGCCGCGTTATCCGCCGCCTTGGGTGGCAACTACGTGAACTATTTCTCCACTGCCGGGCGCTCGTACAAAGTGATTCCCCAGGTGTTGCAAGTCGACCGCCTGAACCCGGAGCAGATCCTCGATTACTACATCCGCACGCCGTCGGGCAGCATGATCCCGGCGCGCACCGTGGCGCATATCGAAACCTCCACGCAGCCGGAGTCGATCAACCACTTCCAGCAGCTCAATTCGGCAACCCTCTCCGGCGTGAGTGGCGTGGCCCAGGGCGAACTGTTGGCGAAGCTCAACACCATCCTGAAAAACGTCGCACCCTCGGGCTACACCTCTGACTTTTCCGGCGAATCGCGCCAGTTCATCCAGGAATCGGGCGGGTTTGTCGGGCTGTTGCTGTTCTCGATCCTGATCGTCTACCTGGCCCTGGCGTTCCAGTTCGAAAGCTTCCGCGACCCGGTGGTTATCCTGTTTTCGGTGCCCCCTGCCCTGTTTGGCGCGCTGGCCTTTATCACCATGGGCTACGCCTCGATCAACGTGTACACCCAAGTGGGCCTGGTGACGTTGTTGGGCTTGATCACCAAGCACGGCATTTTGATCGTGCAGTTCGCCAACGAATTGCAACGCGCCGGACGCAGCAAGCGCGAGGCCATCGAAGAGGCTGCGGCGGTACGGCTGCGGCCGATCTTGATGACCACGGCGGCGATGGTGCTGGGCGTGGTGCCGCTGGTGTGGGCCTCCGGCGCCGGCGCTGCGGGGCGGCACGACATGGGCCTGGTGATCTTCAGCGGGTTGTCGATCGGTACCCTGCTGACGCTGTTCATGGTGCCGGCGATGTATATGTTCATTGGTGCGACGCACCATCACGAGGCAGAAGAACCCGTGCCGGAATACCCGCTGTGAGGTGAATGGCTACACCTTGCCGTGCGCTTCAAAAACCGCTCCAGGCGCTCGCCAAGGATGCTGCGTGCCGCGATTTGACGGCGTTTCGTCTTGTCCATCGACTAACTGTGAACCCTGGATCCATGTGTTTGGCACATGCCTCATGCTCAAACGTCATAATCCCTTGTTCACCTGCATGGTAATCTCGCGCCACCACGAATAGACATTGATCGTCACAAGACGATGACCAGAGCCAGGAAACAACATGCCGAAAATCTCTCACTCAGCACTGCGCCGTAATTTCCGTGAACTGCTTGCAAAGCCGATCTGCGTAGAAACCGCCTCCGTTTTCGACCCCATGTCCGCGCGCATCGCGGCCGACCTGGGCTTTGAAGTCGGCATCCTCGGCGGTTCGGTCGCATCGTTGCAGGTACTGGCGGCACCCGATTTTGCGCTGATCACCCTGAGTGAGTTCGTCGAGCAAGCCACGCGGATCGGCCGTGTGGCCCAGCTGCCGTTCATTGCCGACGCTGACCACGGCTACGGTAACGCGCTGAACGTGATGCGCACCGTCGAAGAGCTCGAACGTGCCGGCGTCGCCGCGCTGACCATCGAAGACACCCTGCTGCCCGCGCAATTCGGGCGCAAGTCCACCGACCTGATCTCCATCGATGAAGGCATCGGCAAGGTCAAGGCCGCGCTGGAAGCCCGCGTCGATCCGGCGCTGTCCATCATCGCGCGTACCAATGCCGGCGTGCTGCCGACCGAAGATGTCATCGAACGTACCAAGGCCTACGAAAAAGCCGGCGCCGACGGGATCTGCATGGTCGGCGTCAAAGACTTCGATCACCTGGAGCAGATCGCGCAAAACCTCACGGTGCCGTTGATGCTGGTGACCTACGCCAACCCCAAGCTCAACGACAGCGAGCGCCTGGCCAAGCTGGGTGTGCGGATCGTGGTGGCCGGCCATGGCGCCTACTTTGCCTCGATCAAGGCCACCTACGACAGCCTGCGTGCCCAGCGCAACATCACGTCCAGCACGTCGAACCTCAGCGCTACCGAACTGACCCACACCTATACGCTGCCTGAGAGCTACGTGGCATGGGCCGAAGAATTCATGGATGTGAAAGAGTAACAACCCGCCCCCGGCAACGCGTTCATCTGCCGGGGGCGTCTTGCTTTACCGGGTAAACAACTGGGCCACGCTCGTAATGTTCGACTGGCCCAGCCCTTCGATGATGCCGTGCTGGAACACACTGCGCGCCGCCGCAATGGTCGGTGCGTCGTCTACAGAACCCGCCGCGTCGATGGCGTAGCCGAAGTCTTTCTCCATCAGTTCCACCGGGAACCTGGGTGCGTTGTCACCCGCCAGCATCAACCCGACCATCTGCCGCGCCGCCGCGCTCGACACCGGGGTGCCGCCGATCACTTCAAACACGCGCTGCGCATCGGCGCCGGCCCGCTGGAGGATGCCCATCAACTCCGCCAACACGGCCACCTGCACACCGAGCAAGGCATTGGTGCCCAGCTTGGTCAGTGCACCAGCGCCGAGCGGGCCGACCAGGTGCAGGGACGAACCCAGCACATTCAACAGCGGCCGGGTACGTTCAAAGGTTTCGGCGTCGCCACCTAACAAGTAGACCAGCTGCGCTGACTCGGCCTGTGGCCGCGAGCCCGAGACCGGCGCCTCAAGCAACGACACGCCATAGTGAGCCGCCTCGTGACCCAGCTCACGCACCCAGTTGGGCGACAGCGTCGAGCTTTCAATCGCCACCGAACCCTTGGTCATTCCGGCCAGGGCGCCTTTTACCGGGTCGAGCCAGACTTGGCGCGATGCGCCGTCGTCGCGCACCATCGAGAACACAAACTCAGCACCTTTCACCGCGTCCTTCGGGCTGCTGCCTTGCTTGGCGCCCTTGGCCACCAGCTCCGCGGCGGCCTCAGGCTCACGGTTCCACACGGTCACCTGGTGGCCGGCGTTGAGCAGGTTCAGCGCCATGCGCGAACCCATCGCGCCGATGCCTAGAAATGCAATATCAGACATGGGTAAAGCCTCATCAGGAATAGGAACGTGCGTGGGTCAGATGCCTTGGCCGCCCGATACTTCGATACGCTGGGCATTGACCCAGCGGTTGTTCTCGGACAACAGGCTGGCAATCATCGGGCCGATGTCGTCGGGTACACCGGCACGGCCGAGGGCGGTCATGTCGGCGAAGATCTTGTTCACTTCTGGGTTGTCGCGCACGGCACCGCCGCCAAAATCCGTTTCGATGGCGCCCGGCGCCACGGTATTCACCGCAATCCCGCGCCCGCCGAATTCCTTGGCCATGTACACCGACAGCACTTCCACCGCCGCCTTCACTGCCGCATAGGCAGCGTAGCCGGGGAACGACACGCGGGTGAGCCCGCTGGACAGGTTGACGATACGCCCGCCGTCGGCGATCAGCGGCAGCAGCGCCTGGGTGAGGAAGTAAACGCCCTTGAAGTGCACGTTGACCAAGCCGTCGAACTGCGCCTCGCGGGTGTGTTCGATCAGCGCGTAGTCGCCGTGGCCGGCGTTGTTCACCAGGTGATCGAAACTGTCGCGCTGCCAGTGATGGCGCAGCACGTCAGCCAACTCGCTGGCGAACCCGGCAAAACCGCTGACATTGCCAGTGTCCAGGGGCAGCGCCACGGCTTTGCGGCCCAGGGCCTGGATCTCGGCGACCACCGCCAGCGCATCGTCTGCACGGCGCTGATAGGTGACGATGACATCGCCACCCTGGCGCGCAATGCTCAGGGCAGTGTTACGGCCGAGACCGCGGCTGGCGCCGGTGACAATAGAGATGGTGGTCATAGCAAAACTCCTCAGTAGGTGTGAGGCCATCATAGGAAGTGGCCTGCCGGATGGCGTTGCCGGAAACTGGGGGTTGTTTGCCCAATCCTCCCAGTTTCACGGCGTGCATCAACGGATGCTCAGCAACTTGGTGGTCTGGTACGGTGCCAGGATCTCGCTGCCGCCTTCGGTGCCGATGCCGCTCTCTTTCCAGCCGCCCAAGGGAACTTCCGGGTGATGGGTGACGACGTCGTTCAAGCCGATGGCGCCAAACTGCAACCCATCGGCCAGGCGCCGTTGGCGCGCCAGGTCCTTGCAGAAAATGTAGGCAGACAGGCCGAACTCCAGGCCATTGGCGCGGGCGAGCATGTCCTCTTCGTCCGTAAAGGACTGGATCGGTGACAGCGGTCCGAAGGGTTCCTCATGCAGGATCTTCGCGTCCTGCGGCACCTGCGTCAGCACGGTGGGCGCGTAGAAAAAGCCTTGAGTGCCCAACCGTTCGCCACCGGCAAGCACCGTGGCGCCGCGTGCGCGGGCGTCATCCACCAGCTCGGCGACCGCCTGCAAGCGACGTTCACTCACCAGCGGGCCCATCTGCGTTTGCGCATCCAGGCCATCGCCCACGCGCCACTGGGTGGCGTGTTCCGCCATGCGTGCGGCAAATCGGTCGTGCAGGTTGGCCTCGACAAAAAAACGGGTGGGCGACAGGCAGATCTGCCCGGCGTTTTTGAACTTGGCCTTGGCCAGGAAATCAGCGGTGGCCTCCGGGTCGACATCCCCGCAGACAATCACCGGGGCATGGCCGCCCAGCTCCATGGTCACCGGTTTCATCGCCCTACCCGCTGCGGTGGCGAGCAACTTGCCGATGGGGATGGAACCGGTGAACGTCACTTTCGCCACAATCGGTGAAGTGATCAGGTGATCGGACACCTGATTGGGGTTGCCAAACACCACGGCAATCGCCGCCTTCGGTACGCCCGCTGCGAGCAGCGCCCTGGCCATGATCAACACCGACGCGGGCGTTTCCTGCGACGGTTTGCAGATGATCGAGCACCCTGCCCCCAAGGCGCCGGCAAACTTTTTCGCGGCTTGTGCCATGGGAAAGTTCCACGGGGTAAAGGCTGCGATCACCCCGATCGGGTGGGTTTGCACTTCGAAGCGCTGCGCGCTGTCACGCCCACTCAGCACACGGTCACTGATCCGCCGTGCCTCTTCACCGCCCCATTCGAGGAAGTCCGCCGAACGCTCGACTTCATCTTTCGCCTCGGCCAACGGCTTACCTTGCTCCAGGGTAATTGCCTGGGCCGCGCTCTCGACGTCGGCCCGCAGCAGTGCGGCGGCCCGCTTCATGATGCGGCCGCGCTCCCACGGCATCACCGCCTGCCATTCCAGCAAGCCCCTGGCGGCCACGTCGAGGATTTCGTCGAGGTCTGCCGGCGAGGCGTGGGCGACGCGACCGATCACCTCACCGGTGGCCGGGTTGACCACCGCCTCGCTCACACCGTCTGAACCGTCGCGTTCGACGCCGTCGATCAACAGCTGAAAGGTATTGGCCATGATTACACCCGCCCGGCCAGTGCCTGCAGGACCGCAGCGGCCATGGGCGCACTGGACGCCGGGTTCTGGCCGCTGATCAAATGGCCGTCGCTCACCACAAACGGCGCCCAGTTTTCCGCGCCGCGCACGTAGTTCGCGCCCCGTTCGCGCAAGGTGGTCGCCAGCAGCCAAGGGGCGTTTTCAGCGGTGCCGAAGTCGACTTCTTCTTCATCACTGAACGCGGTCAGCTTGCGCCCGGCAAACAGCCAACTGCCATCGGGCTTGACCGCACTGAGCAACGCCGCCTGGCCGTGACACACCGAACCAATCAAGGTGCCGGCCTTGTCGGCGTCGAACAGCACGCGGGCCATGTCGGCGTCCTTGTACAGGTCCTCGACCGGGCCGTGCCCACCTGGCACCACCACGGCGGCGTAAGCGGCGGTGTTCACCTGCGCGAGTTTCAGCGGGTGCTGCAAGTCCTGGGCAATGCTGGTGAGGTAGTCGACAAAGTGCTGGACCTGCGACCCGGCAAATGCCGGATCAAGGCTTTTCGGGTCGGCGGTGGGTGTTACGCCGCCGGGCGTGGCGAGCGCCACGGTATGGCCGGCCTGGGCAAACATCTCGTGAATCACCACGAACTCTTCGGCCCAGTAGCCAGTGGGATAATGGCTGCCATCGGCGCGGGTCCAGTGGTCTGCTGCGGAAAGAACAAACAGCACGGTGCTCATCAGGGGTAACCTTTCTGGGTGAGTGGAGGTGCCGCACTGCTTGAGTGTCGACACCCCCAGTATCCCGTCCGCTGTTTTGCACGAGCAGTTCAAAACTCGACGTTGTTTGCCTATTGCTACACATCTGCGGCGTGAGCCCAGAACGCAAAACACCTCCATCAGGAGGTGTTTTCAATCGCCCGCAGCCGCAGGTGGATCAGGCGGACGCCATGGCCCAGCCCTTGACGGCTTCGACGTCCTTGATCGGCGGCAAGCCGAACATTCGCGCGTATTCACGGTTGAACTGCGACACGCTTTCGTAGCCGACATTGAACGCGGCGCTGCTGGCCGAAGAACCTTCGGCCATCATCATCCGGCGCGCTTCGATCAACCGCAGGTTCTTCTGGAACTGCAGGGGCGACAACGAGGTGACCGCCCGAAAATGCCGGTGGAACGAAGACGGGCTCATCCCCGCCGTGGCCGCCAGTTGATCAACCGGCAATGGTTGCTTGAAGTCGGCGCGAAGCACAGCGACCGCACGCGCCACGCGGTGGGCCTGGCCCTCTGTCCAGCCGAGCCGGCGAATCGCCGCACCGTGGCGTCCGGCCAACAGCCAGTAATGCAGTTCGCGCACGCGCTGCGCATACAGCACGGGGGCGCAATCGGGGAAGTCCAGGGTGCGCATCAAGCGCAACGCCGCATCCACCACTTCAGCATCAGTGCGCTCGGCGGCTTTGACCGGCATACCCACAGCGACCTGTTGCGGTTTCATCTGCAACGACAATTCGGCGATCACGGCCGGGTCCAGGTCAAGCACGATGGACAGGTAAGGCTCCTCCACACTGGCCTTGGTGATCTGGCTGACGGTGGGTACGTCGGCGGTGATCAGCAAGGAATCGCCGGCCTGGAACGTATAGGTCTGTGTGCCCATGGTCACCTCCTTGGTGCCCTGCAGGATCAGGCATATCAAGGGGTTGGGCATGGAATGGATCAGGCCGCTGGGCGTGGTCGAACGGATGGTCGTCAGGCCGGGAACCGGGGTCTGGGCCACGCCGGTCGCGTTGGCGTTGGCCTCGACGTAATGGCGCACAGCGTCGAGCAGTGTGTAGGTCATGGGGGGTTCATCCGTTCGCATGAGACGACTGGAAGGAATGGGCAAACAAGGTCGAGGTTTCGGCAACGCCACGACGGCGGCGCAGGCCTAGCATTCGTCCAAGCACAGGTTAAAGCCTTAAACACAGTGAAGAAAGCCGTGGGCCCGCCGCTTCGTCGGCCAGTGCCTGGACAGGACACTACGGCAAACGCCTGCGGGATCGCTTGCCGAAAAATCGATGTTTTTTGCCTGATACTCCTCGTGCGAATCGCGTTCACACGCCTGAAATCCGCTTTTACGCAGTACGCCCTATGAATGACGCCTTGCTCAATGCCGTGTCCCGCTACGCCCAGACCCATGCCGACGCCGCTGGAATCGCCCATACGCCCATTCCCGGGATGTCTATCGTCAGCGCCCACCTGCCCGGTGGCTTGATACACGAGGTTGCCCAGCCTCTGGTCTGCCTGGTGATGCAAGGCAGCAAGCGCGTGGCCGTGGGCAAGCAGTCGTTCACCCTGAACGCGGGCGATTCGCTGCTGATCACCGCCGACGCGCCGACCATCAGCCAGATCACTTCAGCCTGCGAACAGCAGCCTTACCTCTCGCTGATTCTAGACCTGGATTCGCGGGTCATCGCTGACCTGACGGCCGAAATCAGTACCGCCGAGCTGCGCGCGACGGGCATGACGCCTGCAACACCGGTGCTGACCGATCACACCGACGCCGAAGTCGCCGACGTGGCCCTGCGCCTGATGCGCCTGATTGAACGCCCTGCCTCGGTGCGCTTGCTACAGGCACCACTGGTGCGTGAGTTGCACTACTGGTTGCTGACCGGTTGCCACGGCGCAGCGATCCGACGCCTGGGCTGGCGTGAAGGCCGCGCCCAGCGTGTAGCGCGCGCCGTGGCGCTGCTGCGCCGGGAATTCACCCGCCCGCTGCCAATCAGCCGTCTTGCGGAAGCGGCAGGCATGAGCCCGTCGTCATTCTTCATCCACTTTCGCGCGGCAACATCGCTGTCGCCCCTGCAGTTTCAGAAGCAATTGCGCCTGATCGAAGCGCGCCGGTTGATGTTGTCGGTGGGCGTGTCCGCCAGCAGCGCGGCCTTTGCCGTGGGCTATGAAAGCGTCTCGCAATTCACCCGCGAATACGGGCGCATGTTCGGCCTGCCACCGGCCAAGGACATGGAAGCCCTGGGGCGGCTGCCGCCTGCGGACGGAAAACCCACCGCTGAATAAATTCGTGGGCGCCTGGAATAAGCCAAGAGGTCGACCGTCTTACCTGGCAGACAGGTTCATCTTTATGAAACTTCGTTTAACTTCCATAGTTGCCTGAAGCTATAAGATGTCTAGATACCCTGCACTTTCAAGACGCGGACAACTGAACATCGACTGAACACTGGGAAAAATAGTTTGACCATCAATCAATAGTCACTTGACGAGACTTTCAACCGCCCTTTATTGTCGTCGAAAGCGTTACATAGTTTCACTTGAATTCACGGAAAACGGGCGCTCCAGCCCGACCATCACGGATCACGATTATTTATTCAGCCTCAACTTAGGCTGCATATTTATTCGCATCGACATCACCAAAAAGTCTTTACCACGCAAAGACGCCTGCCCTGCCTTACACACTAACCGCTCGCAGTAGCGGAACTCTTTCGTGCCTGTGCTTTTGAACTAACAACGCTTTCAACGCTGTTCAATCCCTACTGAAGGTGAATGCCCATGCCCAACGCAACAGTGTCTAGAACCGTCGACGTGGTCCTGATCGGCGCCGGCATCATGAGTGCCACGGTCGGTTCAATGCTCAAGGAGCTGGAACCTGGCCTTGAGGTGGCAATGTACGAAGCGCTGCACGATTGCGCCCAGGAAAGCTCCGATGGCTGGAACAACGCCGGCACCGGCCACGCGGCCAATTGCGAGCTGAACTACACCCCGCTCAAACCCGATGGCAGCGTGGACATCAGCAATGCCCTGGAAGTGAACGTCGAGTTCGATATCTCCCGCCAGCTCTGGACGTACCTGGTGCGCAAGGGCGCGATTGCCGACCCCGCGGCATTTATCCATGCCTGCCCGCACATGAGTTTTGTCACCGGCGAAGAGAACCGCGACTTCTTGCGCAAACGCTACGCAACGATGTCGGCCCATCACTGCTACCACGGCATGGAGTACAGCGAAGACCCGAGCGTGATTGCGGGCTGGGCGCCGCTGGTGATGGAGGGGCGTGACCCCAAGATTGTCGTGGCCGCCACCCGCATGGCCACAGGCTCGGACGTCGACTATGGTGCCCTTACCCACCTGCTGGTTGGGCAACTGGCGGAGCAACCTGGCTTCAGCGTGCACTACCAGCACCAGGTCGTTGACCTGAGCCGAGGCGATGACGGCCACTGGCGGGTCAAGGTCAAGGACCTGAGCACCGGCAACACTGAGATCACCCAGGCCAAGTTCGTGTTTATCGGTGCCGGTGGCGCTTCGATCGAGCTGTTGCAGAACGCCGGCATTCCCGAGGGCCATGGCTATGCCGGCTTCCCCGTAAGCGGTATCTGGCTGCGCTGCGATGTGCCGGAAGTTGCTGCCTGCCACCAGGCCAAAGTCTATGGCAAGGCGCCCCACGGGTCGCCACCGATGTCGGTGCCGCACCTGGACACGCGCATTATTGGCGGCAAGCGCTCAATGCTGTTCGGACCCTATGCCGGGTTCTCCAGCAAATTCCTCAAGTCCGGCTCCTACCTGGACCTGTTCAAGTCGATCCGCCCGGCCAACCTCGGGCCGATGCTGGACGTGGCCGTGCACAGTTGGGACCTGGAAAAGTACCTGATCAGCCAGGTGACCCAGACCGCCGATGAACGCTTCGCCTCGCTCCAGGAGTTTTTCCCCCACGCCCGCCAGGCCGACTGGAAAGAAGCCGTGGCCGGCCAGCGCGTGCAGATCATCAAGCCGACTGGGCACGGCGGTGGCCAACTGGTGTTCGGCACCGAGCTGATCGCCGCTGAGGACAAATCCATCGTGGCCTTGCTCGGCGCCTCCCCCGGGGCCTCCACCGCCGCGCACATCGCCCTGCAAGTGCTGCAAAAATGCTTTGCCGACAAACTCACGGCGCAAGCCTGGCTGCCGCGCTTGAAAGAAATCATTCCTACCTACGGCATCGACCTCAAGACCGACGGCGACGCCCTCCGTGCCTCCCGCGCCGACACCGCGCAGGTGCTGGGCCTGCAGAATGTCTGAGGTGTCACTGGCGCGTGCGGCGCACCTCACGGCGCGTCTCGGGCGGATCCTGCTGACCCACGGCGCCGACACCGCGCATACCCAGCGCATGCTCACGGACGTGGGCCGTGCCTTGGGCCATACGGTGCAGGTGCTGGTCACGGCGGATGCGCTGCTGATCACGGTGGGGACCGAGGCGCAGTTCCAGACCAAGGTCGGGCATGCGTTGGTCGGCATGAGCGTGGACATGGGCACGCTCATGGCGTTGCAACAGCTGGTCGACAGCATTTGCCTGGGCACGCTGAAAGCCCAGGCGATTGATGCGCAACTGGACGCCGTGGAGTATGCCCCTCAAGACCACGGCGCCATGACCATGGCTTTGGGCATTGGCCTCACCGCCGCCTCGCTGGCCCGCCTGTTTGGTGGGGAATGGTCGGTGGTGGCCGCCGCGTTTGTGGCCGGCGTGCTGAGCGCGCTGCTGCGTCGCGCCTTGGGGCGTCATGCGGTGAATGGCGTGGCGGTGGTGTTCATCACCGCACTGCTCAGCGGCCTGTGCAGCATCCTGGTGTTGCGTGCCTTCTCGGGTGCATCGCCGGTGCTGTGCCTGACGGCGGCCGGCATGATCCTGGTGCCCGGCGTGCCGTTGATCAATGGCGTGCGTGACCTGGTCAGCGGTCATCCCGGCAATGGCCTGGCGCGCATCGCCATGGGAGCGATGACGGTACTGGTGATCGGCTTCGCCTTGTTTATCGCCGCCGCCCTGCTGGGTGACAGCCTGCCGGTGGGCAGCGGCCCGGGATCGCTGCCGCTGGGCCAGGACATGCTGTTTGCGGCCACCGCTGCGGCTGGCTACGCGCTGTTCTTCAATGTGCCCTGGCGTGTGCTGTGGGTGTGCGTGCTGTGCGGCATCGCCAGCCATGGCCTGCGCACGCTGTTGCAACAGCATGGGCTGGACCTGGCCTGCGCCTCGCTGGTCGGGGCGTTTGCCGCAGGCCTGGTGGCACTGCTCGCCGCGGCACGTTTGCGGGTGCCACCCGTGGTGTTCGCCTTCCCTGGCATCGTCGCGCTGGTGCCGGGTTCCTATGGGTTCCGCGCCGGGGTCGGCGGTTTGCAATGGATGTCCCTGGGGGCCGATTCACCACTGGTGTTGATCGCCGACACCACTTCACTGGCGATCACCACCGTGATCGTCAGCGCTGCCATTGCCGTGGGCCTGCTGCTGGCCCTGGCGGTTCGACCTGAACGCCCAATTTCCGGACCTTTATCCAAGGGGTAAGCCATGACAGACACCACATTGCGCGACATCGCCATCGGCCTTGACGCCATCGGACACCGCAGCGAATTCGACAGCATGGGCACGGTGCCGGTGCCTGCCGACAAATACTGGGGGGCGCAGACCCAGCGTTCCCTGCAGCATTTTTCCATCGGCGATGACCGCATGCCCAAGGCGGTGTATCACGCCTACGGCGTGGTGAAAAAAGCCTGCGCCCTGGTCAATGCGGACGCCGGGCGCCTGCCGCAATGGAAGAGCAACGCCATCGTGCAAGCCGCCGATGAAGCCATTGCCGGCGCGCTCGATGAGCATTTCCCGCTGTATGTGTGGCAGACCGGCTCTGGCACCCAGTCGAACATGAACGTCAATGAAGTGCTGTCCAACCGCGCGATCCAATTGCTCGGCGGCACCCTTGGCACCCAGCACCCAGTTGGCCCCAACGACGACGTGAACATGGGCCAGTCGTCCAACGACAGCTTTCCCACCGCCATGCACATTGCCGCCGTGACCGTGATCGATGAGCGCCTAGTGCCGGAACTCAACCGTCTCGCCGAGACGATTGAACGAAAAGCCCAGGGCTGGATGGACGTGATCAAGGTGGGCCGTACGCACTTGCAGGACGCCACGCCCCTGTCGGTCGGCCAGGAATGGAGTGGCTGGGCCGCGCAGATCCGCTGCTGCAGCGCCGAGATCGAGCGCAGCCGTGAGGGGCTCTACGAACTGGCACTGGGCGGCACCGCCGTGGGCACCGGGCTGAACGCACCCAGCGGTTTCTCGGCAGCCATCGCGGCCAAGATCGCCGAACTCACCGGCAAACCCTTTGTGACGGCGCCCAACAAGTTCATGGCGCAGGGCTCGCTCGACGCCATGGTCCGCGCCAGTGCCGCCTTGCGCGGTGCGGCGGTGGCATTGATGAAAATCGCCAATGACATGCGCTGGCTTGCCTCTGGCCCACGTTGCGGCCTGGGTGAATTGCAACTGCCGGCCAATGAACCGGGTTCCTCGATCATGCCCGGCAAGGTCAACCCGACCCAGTGCGAAGCCATGGTGATGATCTCGATCCAGGTGATCGGCGATGACACTGCCATCGCCTTTGCCGGCAGCCAGGGCAATTTCGAGCTGAACGCGATGCGCCCGATCATCATCAACAACTTCCTGCATTCGGCGACGATCCTGGCCGACGGCTGCGCGAAGTTCCGCACCTATTCGGTGGAGGGCACCGAGCTGGACCGCAAGAAAATTCAGGGTTACCTGGACAACAACCTGATGCTGGTGACGGCGTTGTCACCGGTGATCGGCTATCAGAATGCCGCGCACATTGCCGAAGACGCCCAGGCCACAGGTTCGACCCTGAAGGCGGCGGCGTTGAAATCCGGCAAGGTCAGCGAGCAGGACTATGACCGGATCATCGTGCCTGGGGACATGGTGGGCACGGGGGTCGCTGGCGCGTAACGAAGCCCATGCACCTGTGCCGGGTGACCGGCACAGGTCATCCACGGTCAATAATTGGCGTTGGGATTACCCACGTCCACATAGCCATTTTTCGGTGCGATGATCACGTCCAGTGGCGGCGGCGTCACGCCGAACCCCTTGAACTGGTCCGACAGCCCCTTGTACCAATCCTCCTGTTGTTTCTTGCGTGCATTGTCAGCCTTGATGTCGGCAATGATCGCGTAGATCAGCCCACCCACCGCCGCAATCCCGCCGACTGCGCCCGCCAGTGCACCGGCTGCGCCGCCGATGGCGCCTGCCGCTTCTGCCACGCCGGCGGCCACGGTGGTGATGCGCGGCACCACATAGGTGGCGACCTCCACCGCGCCCGCGACTGCCGACAAGCCATTGAGGCCAGCGAACGTACCCTGAAAACCCGCCGCTACCTTGTCACCGCTTTGCGCCGAGTTCTTCGCCGAAATCGCCCCAGTGACCAACCCCAGCACGTTGCCCGCGACACCGCCCAGGCTCTTGCCGACGTTCTCCACGTCTTTCACGAATTTGGGCGCATCAAACTTGTAGGTGCCCTGCTTGGTGCGATCGAACTGGTCCTGGACGAACTTGGCGCCGCCCTCCATGAACAAGCCCGCCGCCTGGAACGACTGGCCCACGGTCTGCGCGGTACTGCCGCCTCTGCCGCTGGCGATCCGGGTGCCGATGGCGCCGGCCAGCAACACCCCGGAAACCCCGTGCATCACGCCGGCCTTGTAGGTCGCGCTGACCCCGGCCGGCAGTTTTCCGCCCCAGGTGCTCTGGACCTTCTTGATGGCGTCGTCGAACTTGGCGCCGCCGCGCATGGCGTCTTCCACCGCGCGAATGCCGCTGATGATATCGGCGGTTTTAGGTGGCGCTTCGCCGGGCGGGGTGAAGGCGGCGATGTTGTCGTTGATGACTTGTTCGAGGCGCGGGTCATTGGCGCCGGTCACGCCCAGGCCACGGTAGAAATCATCGATGGACTGGCCCTTGAGCAAGTCCTCGCGGCCCATTTTGGCAGCCGCGTCATTGAAGCTCGACGTGCCCGCCTGCACGGTCTTGTCATCGAGCACGGCGTCGAAGATCGCCTTGTTCACGCCGGACTGGATCACCGCCTTGTCCGCTGGCACACCGCTGGCGATCAGGTCGTTCATTTCTTTGCCGGAGGTGATGTTGGCGTAGTCAGCCTTGACCCTGTCCTTGATCGCCTGCGGGGCATTCTCGAAGGCTTTCTTGTAGTCCGGCTGCTTGCCCAACGCCTGGGCGTAGAAGTCGGGGTATTTGATAAAGCTCGACAGCGCGTCGGTGGTGCTCACGCCTTTGGGGGCGAACGCATTTTCCAGGGCGTCGGTGCTGGATGACGCTTCCAGGCGGCGCTCCATTTCGGCTTTCAATGCCGGGTCGGCGGCGACCATTTTCTGCAACTGCTCGGTGCCCTGGGTGTTGAGGAACTGCTGGACGTCGGGGTCCTTGCTGAGCTTGTCGATACGGCTTTGTACATCGTTGATGAAGTCTTCGCGCTGCTGGCCCGGCGACTTGCCTTCGCCGGACCATTCATTGGCGCCATCCGGACCCTGATGCGCAAAGGCGTCGGCGCCGGCCTTGTAGTTGGCCAGGCCGGTGGACAGCTCGATGATCGCTGCCGTTTTATCCGCACCGCTGGCGCTGGTGTTGCCCGTGGTGAAGTAATCGGCGCCGACTTTGGAAGCATCACCCCCGGCAGCCTTCACGGCGTCTTCGGTGGCCTTGGCGTTGAGGTCCTTGATCTGGTCGTCGGCGCTGTTGCCGTCCAGGCCCTTGAGGTTGTCGTAGCCGTACTTGCCAAAGTCCTGCAGGCGCCCGGCCTCGGTACCGTGGCGGGCTTCGCCGTCCTTGGTGAAGCCGTCGATCTTGCCGTTGCCCACATCGCCGCCGTCGATGTGCTTGCCGGTCTCGTCGTAGTTTTCGACGTAGTTGAGCACTTGCGCGGCGCGCCACGCAGCGTCCGGGTCGTGTTCGAAGTCACCGACACGCTCTCGCAATTTGTCTTTTACGCCACTCTGGTTGCCGAGGTTCTTGAGCAGCGGGTTGTCGTCGATGATCTGCTGGGCGCTGCGGGTGTCGCCCACCGGCCGTCCTTCACCCGGCAAGGGCAAGTGGTTGGAGGGCGCGTCGCCCTTGGGTGGCGTCTTGGGTTTGCTGACCGGTAGCTCACCCTTGAGGGTGTCCCAGCCGTATTTGCCGAAGTCCTGCAGGCGCCCGGCCTCGGTGCCGTGGCGCGCATCGCCGCCTTTGGTGAAGCCGTCGATCCTGCCATTGCCGGCGTCATTGAGTTCTGCCCGCTTGACGGTGGGCTTGCCGTTTTCGTCGAGCTTCTCGATGTGTTCCAGCACACGGCTGGCGCGGTAGGCGGCGTCCGGGTCATGTTCGAAGTCCCCCACGCGCTCGCGCAGCTTGTCTTTCACGCCGCTCTGGTTGCCGAGGTTCTTGAGCAGCGGGTTGTCGTCGATGATCTGCTGGGCACTGCGAAAGTCACCCTGGGGACGCTTTGTATCGGGACCGAGACGGTTGTCGCCCGGCTGATTGTCTACCGCCCTGGACACTGCTTTGTTCCAGTTCGCGTTATCGCCTGCGGCGGGTTTGCTATCGACCGGATTGACCTGCATCACCTATCTCCTGGTACGGCGTGGGAGAAGGGATTATTGAGGGGTAAGTGCAACAGTCTTGTTACACAGACAGCATTATCGGCGCAATCATACTGCCATCACCGGGTGACGGTTATAGATGAATATTTATATAGATTAGTTTAACTAAGCATAAAAAATCCGCCGCAGAGCCTGCGGCGGCAAACCAAAGGTTTTTGTCGAAGCAGAGCGGCTAAGACCTGTTCAACGCTACACCTGCGCTCGGTTAAACATAGTGAAGTTTAATTAATCGAGTTTAATCATCCACAGGGCTGCAGGCCGCGCAGTCTGTGCTTAGAATCAGCTTCGGCACTCACGCCGAACACAATAAAAACGGCAACGCCTCACTTCAAACCCTGCCCATAAAACCTATGCATTAACCAAATAAAGTGCGGTGTTTCTGTGCGCGCGTTAATTATTCCGGGGAAGTAAACAACATGATCAAACAGTGGAGCCTGTTAACACTGGCCGTGTGCGCCAGTATCAGCCAAGCGGCCTTCGCCGAGTCCGTCAGTGACCAGGCCGATTCCAAGGGGTTTATCGACGGCAGCAGCATCACCGGGCTGTTGCGCAACTACTACTTCGACCGCGACCGACAAAGCGGCAAGGCCGACAACCGCGACTGGACCCAGGGCGCGATGCTCAACTACGCCTCGGGCTTCACCCAGGGCACCATCGGGTTTGGCGTGGATGCCTATGCCTATGGCGCCATGAAACTCGATGCCACCCACGCCGACGCCGGCACCGGCGAATTGCCGACCGACCGCAATGGCGACCCCAAGGACGGCTACGGCTCCGTGGGCGCAGCAGTGAAGATCAAGATTTCCAAGACCCAGCTCAAGTACGGTGACATGCAGCCCACCGCGCCGGTCTTCGCCACCGGGGGCACGCGGATCCTACCGCAGACCGCCACCGGCTTTGACCTGACCAGCAGCGAAATCGCCGGCCTGGACCTGGAAGCGGGTCACTTCACCAGCACCAACAGCGGCATGACCAGTGACCATGAGCACGACATCTACGCCACCTACGCCAACGTTGCGGCCAAGAGTGCGAGTTTCGTCGGCGGCAAATACACCTTCACGCCGTCCTTGAGTGCGACGGTGTACGCCGGTGAGCTGGAAGACATCTGGCGCCAGTACTACACCAACCTCAACTATGTGTTGCCGTTGGGTCATGACCAGTCGCTGGCACTGGACGGCAACCTGTACCGCACCCTCGACACCGGCAGCGCCAAGGCCGGTGCGATCAACAACACCACGTATTCGTTGGCGGCGGCCTATTCGTTCCTGCAGGCCCATACCCTGACGCTGTCGTTCCAGAAAGTGCACGGCGACACGCCTTTCGACTACATCGGTACCGGCAACAACGGCGCCGGCGAAGGCGGCGACTCGGTGTTCTTGGCCAACTCGATCCAGTGGGGTGACTTCAACGGCCCGGGCGAACAGTCCTGGGGCATTCGCTATGACCTGAACATGGCGAGCTACGGCGTGCCGGGCCTGAGCTTCATGACCCGCTACGTCAACGGTACCGACATCAACGGCACCCACACCCCGGCCAACAGCGCCTATGTGGGCGACTACGGTGCCGACGGCGACCATCACGAGACCGATGTGGAAGCCAAGTACGTGCTGCAAAGCGGCCCCGCGAAAAACCTGTCGCTGCGCGTGCGCGATGCGATGGTTTCATCCAACGCCGATCAGCGTGACGGCAAGCTCAATGAGCTGCGCCTGATCGTCGACTACCCGTTCACCCTGCTGTAATCACGCCGGGCTCAGCCGTTGGCGCATACCTGCGCTGGCGGCTGGACCGGCCTGCACCACGCACTGCTCAAACGGCACCAGCGCACCTTCGGCGGTGGCCATCATCGGCTGCACCGGCAGGCCCGTGTCACGCTGCACCACCTCGACACTCCTGCCCTCCTCGGCAAAATGCCGATTGCCCCACGCCACCAGCGACATCAGCACCATGCCGAAGTCCTCACCCCTGGCGGTGGGCACGTATTCGTAACGCGGTGGCCGCTCGCTGTAGGCCCGACGCTCCAGCATGCCCGCCTCCACCAAACCATTGAGACGACGGGTCAACATGTTCGGCGCGATGCCCAGGCTGCGCGAGAACTCATCAAAACGCCGCAAGCCATGCAACGCATCGCGCATGATCAACATGCTCCACCACTCCCCTACCCGTTCCAGGCTGCGGGCAATCGGGCATTCTTCACTGACAAGGGATTTGCGTTGCATCGGCGTTCCTGTGTGCGAGTACAAACTTGTGTGACGCCATGTTACTTTCATGATGATAGTGACGTCCATAGGGTCTGTACCCTCAACGCAACCGGAGTCGATTGATCATGAGTAAACGTATCGTGGTGACAGGCATGGGCGCACTGACGCCGTTGGGTGCCAGTGTTGAATCCACCTGGCAACGCTTGCTGAACGGGCAATCGGGCATTCGTCGCCTGCCGGAAGAACTGATCGGCGACCTGGCCGTCAGCATCGGCGGCCAGGTGCAGAGCGTGGAGCAAGACCCTCAAGCCGGTTTTAACCCGGATCGGCTGTTGGCCGCCAAGGAGCAGCGCAAGATGGACCGCTTCATCCTGTTCGCCCTGGCGGCGGCGGATGAGGCGTTGAAGCAAGCCGGCTGGGCACCGAAGACGGTCGAGGAGCAGGAACGCACCGCCACCATCATTGCTTCGGGCGTGGGCGGCTTCCCGGCCATTGCCGATGCCGTGCGCACCACTGACAGCAAAGGCCCACGTCGCCTGTCGCCGTTCACCATTCCGTCGTTTCTGAGCAACATGGCGGCCGGGCATGTGTCGATCAATTATGGTTTGAAAGGCCCATTGGGCGCGCCTGTGACCGCCTGTGCGGCGGGCGTGCAAGCCATTGGTGACGCCGCGCGGATGATTCGTGCCGGCGAGGTGGATGTGGCCGTGTGTGGCGGTGCCGAAGCGGCGATCCACCGGGTCAGCCTGGCGGGTTTCGCGGCGGCGCGGGCGCTGTCCAGCGACTTTAACGACAGCCCCGAGCGCGCCTCACGCCCGTTTGACCAGGCTCGCGACGGCTTCGTCATGGGCGAAGGCGCCGGCATCCTGGTGATCGAAGAACTGGAGCACGCCCTGGCCCGTGGCGCGCAGCCGATTGCCGAGCTGGTGGGTTACGGCACCAGTGCCGATGCGTATCACATGACCGCTGGCCCGGAAGACGGTGACGGTGCACGCCGGGCGATGACCCAGGCGCTGCGCCAGGCCGGCATCGAACCTGCGCAAGTGCAGTACCTGAACGCCCACGCTACCTCGACGCCCGTGGGTGACAAGGGCGAACTGGCCGCGATCAAGACGGTATTCGGTGCCCAGGGCAGCCCGGCGATCAGCTCGACCAAATCCGCCACCGGCCACTTGTTGGGCGCTGCGGGCGGGATCGAGGCGATCTTTACCGTGCTGGCCTTGCGTGACCAGGTGGCCCCGGTGACGCTGAACCTGGAAAACCCGGACGCGCTGGCCGACGGGTTGGACATGGTGCGCGGTGAAGCCCGGCCATTGCCGATCGAGTATGCGCTGTCCAATGGCTTCGGGTTTGGCGGGGTGAATGCCAGCGTGCTGTTCCGCCGCTGGGCATGAACTAACAGGCGCCGTCGACTACCGACGGCGCCTGCCGGTCAGCGGCCTTGCAACAGCAAGCCGAGCGGCGCCAGCGGGCCGACGGGGATGAACTCGCACTGGCTCAGGCCCTCATCACCCAGGGGCAGACCTTCTACCAGGGTTTTGGCCTCTTCGATGCTCTGCACTTCCAGCAGGAAGATCACACCCAGCACGTCGTGCCGAAACCAGAATTGCTCGATCTTGCCGTCCAGGTACAACTGCAGGGTGGCGGGGACTTCCTTGGGCATGATCCGCGCTTGCTGCTCAGGGCTGAGTGGCTGGGGGATCGAGACGATGGCCATGACTTTCATAGTGTTGCTCCGGTGAGGTTTGGAGCCGCCAATATGGCAGTCGTGGGCGCGATGCAGTATCGTCCTAAATGCCAACTTTGAGACCATTTACGCCATGCGCTTATCCATCCTTGCCCTGGAAGGTTTGTTCGACACCGGGCTCTCGGTGTTTCTTGATGCCTTCTCGTTAGCCAACACGCTTTCGCCCACCGGACCGGTGTTCGAGGTGTCCCTGGTCGGGGTACGCAAGAAGGTACACACCCGCCATGGCCTGCTTATTCCGACCCAACCGATCAATGACCAGCACAAACCCGACTGGGTCGTCCTGCCTGCGCCGGCCACCGCCAGCCCTGAGCTGTTGGTGCCCGCACTGGCGCGGGCGGATGTGCGTGACGCCAAGACGCAGTTATTGAAATGGCATGCCCAAGGCGCGCAAATCGCCGCGTCGTGTGTGGGCACATTTTTCTTCGCCGAAACCGGCCTGCTGGACCATCGCCCGGCCACCACCACCTGGTGGCTGGCCCCGCTGTTTCGCCAGCGCTACCCACATGTGAAACTTGATGAGTCACGCATGCTGGTACAGACCGATGTGGGCGTGACTGCAGGCGCCGCCATGGGCCACCTGGACCTGGCGCTGTGGCTGATTCGCCAGGCCAGCCCGGAATTGTCGAATGTGGTGTCGCGCTACCTGCTGGCGGATATTCGCACCTTGCAGGCGCCGTACATTATTCCCAACCACCTGGCCCAGGCCGACCCGTTGATCCTGCGCTTCGAGCGCTGGTCGCGGGAGCGGCTCAAGCAGGGTTTCTCGCTGCAGGAAGCTGCCTCGGCCCTGGCCACCAGCCGCCGCACGTTGCAACGGCGCTGCGAAGACGTGCTGGGCAAGTCACCGCTGTCGTACTTCCAGGACCTGCGTGTGGAACGTGCGCAATCGCTGTTGCACGGTGGCGACATGGACATCGAGGCGATTGCCAGTGAGGTCGGTTATGCCGACGGTTCCACCTTGCGCACCCTGTTGCGCCAGCGCCTGGGCCGTGGCGTGCGCGAGCTGCGCAGTGACCTGCGCTGAGCCAAGGGGTTAGACTGACGGCCCTTTTTCCTGCCAAGAGAACCCCATGGCCAACCACGACCTGTCCTTCACGCCCGATCCTGACGCCGACTCCATTTCTTCCGATGTGATCGGTTTCAACGGCATCCTGGTCTCCACCCAGGTGCCAACCCGCGCCGATGGCAGCCTGGAACTGGGCGATATCACCCTGCAAAGCGAATGCACCCTGCAAGCCCTGAAAGTCGCCCTGGAAAAAGCCGGCAGCTCCATGGACCGGGTGATGCACCTGACCATCTACCTCACCGACATGGCCGATCGCGCCGCGTTCAACGAAGTCTACAAGCGCTTTTTCGCCAAACCATGGCCGGTTCGCGCCGCCGTGGGCGTGGCCGCCTTGGCGGTACAAGGCATGCGCGTGGAAGTCACCGCGATGGCGGCCAAGGCCTGACACCCACTGTAGGAGCTGGCTTGCCAGCGATGGCGGCGGCACAGCCAATAAAGATGTAGCCTGACCCACCGCCTTCGCAGCCTCGCTGAAGCTCGACAACTCCCACAGGGGACCGCGTTCACCCGTTGAAATGCGCTCGACTGTGGGAGCTGGCTTGCCTGCGATGGCGGCCGCACGGCCAATACAGATATCCCCTGACCCACCTCGCCAAAGCCCGACAGCCCTGCGGTAGATGCTGCCCAGGCATTTCACGGCTACAATGCGCGCCTCAACCGTGACAAGCCTGACTAAAAAAACTATGTCCTTGCCCAAGCATCACCTTGAATTGCTCAGCCCTGCCCGCGATGTCGCCATCGCGCGGGAGGCTATCTTGCATGGCGCCGACGCCATCTACATCGGCGGCCCAAGTTTCGGCGCCCGCCATAACGCCTGTAACGACGTCAGCGATATCGCCGGGCTGGTCGAGTTCGCCCGCCGTTACCACGCGCGCGTGTTCACCACCATCAACACCATCTTGCATGACAACGAACTGGAACCGGCGCGCAAGCTGATCCATCAGCTCTACGACGCCGGCGTTGACGCCTTGATCGTGCAGGACATGGGCGTGATGGAGCTGGATATTCCGCCCATCGAGCTGCATGCCAGTACCCAGACCGACATCCGCACCCTGGGTCGCGCCAAGTTCCTCGACCAGGCCGGTTTCTCCCAGTTGGTCTTGGCCCGTGAGCTGAACCTGCAGGAAATCCGCGCCATCGCCGACGAGACCGATGCCGCCATCGAGTTCTTCATCCACGGCGCGCTGTGCGTGGCGTTCTCCGGGCAGTGCAACATCTCCCACGCGCAGAACGGCCGCAGCGCCAACCGCGGCGACTGCTCCCAGGCTTGCCGCCTGCCGTACACCTTGAAAGATGACCAGGGCCGCGTCGTGGCCTTTGAAAAACACCTGCTGTCGATGAAAGACAACAACCAGAGCGCCAACATTCGCGCCCTGGTCGAAGCCGGTGTGCGTTCATTCAAGATCGAAGGCCGCTACAAGGACATGGGCTATGTGAAGAACATCACCGCCTACTACCGCCAGCGCCTCGATGACGTGCTCGAAGACCGCCCGGACCTGGCCCGCGCGTCCAGCGGCCGTACCGCACACTTCTTCCTGCCCGACCCGGAAAAAACCTTCCACCGTGGCAGCACCGACTATTTCGTCACCGACCGTAAGGTCGACATCGGCGCCTTCGACACCCCGACCTTCACCGGTTTGCCGGTGGGTGTGGTGGAAAAAGCCGGCAAGCGTGATCTGCAAGTGGTCACTCATGAGCCACTGTCCAACGGCGACGGCCTCAACGTGCTGATCAAGCGCGAAGTGGTGGGTTTCCGCGCCAACATCGCCGAGCCTAAAGGCGAATTCGAGGAAGACGGCGAGAAGCGCTACCGCTACCGCGTCGAGCCGAATGAAATGCCGGCCGGCCTGCACCAGTTGCGCCCGAACCACCCGTTGAACCGCAACCTGGACCACAACTGGCAACAGGCGCTGCTCAAGACCTCATCCGAGCGCCGCATCGGCCTGACCTGGGCTGCTCGTCTGCGCGAAGAACAGCTGGAAGTGACCGCCACCAGCGAAGAAGGCATCAGCGCCAGCGTGACCCTGCCCGGCCCGTTTGGCGTCGCCAACAAACCGGAACAGGCGCTGGACACCCTGCGTGACCTGCTTGGCCAGTTGGGCACCACCGAATACCACGCCACGAACATCCAGCTGGATGCACCGCAAGCGTTCTTCATCCCCAATTCGCAGCTCAAGGCCTTGCGTCGCGAAGTGATCGAAGCGTTGACAGCTGCCCGTGTGGCCGCTCACCCTCGTGGCGGACGTAAAGCCGAGACCACACCACCACCGGTGTACCCGGAAGCGCATTTGTCGTTCCTGGCCAACGTCTACAACCAGAAAGCCCGCGACTTCTACCACCGTCATGGGGTGAAGCTGATCGACGCGGCCTTTGAAGCCCACGAAGAAACTGGCGAAGTGCCGGTGATGATCACCAAGCATTGCCTGCGGTTCTCGTTCAACCTGTGCCCCAAACAGGCCAAGGGTGTGACCGGGGTGAAGACCAAGGTCGCGCCGATGCAGTTGATTCACGGTGATGAAGTGCTGACCCTGAAGTTCGACTGCAAGCCCTGCGAAATGCACGTGGTTGGCAAGATCAAGGGCCATATCCTCGGCCTGCCACAACCGGGTAGCTCGGTAGAGCATTTCAACCCCGAAAACATCATCTTCCAAGGCACCCATTAACGGTAGTGGGGGGGGGGGGGGGGGGGGGGGGGGGGGGGGGGGGGGGGGGGGGGGGGGGGGGGGGGGGGGGGGGGGGGGG